>DAOTUD010000120.1:0-9993 GCA_034437275.1 Anaerolineae bacterium
ACCGCCCCCCCCCTGGAGCCGCCGCCCGCCCCCGCCGAGGAACCGCCCGGCTGGCTGGAGGAGGATCGCTGGGTGCCGGTGCCAGAGTGGGCGGACGAAGCCGACGCACCCCCGGCCCGCGAGCCTGCCCCGGCCTATGACGCGGCAGGACGGCTCAACGCGCCGCAAGCCCCCGCCGCCCGCCCGCGTGACGCGACGTCTGCCGCCCCACAGCGCAGCGAAAAACCGGCCCCGCGCCGCCATTCGCGCCCGCCGCGCCGCGCCGAACCGGACGCACCCGCCGCCCCGGTAGAGTCCCGGCAGTTGACGCTGATCATCGAGCGTTCCGACGATTCGCACCGCGACCGCCAGCTCATCCGGCGGCTGCACGGCTTCCTGACGCAGTATCCCGGCCACGACACGTTTTGCTTCATCATGGAGGGAGGCGGCAAGCGCCGCGCGCGCCTGGACTTCCCCAACCACCCGATCGCGATCAACGACGAGATTCTGGAGTTCGCCGCGCAGAAGCTCGGCGTGGAGAGTGTGGTGGTCGAGGGGTGAGGAAGACCGCCGCTTTTACTGCTCCCCCTGTCCGCCCTTGAACTACGCGCGGAGAGGGGGAGTTGTGTCATGTGTTTTTCCCCGCGCCCAGTGGAGGGGAGTGGGGATGCCGTCCGCCAGGCGGCGGGATGAGGGTATGGGCCGGCGCGCTCACGACAGGCGCTTGACGTCCTCATCGACCATCAGCCGGATCATGTCCGCGAACGAGGTGCGCGGCTCCCAGCCCAGTTCGGCCTTGGCTTTGGAATAGTCCCCGCGCGAGGCGGCGATCTCGGTCGGGCGCAGGAAACGCGGATCGACCGCGACGTAGTCTTCCCAGTTCAGCCCCACGTGCCCGAACGCCACATCACACAAATCGCGGATGGTGTAGGCCGTGTTGGTCGCGATCACGTAATCCTGCGGCGCGTCCTGCTGGAGCATGAGCCACATCGCCTCGACGTACTCCCTGGCATAGCCCCAATCGCGCACCGCGTCCAGGTTGCCCAGCCACAGCTTGCCCTCGCGGACCAGCGGCTCGCCCACCTCGTTGAGCGGCGGATGCGCGATGCCCTGGTGGATGCAGGCCACGCCCATCGTGACCTTGCGCGTCACGAAGTGCAGGCTGCGGCGCGGACTCTCGTGGTTGAACAGGATGCCGGCACACGCAAACATATCGTACGATTTGCGGTAGGTCATCATCATCACATGCGCGTACTGTTTGGCCACACCGTACGGATTGTTGGCCAGGAACGGCATCGACTCGTCGACGACTTCCTGCGGCACGCCGCCGAAAATCTCGCGACTGGTGGCCTGGTAAAAGCGTGCGTCCGGCGCGTGGCGGCGCACGGCTTCCAGCATACGCACCGACCCCAGCGCGGTGATCTCGCCGGTGACGATCGGCTGTCGCCAACTGTCGGCGGGCACGGACTGCGCGGCAAGGTGATAGACCTCGTCGGGCTGGTGCTCGGCCACGATCATGTTGAGGTTGTCCCCGTCGATGAGATCGCCGTATTCAAGCGTGACCTTGCCGATCAGGTGGTCGATGTTGGGATAGTGGTAGTTGGTCGAGCGGCGCACCAGGCCGACGACCTTGTACCCTTTGCTGAGCAGCAGTTCGGCCAGGTACGAACCGTCCTGCCCGGTGATGCCTGTAATCAATGCGGTTTTTGCCATACAAGCTTTCTTTCTGAAATCCTCAAAAGCGGGTAAGGGGCCTGATTGTAGCGTTACCAGCGCGTGCAGGCCACTGTTATAGTCTGGGTACGTTAATCAACAAGCGAAAGGAGCGCACAGTGAAACGTAGACGGGTATGGTTCATGATCGGAGTGGTGGCGGTGGCGCTGGTCGCCGGGGGCGTGATCGCCCAGGCGCAGGGCGACTCCGGCGGCGGGGATAATGCGGCGGCGGGCGTGATCACCTACACGCTGCCCGGTGGCGATGTGTACCGCATCGCGGCGCAGGCGGGCGCACAGCCGGAGAACGTCTCGGCGGCGCTGGACGAACTGGCGGCGGGCGCGGACGACGAATGGCTGAACGTCTCACCGGACGGGGCGTGGCTGCTGCTCAGCACGGATCGCTTTGACGCCGCGTGCGCGGATTGGCCGTGCCTGGCGCTGCTGCCCCGCGATCTATCGCGCGCCGAGCCGGTGGTCATCCGGAGCCAGGCACCGGTCCACGCGGCGGGCTTCAGCGCGGTGGCGTCCGGCGGCGACCTGATCGTGTACCCGGCGGGGGACGGGCCGCACGACCGCGACCTGTGGGCGCTGGTGCGCGGGAATGACGGCTGGCAGCAGCCGCTGCTGCTGACCGGCGATTCCCCGTTCAGCTACCACAGCACCCCGGCGCTGTCGGCGGACGGGTCGCACGTGGTGTTCGACTGCGGCGACGACTCCACCGGCGCGGCGCAGACTACACTCTGCGCGGTGAACAGCGACGGCTCCGGCTTCACGACGCTGCTGGAGATGGCGGCGGATGGTGCGGCGCGGCATCACCCGGATTTCGCGCCAGACGGGAGCATCGTGTATGCGGACGACGACGGGCGCGGCGCGATGATCTGGCGGCTGGCGGATGGCGAGCGCGCCGCGATCAGCCCGGACACCAACAACGACAATTCGCCGTGTGTGCTGCCGGAGGGGCGCATCGCGTCGCTGTGGCGGGGCCACCCGGACGATCCCGACGCGCTCAAGGTCATGCAGGCTGACGGCAGCGATGCAATGCTGCTGGTGACCGGGATCGACGGGCTGGATGTTGGCTTAGGCTGTGGAGGAGCAGGCGACATGGCAGAATCAGCGGCAAACGCGGATGTAACGCAGGTGCGCGCGGTCGAGGGCACGGACGGCACATGGACGTTTTACGTCACGGTGGCGCATCCCGACACCGGCTGGGAGGATTACGCCGACGGGTGGGACGTGGTGCTGCCGGATGGCACGGTCGTCAAGCCAAACCCGGACGACCCCTTCACGCGGCTGCTGCTGCACCCCCACGTGGACGAACAGCCCTTCACGCGCAGCCAACGCGGGATCGTGATCCCGGAGGGGGTGACGCAGGTCACGGTGCGCGCGCATGATATCGTCGCTGGCTGGGGCGGGCAAACGGTGACGGTCGACCTGGCTGCCGCGTCCGGGCCGGGCTTCACGGTCGAACGGGCGGAGTGATCGCGCCAAACGTAAAGCCCCGGTTAGGACGCGGGTATAAGTTCGTTCGAGCCGTGCCCGGCAGTTGACAGCAGCCCCCTGGCCGCCTATACTGGACACGAACATATGTTCTAGTAAAAGGGGTGTTGTGATGAACCTGTGGACAGCAGCCGCCCGGCGCGTGGGGTGCCGGGGGCCGGAGGTGGCGTCATGAACAACGACGACTCCTCCCGCGAAGCAATCTTCCAGTACATCGTCAAGTTCAAGCGCGAGCACGATGGCCTGTCGCCCTCGGTCCCGGAGATCGCCGCCGCGTGCCTGATCGGCGAGCCGACGGTCCGCTACCATCTGCTGAAGCTCGAGGCCGCAGGCCGCATCATCAGCGAGGGGCGGCGCGGCTTGCAGGTGCGCGGGGGCGCGTGGGATTTCGACGAGGTGTGAAACAAGCCGGGGACGCCGCACGATGCGACGTCCCCGGGTGTTTTTACCGCGTAACCGGTGGGGCTACATGCCCATGTCGCCCACGCCGCCGACCGCGTCGCCAACGCCCTCAAGCTCCATCCCGAGTTCGTCGAGCGGCATGTAGTTGGCGGGGACTGGCGGCTCAACCGGCAGGTTGAAGTCGGCCAGGTCGGACTCAAAGTACAATCTGCCATTGATCACGCCGGCATCCGGATCGAACATCGTCGTATCCAGCGACAGGACCGCGTCAATCACCAGGCGGTGCACGTAGTTATCGTCCAGGCCGATCCACTGGTCGACCGCGATCTGGCTGTCCTTCAACAACGGGACCAACAGCCCGCCCAACAGCGCCAGTTCTTCCGGCTGGATGGCCATATCGTCGCCAGCGCCCTCGCTGAGCAAGGCTCCCACGTCCGGCGATTGCAGCACCGCCAGCAGCAGCTCGATCACGTTCACATCGGTGCTGAAGCTGGCCGCCGTCTGGCCCATCACGTCGCCATCCGCGCCGCGCGTGGTGGTGATCGCTTTGCTTAGGTCGAGGCCGAAGTCGTCCGGGGAAACGCCGCCGGACAACATGCCCTGTAGCTCGGCCACGTCGCCGGTGTCCATGTCGCCCTCAGCCAGCTCGCCGCCGTACCATTCGCCTTCCCAGTTGACGTACAGCATATTGCCGGTGATGATGATCTCGGCGCTGCCGGAGTCATCCATGTCCGCCCCGCTGACCGACGCCTGGTCGATCTTCAGGTGCAGGACTTGCCCGGCCAGCGGATCGGTGGGGTCGATGTCGGTGGTGAAGGCAAACGCCGCAGTGCCGCTGGCGCTGAAGTCCACGCGTTCATCGCCGGTATCGAGCATGGCGTCGATGCTCCAGGCGGGCACGCTGAACGACGTGACGCCGGCCATCGCGTCGGACGCGCCGAGCACGATCTGGCAGTCCGCGTCGCTGAGGCCCTGGCACAGGATCTCATCGTCGCCCTGCGCCTGCGCGCTCAGCACGGGGGTGAGCGCCATCGCGGTAACGAGCAAGGTTAAGGTTAGAAAACGTAGCAGGTGTTTCATGTATCGCTCCTTGTATATTGTGAGTATCTACGGATAGTGAGTTGCTACGTTGCGATCATAATAACATTGGGGGGAATTTCGCCACATTTCCCCCTGGGGCCAGGCCCTATGTACACGACGGTTCGCGGTTGCAGGCCCTCACCCCCTCCCGCTCTCCTCGCTTCATCATACAAGGGGAAAAGGGCCGCCATTGGTTAAAAACCTACCTCGGTGAGCCTCCCTCCGCCCGCCCAGCCAGACACGACAGGTTACCTCCAGCAGGGGCCGATAACATCCGGTGGGGCACTGCGGTATAATCAGGGGACAGGCTTATACAGACAGGACACAACCACCTTGCTGCAATTTTTCACATCCGCCGACCACCAACGACGCGCCGATATCGGCATGTCGATCATCATCTTCATCTGGGGCTTTCACTTCATCGTGCTCAAGGACGGGCTGAACGACCTCGCCCCGCTGACCTACAACGCGATCCGCTTCACCCTCGGCATGCCGCTTATGATCGGCGTGGCGCTCCTCAACCGGGACCTGCTGCGGATTACGTGGCGCGATTTTGGTGTGCTGCTGGTGTTGGGGATCATCGGCTCGGTGCTGTACCAGGCGCTGCTGCTCAACGGGCTGAACTACACCACCTCAACCAACAGCGCGCTGCTCAACGCGACCATGCCGACCTGGGTGGCGGTGATCAGCCTGATTTTCGGCATGATCATCATCCACCGGCGGCTGGTGACGGGCATCGTCATCACGCTGGCGGGGGTGGTGCTGGTGGTGCTGGGCAAGTCCGGCGCGGAACTGGCCATCTCCGCCGATGACCTGCTGGGCAGCGGGCTGGTGCTGGGGGCGGCGGTGGTGCTGGCGACCAACAATATCCTCAAGAAACCGGTGGTGGACCGGTTGGGTTCGCTGCGCGTGGCGGTGTGGATGTACTGGTTCACGGCGCTGGGCATGGTGGTGCTGGCGCTGCCGGACCTGGTCACGCTGCGCCCGGCGAGCTTCCCGACCGGCGTGCTGCCCAACCTGCTCTACAGCGGGATGCTGGCAGGCGTGGGCGGTTTCCTGACGTTCAACTTCGCCATCGGCGCGCTCGGCCCGACGCGCGCCTCGACCTATTTCAACTTCACGCCCGTGATCGCGGCCTTCGCCGGGATCATGGTGCTGGGCGAGCCGCTGACCGTCCCGCTGCTGTCCGGCGGGGCGCTGACGCTGCTGGGCGTGCTCACTGTGCGCCAGAACATCTTCACGCGACGCCCGCCGCCCCCCGCTCCCGGCGACCAGCCCGCCCCGGAACGGGCTGCGCGCTGAGACGGTCGAGATCGGCTTCACGGCGCAGTCCCCCCAACCCAACCGTTTCTGCTACGATCTGCGCGATAGTTAAGTGCAGCACTAAAGGAGCAGACATGAGCGACGTGTTGATCGTAGGGGCCGGGATGGCCGGACTGATGGCGGCGCACCGGCTCACCGACGTGGGCCTGACGGTGACGCTGGTCGACAAAGGGCGCTACCCCGGCGGGCGCATGGCCAGCCGCCGCTTCGGCCCGGCGCTGGTCGATCACGGGGCGCAGTTCTTCACCGTGCGCGACGCAGCCTTCGCGGCGTGGGTCGCGCGCTGGCAGGCGGATGACGTGGTGTACGAGTGGTCGCGCGGTTGGAGCGATAGCAGCCTGGGACTCGCCCCGCCTGATGGGCACCCACGCTACGCGGTGCGCGGTGGGATGCGCCAGTTGGGGCTGCGGCTGGCCGGTGGCCTCGATATTCGGCAGGGGGCCAGGATCACCCGCGCCGAACCACTGGAACAGGGCTGGCAGGCGCAGGATAACAAGGGCGGCAGCTACACCGCGCGCGCCCTGCTGCTGACGCCACCCGTCCCGCAGAGCCTGGACATCCTGGCGGCGGGGGAGGTCCCGCTGGCCGAGCAGGACCGCGCCGCCTTGCAGCACATCGCGTATGCGCCGTGCCTGGCCGGGCTGTTCTGGCTGGACCGCGCCACGACTCTGCCGCCCCCCGGCGGATTGCAGCGCCCCCAAGCGTCGATCAGTTGGATCGCGGACAACTGGCATAAGGGGCTGGTCCCGGAGCCGACCGTCGTCACGGTGCACGCCGGGCCGCACTACAGCCGCCTGCTGTGGAATGCGCCGGACTGGGAGGCGCTGCTGGCGCTGGAAGCCGGGCTGCGGCTCCACCAGCAGCCGGACACCACCATCCACGACCGGCACCTGCACCGCTGGCGCTACGCGCGCCCGGTGGCAACGCACGCCGCGCGCTGTCTGGTGGCGGAGGGCGTGGCGCCGCTGGCCTTCGCGGGGGATGCCTTCGACGGGCCGCGCGTCGAAGGGGCGGCACTGTCCGGCCTGGCGGCGGCGGAGGCGCTGCGGGCGCGACTGGAGTAAATCCCCTGCCCGGACATGCCACTTTTCCCCAACCACATACTCCCCTCACGGCTGGAAATCAGCACTCAATTTGAGCACTCAGTGATCATGACAAATCGAACATCCGTGCTAAAATGAAGGGCGTACACATAGCGGCAGGAGGTGTGATGCCACAAGGACACGCGCTGTACGCGGTAAAGGCGCTCGACGACCGCGGGCGGATCGGCGGCTATCTGGTGGTGTGGGGCGACGGTGCCCGGCGCGACCTGCACGGCGAGTACTTCACGCCGGACACCGATCTCGGCCTGGACTGGTACCCGCGCCGCCCGGTGCTCTACCATCACGGGCTGGATGGTGAGCTTGGCCCGGTGATGATCGGGCAGATCGAGGTCATGCAGCCCGACGACCGGGGCGTCTGGGTCGAGGCCCAACTCGACCTGCGCCAGCAGTGGGCACGGAGCGTGCTGGACCTGGTGCAGCAGGGCGCGCTCGGCTGGAGCAGCGGCAGTCTGCCGCACCTGGTCGAGGTGGCCGGCGATGGGTACATCCGGCGCTGGCCGGTTGTCGAGGGCAGCCTGACGCCCACGCCCGCCGAGCCACGCTTCACCGACGCGGTCACCGTCAAGGCGGCGTTTCGCGCGCTGGGCCTGCCCACCGATCAGATCGAACGCACACAGGGAGATGGAGGGACGATGAACAACCAATTTTCAGACCGGCCACACGACGGTATCAAGCGGCTGCCGGCAGCACAGCACGCGCCCCGGTCCGGCGGACCGGAGATCACGGTGCGCAGCAAGTACGCCGATCTCAACGCGATCGACATGGCGTTTATGCACACCTGGCTGAGCCGCAGCGGCCACTGGTCCCCGACGACGGCCTTCATGCGCGAGCTGGCGCACAAGGCTTATCACGCGGTCGACCAGGGCGACCTGGACCCTGGCGCGGTGCGCGCGCTGCCGGTCAAGGCCGACGAACTGATGCACACCGACAACACCGGCTACGGCTCGGAGTGGGTGCCGGACATCTGGTCCAGCGAACTGTGGCGGCGGGCTCGCGCGGACAACGTGATTCTGCCGCTGTTCCGCGTGATCGAGATGCCGTCCAACCCGTTCGAGCTGCCCATCGCCGGCAGCGACCCGACGGTCTACTATGTGCCCGAAACGCAGGACGAGGACGACCTGTCGCTGGGCAGCAATAACCCGCTCCCCGACAGCCAGGTCGGCAGCGGCAAGGTCACGCTGGCGGCCAAGAAGCTCGCGCTGCGCGTGGGCTTCTCGGCGGAGATGGTCGAGGATGCGGCCATCCCGCTGATCCCGCTGTACCGCGAGCAGGCGCTGCGCGTCATGGCCGACGCCATCGACCATGTGCTGCTCAACGGCGACACCGAAACCGGCGCGACCGGCAACATCAACAGCGACGACGGCGCGCCGGGCAGCACGACCAAATACCTGGTGTTCGACGGGCTGCGCAAGCTGGGGCTGGTCACCAACACCGGCAACGGCGAAGATGCGTCGGACGCGCCGAGTGTGTCGCTGCTGCGCACCACGCGCTTCTTGATGCCGTCGCGCTATGCGCTGCGCCCGAAGGACTGCGCCTACGTCATGGACGGCAGCACCTACGCCGCGCTGCTGAGCGACACCAGCCTGGCGACGGTCGACAAGTTCGGGCCGCACGCCACCGTGCTCACCGGCGAGATCGGCAAGGTGGACGGCGTGCCGGTGCTGGTCAGCGCGGAGATGCCGCTGACGATGGCCGACGGCAAGGTCGACTCGTCGGGCAACAGCAAGGGGCAGGTCGTGTGCGCGTACCGGCCCGGCTGGATCGTGGGCTATCGCCGCCGGGTGGCCGCCACGATGGACTACCTGCCGTACTACGACGCCTACCAGATGGTGGCGACGGTGCGGCTGGCCTTTGCGCGCTTCGATACCGAGGTAGCGAGCGTGTTGTATAACATCACGGTCTAGCGGGGGAGAGGCACAACGCCCCCTGGTTCCGCTGCACGGCGCAGAGGCCAGGGGGCGAGTATCGGCGAGGCAGCCGGGGATCAGCCGGTGTTGAAGAACACGTTGCAGCGCAGCGCGCCCAACGTCAGTTGGTCGCCATGCGCCAGGGCGTAGGGTTCATGCGGGGTGAGGCGCTGGCCGTTGACGTGCGTACCGTTGGCGCTGTCCAGGTCGAGCAGCACGAGTTGCTGCCCTTGCCGCTGCAACTGGCAATGCCGCCGCGATACGCCCCACTTGAGCGCATCGAAGCTGGTCAGGTCGAGCATGTCTTCGCCGCGCTGCCCCGCGCCGCCCCGCCCCAACACCATCGGCATGGTCAGGTCGAGCGATACCCAGGTATGGGTCGGCAAAAATTGCAGCATGGCGCTGGCACGCGCGCTGAAGTGTTTTCTTGGCGATTGTTCAAGTGTGGGGGGCCGGGCCGAAACAGTTAGTGTCGTTGTCCGGATGGATTGCTGGGGATGGTTCCCACAACGCGGGCAACTGCTGGCCGCATGGTGATAGAACACCCCACACCGTGGACACTGTACCGGTTCATTATCGGCAGGGATCAGCGTGTTATTCATCTGTTGAGCGCCTTTGTTTGCTATAGCTGGCACAAGCTATTTTCTATCTTAGCGTATTTCCAGACGCTGTTTCGTCAAGCTTTTGTCAATAAGACGTTATGCTAGTTTTACCCCTTCCCGCGCGCGGAGAGGGGGAAACAAACCGGGACCCAAAGCCCTTCTCCGTTCACGGGGAGGGATTTAGGGAGGGGTAAACCATCGACACACGCGCCAGGATATCTAGTACAGGTCGGCAGAAGTTACTGTCCAGTTTTGCCCTCACCCCTCCGCCCTGGCGGGCGGTGTCCCCTCTCCCATATAAGGGGCGAGGGGAAAAGCGCGCGCTGTGACTCCCCCTCGCCCCACTGGGTGGGAGAGGGGGCCGGGGGGTGAGGGGGGGATAGGG
>DAOTUD010000121.1:0-14140 GCA_034437275.1 Anaerolineae bacterium
TTGCCGATGAAGCCCAGCCCGGCCTGCTGCGCGTGGCTGCGCTCCAGGATCGCGCCGGTGTCGACGTAGACTTTGCTGGCGACCTCCCCGCCGGACGCCGCGCGCAGGTCGCCGGCGAGCTGTTCCAGGCGCGGCGTCATGACCGCGTGGTAGTCCGCGCCCCAGGCGTAATTCGAGATGCGCCCGCGCCGGGGGTCGTGCAGCACGTCGTGGGGCGGGGCGGGGCTGGCGTAGTCCAGCGCCACGATCACCAGCGTCCGCACGCCGGGTAGAATCACGTTCAGGTCGCGGCGGCGAATCTGGCGGTCGGGCCGCGCCAGGTAGCCCATCGCGCCGTGCATCCCGGCCTCAATCCAGCGGAAATAGGCGTCCAGGTGCGGCGAGGGGGCAGCCGGGATGATCCCGACGTCGGTGAAGCCCAACGCAGCGGCGCGGCGGCGGATATCGTCAGCGGAAAGTGGCATAACACGCTCCTGTCACAATCACCGTGATTATACCAGGCGCGACGCGCCATCTACCGGGCGGCGACTCCTCCCCCGCGCGCCATCGCGCCGCCCAGCCCAGACACGACAGGTTATTCGTGGCCCCGGCCCAATTTTTACCCTCCCCCCATCCACGCCGGATGTGTTACAATCCCAGAAAAGGCATAGCAAGGAGCGAAACACCCTATGGCTGAATTCCCCGGTAAGGGCAAAGTTGCCATCATCAAAACCACGCCTGAAACCGTTGTCGACGACGTGCGCGAGGTGATGCGCCTGGCCGGTTACCAGGACGCTTTGCCCCAGGATAAAGACACCATCCTGAAGATCAACATCTCGTGGGATACGTGGTATCCCGCCTGCTCCAGCACGCCCTGGCAGATCGAAGGCGTCGCCCAGGAGCTGCAGGCCGCCGGCTATCCGCGCCTGATCGCCGGGCACAACGATACGGTGGTCGTCGATGCGTGCGTCGGCGAGGAAAACAACAAGCACAAGTACGTCACCGACAAATACGATCTGGAGAACTGGCACCTGTACGAACCGCAGTTCGAGTGGGTGCGCTACGAGCCAAAAGAGCCGCTGCTGGTTCTGGACCGGATTTACCCGGAGGGGGTATACATCCCCAAAGATTTCTACGGGCGGAACATCATCCAACTGCCGACGGTCAAGACGCACGTCTTCACGACCATCACTGGCGCGATGAAAAACGCCTTTGGCGGTCTGCTGGGGCGCAAGCGCCACTGGACGCACTCCGCGATCCATGAAACCGTCGTCGACTTGCTCCAGATTCAGCAGGACATCCACAGCGGCGTGTTCGCCGTGATGGACGGCACCTTCGCCGGCGACGGTCCCGGCCCGCGCGCCATGCGCTGGCATGAGAAGAATATCCTGCTGGCCTCGGCGGACCAGGTCGCCATCGACGCGATGAGCGCCTACCTCCAGGGCTTCGACCCGATGACGCTGGACTTCATCCGCCTGGGCCACGAGCGCGGGCTGGGCGTCGGAGATCCGAACGCGATCGAGGTCGTCGGCATGGACCTGAAGGACATCCAGCGCTTCGGGTTCGTGCAGGAAGAGACCTTCGCCTCGACCGGCCAGAAGATGATCTACCATGGCTGGCTCAAGGGCTTCGAGGGGCTGCTGCTGCGCACGCCGCTGGTGCCCTGGAGCTACGCGGCCAGCAACATCTACCACAACTATTACTGGTACCCCTTTGTCGGGCGCAAGCGGGTACAGGCCGCGCTGGACACCAGGTGGGGCCAGTTGTTCGCCAACTACGGCGACGGTGAGGTCGTGATGCCGGGCGTCGACCCGCGCGAGGTGCAGTTGCTGGCGATGGGCGGCGTGGCGGCGATTGGCGGCGCGCTGTTCCTGGGGCGGATGTTCTTCGGCGGCAAGAGCCGGTAGCGCCGCACGGTGGCGGTCGCCCTTGCACCATGACCGTCAGCCTCGTACCCCAGCATGGGCGGCGGGATGTTCCGTCGCCCGCGTCGATTGCCCATCCTGTGGGACGCTGCTTCTGCCCTCATTTGCGCTTTTAATCAGATCGCTCTATGATGTGACACAATTCGGCTTACCCTACATACACGCAAAATGTTTATGGGAAGGTATACATCATGGCAGTCCAATTCGAATGGCATTCCACGCTGCCGATCCTGGTTGCTACCTACACCGGGACGTTGTCAGCGGATGATTACGACACTCTGCGCGAAGAACGCGCCGCCATGCTGGATGACGGTCCCGCACACATTATTCTCGTCGCCAATGCCCAACAGTTCGACGGCCTCATCGATGTGGATAAGATTGAACAACATGCCCATCTCTTGTTGGATCAGCGCATCTACCGCCTGCTGGTGGTTTTTCAGAAAGAGCTGTACCAACGACTATCCCACCAGATCGGAGATACCCGCGAATACAATTTCCCGGTCCACTTTTTTGATGACCCAGGCGACGCCCTGGCCTATGCCGAACAACTGGCGCGTCACATACCTGGCTGAACCTGGCAGACTTTCCAACTGTCTTCATCCACCAATGTGAACTGGACAGCATCCGCGCCCTCAAATCGGCGCAGTTCCGGTTCCGCGCCCGGTTTTTCGAACGTGACCGAACCCGACATCACCACCTCGACCCGGCGACCCGTCTCTTCCAGCACCTCGAAGCGAAGTTGGCTGGCATCGATGCCGGCTCCCGGATCGTTCTGCGCGGCCCACTGCGCCGCCGCGGCCCGGTAATCACCGCACGCCAGGATCGCGGCCTGGTCGACGTTCCCGGCCCACACGGCCAGCATGAACTCGCGCGCGACCTCCACCGGGTCGCCCTTTGCAACCTGGACCGCGCAGACCTTCCAGCCATCCTCGTCGATCAGGGTCAGGTACAGCGTGTTGACGCCCTCCATCGAGCGCACTGTCGGCGCGATATCCGGCATGGTGAGCGTCACCACGCCCGTGGTTTGCAGCTTGATGTAGTTGTCGGCCTTTTGCACAGTCTCAAACGCGAGATGATCGGCGTCTACCTCCACGACGGGGTCGGCCTCCTGCTCGGCCCAGGCGACCGACGTGGCGCGGTAATCCTGGCATGTCAGGGTCGAGACGCGGTCGGCATCACCGGCGAAGACCGCCAGCAGAAAATCCCGGCTGATGGCCTCGGGATCGCCTTTGTCACGCTTGCAGGCCGCCAGCCCCATCCCCAGCAGCAGCACCCCCAGCAGCACCCACCGGATACGCATCGCCTGTACCTCCTTCGTCCCTCGTATAGCAAAACGCCCGGCGGCGGTGCGCCAGGCGTTGCATCGGCAGTCTGTATGCCTACCGGCTACGAATCGCTGCTGTCATCAGCGGCATCCGGCGCAGCCCCTTCCAGCGTGCCGATCGCAGCTTCGACGATGTCGCCAAACTCGGATTTGCTGGTCACGCACCAGTCGCCATCCTGCTCCTCCAGCCACAGGATCACGCGCGTCTCGACCATCTCGTCGCGCTCGAACTCGCCCTTGTCGTTGAGGAAGTACGGTTCGCCAGCGTCGTCAGTCGCCGCCTTCAGATCGAGCTTGTCGATCATATCTTCGACCTGGGACGCCCGAATGGCGGCGACCAGTTCCAGTTCGTCGTCCTTTGCGCCGTAGCCATACGACCCGGTGATGATCACTTCTTCCGTGTTCATCGCCTTGCCGATGTCGTACTGCAGGTCCAGTTCGTCCCCATCAACTTCCTGTGCTTCGTAGAGCGCGATCAGGGACTCGGTGTAGGCTTGCATGTCGGCATCATCTTCGCAGACATACTTGAGCGCCTCGTCCTTCTCACCTTTGAGCACAGCTTCGTAGTAATCCTTTGCCGTGTTGCTGGACTCTTCCTCGCAGGCAGTCAGCAGCATGGGGGCAACCAGCAGGACCACCAAAACCAATGCAAAACGTTTCGTCATATGTGTTGTCTCCCTACCAGTAGCTCACAGAGTGGCTCGAAAACGGCTTGATAATACTGCTTTGTGTCCGCTGACGCAATACGAAATCGCGCCGATTCTGGCGCCGGGACGCCGTCCCGGCGTATGTAACGCGCCTGTCAACCGGGATATCGGCCTGGCAGAAGGCCGCCCGGTTGAACTCCTGCGGCCCGGCCAGCACAGGGCTGTCGCTCAATAATTGATGATATAATAGATGTATTGTTGGAAAGCAGATGCCTGTGAAGTTTCATACTTCCCAGGGCACCACCTCCCCCCTCATGGCTGCGTCGGGGTCGCCAGATTCCGGCGCAGCCCCTTTTGGCCCACCTCACACCGGGTACAGATTGACGCCCAGCGCCTCGCCCACCGCCACGATCAGCGGCGCGATCAGCAGGCCCGGCAGAAAGTTCGCCATGCGCGGCGACTTGATATCCGTCAGCACCAGCGCCAGCCCGATCAGGATCAGCCCGCCGACCGCCGTCATCTCGTTGATCATGGCTGTGCTCATGAACTCCCCGGCCAGGTGCCCGGCCAGCGCCAGCCCGCCCTGCACCGTGAGCACCGTGATCACGCTGAACATCACGCCCAGGCCCAGGCTGGCCGCGAACGCCATCGACGCGAAGCCGTCCAGCACGCTCTTGATCGCCAACTGCTCGAAGCCGCTGTCCAGCCCCATGCCGTCCTGGATCGAGCCGACGACCGTCAGCGGGCCGACGCAAAATACCAGCGACGCCGTCACGAACCCCTCGATGAAGCGCGCGCGAGGGTCGGCGGCCCCGTCTGCCGGGACGTGCTCCGGAGCAGCCACCAGGGCCGCATCTTGCCCCTGGATGCGCGCCTGCAGCCAGCCGCCGAACGCTGCCAGCCGCCGGTCAATGTCCAGCAGTTCGCCGATGATCACGCCCGTCACCAGGCTGAGCAGCGGGATGATCACGTTGCCGGTTTCCCCGGCGTTGCTCAGCCCGACGAAGAACGTCACCAGCCCCAGCCCGGTGACGACCGACTCTTGCACGCGCTGGGACAGGCGATGGCCGATCAGCAGCCCCAGTGAACTGCCGATCAGAACGGTGATGGTGTTCAGGATGGTGCCGCGCATGGGTCCTCCCGCTTTTCGGCTCCAGGATCGACGCTACCGGGCAAGTGTACGCAACTTGCGCGGATTTGCAAAGCGCCCCGACATGTTGCCGCCGGCGTCCGTCTCCCGTATACTCAGACGCAGGATATTACACAGCCCGGAGGGAACATCATGCGCCACCGTGTCGCTTGCCTGCTTGTCGTCCTGTTGCTGGCCGGGGTGATCGCGCACCCCACCCCCGCCCGGCCCGCTACCGCCCAATATACCGAACTGAGCATCGTGGCCCAGTGGCCCAGCCGCGTCGAGCGCGCGGATTTCGAGGCGCTGCTGCTGCCGTTCATCGCGCAGGCCAGCGTCCAGCCGGACCTGATCGCCGCCGCAGACATCCAGCAGACGCTCGCCCGCCAGCTTGAGGCCGGGACCCCGCCCGATATCGCGCTGCTGTCCTGGCCGGGGCTGCTGCCGGGCTACGCCGATCACCTCGTGGACCTGGGCACGGCGCTCGGCCCGCCGCCGGACGGCTACCCCGCCGATCTGGCCGCCAGCCTGACCGTCGATGGGACGGAATACGGGCGGCTGGTGCGGCTCACCGCCAAGGGGCTGGTCTGGTACCACCCGCTGAACCTGATCAACGCCGGGTACGAACGCCCCACCACCTGGGACGAACTGGTCACGCTGACGGAGGCCATGCGCCAGGACCGCCGCCAGCCCTGGGCGCTCGGGCTGACGACCGGCGACCCCGGCACCGACATCATCGAGGCGCTGCTGCTCCAGCGGCACGGCCCGGCCATACTCGACGACCTGCTGGCGGGCGACGTGGCGTGGACCGATCCGCGCGTGGTCACCGCCTGGACCGACTTCGGGGCCATCCTCGCGGCCAGCGTGATCGGCGATCCGCCGGACGCGGCGCAGGCCGTGTTCGCCACGCCGCCGGGTGCGTATTTCAACGCCGGGCCCAGCACCGCGCTGGCCTGGGCGCTCGACGCCCAGCCGGACCTGGAGCCGGAGCAGCAGATCGCGTTCTTCCTGCTGCCCGCCGGGGACGCGCGGCAAGTGGCGGTCGGCGCGGATTTCATCGTGCTGTTCAACGACGACCCCCTCACGCGCGAACTGGCGGCTTACCTCACCGCGCCGGAGACGACCGCCGCCTGGGCTGCCACCGGCAGCGCCATCGCGCCCTACCCGGACGTGGTTTATCCCAACGCCGTACTGGACGCCGCCGCCGAGCTGGCGCGCGACGCCCCGGCCTTCGACCTCTCCGACCGGCTGCCGCCCGCGCAGCGCGCTGCTTTCCTGGCCGGCATCCGCCGCTACATGACCGACCCGGACACGCTCGACGAGATTCTGCAAGCTATCGAAACAGGATAACCGTGATGAGGCCCAACGATCGCAACCGCTGGTATGACCTGTACCGTCAGGGGCTTGATGCTGACGACGTCCCGTCCTGGCTGCGGGCGTATACCCTGGAAGACGTGATGCTGGTGCTGGCCCACGATCTGCGCCACCAGGTGTCGTATATTATCTCGTGGGCCTATTTGTGGGTTGAAGAGGTGAACTGGGAGGCGCAAGAGGACGCGCAGTCGATCCGCGATACCCTCCACAAGCTGCACGTCGAGGCGGACACCTGCAACGCGATCATCACCGAAGGCCAGGACTACTTCGACGACACGCGCGACCCCGACGAACTGACCGCCGCCCTGGACGCCATGTCGATCTTCCAGGAGCTGTGGGGCTACACCCCCACGCTCAAGGCGCTCAACGAGAAACTGCGCACGCATCCCGCCCTGGAATCCGTCACGCTCAACACCGGGGACGACGCGCTGACGCTGCACCTGGTGATCGACACCGTCGACCAGAACACCGCCATGCTGGAGCGCATCCTGGCTGCCGTCGACGCTTACAGCACGTGGCTGGGCTGAGCCGCGCTCAATCCCCGAACCGCGCCGCCCATTCGGCCATGATCGTTTCGGTCCGGGTGGCTCCAAAGCGTGTGACGCCGACCGCCCGCACCGCCAGCGCCGCCTCCAGGCTGCGCACGCCATGTGCGGCCTTGACCTGCATCCGGTCGCTGACGGTCGCGCGCATCAGCTTCAGCGCCGCGATGGTGTAGCCGGACGGGGCGAAGCCGCTGCTGGTCTTGACGAAGTGCGCCCCGGCCCGTTCCGCAAGCTGGCAGGCACGCACGATCTGCGCGTCGTCCAGGTACGCGATCTCCAGGATGACCTTGACCACGCGCCCCTGCGCCGCCTCAACCACCGCCGCGATGTCGTCCTGCACGCGCGCATCTTCGCCGCTGAGCAGCGCCCCGATGTTCATCACCATGTCGATCTCCTCCGCGCCCTGCGTGACGACCTGGCGCGTCTGGAAGGCTTTGGTGTCGGTCGTGTCGTAGCCCAGCGGGAAGCAGATCACCGGGTTGACCTTGACGCTGGTTCCGTCCAGGTGCTGGGCTGCCAGCGGCACATCGCACGGGCGCACCGTCGCCGCCGCCACGTCATGCTGGATCGCCACCGCCAGCCCGGCCTCGATATCGTCGCGCGTCAGCTCCGGCTTGAGCAGCGAATGGTCGATCATCTGGGCGAGTTCGTCGCGGGAAATCGTCTCGTCGGACATGGGTTCGTCTCTCCTTGTGTGCGGATTCGCAATGCGGGAAGTGTAGAGACAAAGCGCCGGGCTGTCAATTCGCGCGCCTGCCCGCAATTCGCCAAATCCCGGCCTCTTGCTATAATGGTGCCCTATATTCTGTCAGGAGCCTGGACATAAGTCTGGTTCCGTTCAAAAAAGATATACCATGTTTGACTTTACCGTAGCAGCACAAGCAGGCCAGGCCCGTGCCGGGACATTCACCACCCCGCACGGCCCGATCCATACTCCGGTGTTCGCGCCGGTCGGCACCCAGGCCACCGTGAAAGCCGTCCAGCCCCGCGAGTTGGATGAACTGGGGGCATCGCTTGTGCTGGCGAATACGTACCACCTGTACCTGCGCCCCGGCGACGAGTTGATCGCCGAGTTGGGCGGATTGCACCGGTTCATGGGCTGGGATGGCCCCATGCTGACCGACTCGGGCGGCTTCCAGGTCTTCAGCCTGGGCGAACTGCGCGCCATCGACGCGGACGGCGTCACCTTTCGCAGCCACATCGACGGCGCGCAGCACCGCTTCACGCCCGAAGTCTCGGTCCGCATCCAGCACAACCTGGGGGCCGACATCATCATGGCGTTCGACGAATGCCCCGCCCCCGACAACGAGGCCGAGGTCAGCGCCGCCGTCGAGCGGACGCACCGCTGGCTGGATCGCTGCGCCGAGGAGCACGTCCGCAGCGGCAACCCGGCGCAGCAGGCCCTGTTCGGCATCGTGCAGGGCGGCATCTTCCCGGAACTGCGCGCGCAGTCCGTGCAGCGGGTGTGCAGCCTGGACCTGCCCGGCTACGCGATCGGCGGGCTGGCGGTGGGCGAAACCAAACCGGAACTGTACACGACGCTCGAACACACCACCGCGCTGATGCCGGAAGGCAAACCACGCTATTTGATGGGCGTCGGCAGCCCGGAAGACCTGGTGCATGCCGTCGCGCGCGGCGTGGATGTCTTCGACTGTGTGCTGCCCACGCGGCTGGCACGCAACGGGGCCGCGCTGACGCGCCAGGGCCGGATCAACATGCGCAACCGGCAGTACGCCGGCGATCCCGCCCCGCTGGAAACGGGCTGCACGTGCTACACCTGCATGCATTTTTCGCGCGCCTACATCCGGCACCTGGTCAAAGCCTCCGAGATCCTGGCTCACCAACTGCTGAGCCTGCATAATTTGCATCTTCTGCTCACGCTGATGCGTGAGATGCGTGCCGCGATCATCGACGGCACTTTTGCCGACTACGCGACCGCGTTCCTGGCCGCCTATACACCGGTCGGGGCGCAGCAAGGGGAGCTACCGATCCCAACCGTCTAGTCGGTCGTAATCGTACACCAACGAAAGGATCACTGTTTGGAGGACTTGCTTAAGGCCCTGGTCCTGGGCATCCTGCAAGGTGCAACAGAATTTTTGCCAATCTCTAGCTCCGGTCATCTGGTGCTGGTTCCCTGGTTATTGGATTGGGAAAAACCGCCATTGGTGTTTGACGTGGTGGTTCACCTGGGGACGCTGATGGCGGTGCTGGTTTATTTCTGGCGCGACTGGCTGACCCTGTTACGTGCCGGTTTACGCGCACTGCGTACACACTCGACCCAAGACCCCGACGCCCGCCTGCTGCTGTGGATCGGGCTGGGGACAATCCCCGCCGCGCTGGCGGGACTGCTGCTCGAAGACCTGTTCGAATCCACCTTCGAAACCCCGCCCCTGGCCGCGGGCTTTTTGCTGGTGACCGCGCTGCTGCTGGTCGCCAGCGAGCGCGCCCATTCTGGGGACCGCGCGTTGACTCGTCTCCGCCCGCTGGATGCGCTGGTGGTTGGCTGTGCTCAGGCGCTGGCGATCTTCCCTGGTATTTCACGATCTGGCAGCACCATCGCCGCCGGTATCTGGCGCGGGCTGCCGCGCGCCGCCGCTGCACGCTTCAGTTTTCTGCTGGCCACCCCGATCATCATGGGGGCCGGGGCCAAAAAGGTGTTGGACGTGCTGCAAGGTACCGAAACGATCGGTGATGACATGGTGGGGCCGTTGATCGTCGGCTTTCTGGCGGCGGCGCTCGTGGGGTATGGCAGCATCCGGTTTTTGATGCGTCTGCTGCAGCAGCGGCGCTTGTTTGGGTTTGCGGTGTATTGCGCGGTGTTCGGCACGCTGAGTCTGCTGGTGGCCCTCTTGCGATGAGAGGGAGGCATGAAGCGGGCCAAACACACCATCGTTATCCTGAGCCTGGCGCTGGCCGGGTGTCGTGGCACGGTGTACACCCCGACCACGACGCCGCAAACGTTCAGTGTGCGCATCTTGACCACGACGACCACCGCCCCCTTGCTGAGCGAGCTGGCCGCGGCCTATTCCGGCACGGACACGCGGCTGGTCGTCACGAGCGACACGGCGAGCTGGCCCACGCTGTACACCCGCGTGCAGGCCGGTGATGTGCCCTTCGCGCTGACGAGCTTCGTCCCGGACGACGTGCGGCTGTGGGCCGCTCCCGTCGGCCAGGACGGCATCGCGCTCGTCACGCACCAGGCCAACCCGGTCACCGCGCTGTCGACGGTGGACCTGCGCCGCGTGTTCATGGGGCAGGTCGACTCGTGGGCGGCGCTGGGCGGCCCGGCGCTGCCGGTGGTGGTCGTCAGCCGCGAACTGGAGGCCGACATCGCCCAGGTCTTCGCGCGCACGGTGCTGCACGACCGCCGGGTCACGCTGGACGCCCGGCTGGCGCTGTCGGGATCGCGCGTGGTGGAGATCGTCAGCCAGAACGAAGGCGCGATTGGGTACATCAGCATGGCCCGCAGCGCGGACTTGCTGGCCGGGCAGCCGGTGCGCGTGCTGGCCCTCACCGGTGATGCCGGAGGGGCGCCGGTGCTGCCGTCGCCGGACACGGTCGCGGCCGGGCAGTATCCGCTGCCGCTGCCGGTGCTGATCATCGGCCCACAACCCCCCGCCGCCGACAGCGTTTACTGGCGGTGGTTCGCCTGGATGCAAAGCGAGGCCGGCCAGCAGGTGATCGGCCAGCGCTATGGGAGGCTAAAATATTAAAACCTGGTAGAATCGACGGAATTTAATCTGCACAGACGCGCAAGATCGCGTATAATATATTTCGTGTCACAGCAGTATGCTGTCCGGACGCCTGTACACAGCGTTGTGTCTACTTAAGACGATTGGAGAATATCATGAAAAAACGGTTTCTTATTTTACTGCTCGTCCTGGCCCTATCGGCAGTAAGCGGCCTGAGCTTGGTAACTGCCCAAGAGGGCACCGAGCATAAAGCCCTGACCGCCGCCGATATCGCGCTCTACGAGCTGCCTGACGACGGGTCGGAAGTCGTAGCCGAACTGCCGGCCTATACCGAGGTGTATATCCTGGGGACCGACGAGACCGGGGTCTGGCTGGAAGTTGAGGCCGACGCCGGGGTTGGCTTTGCGCCCGTCGAAGACTTCATCATCCTCAATCTGCCGCAGTTGGCTCCGCAGGTGATGGTTGCCACCAGCCGCGCCGGCAACACCTCGTTGTTCGCCGCGCCGAGCTTTGGCGCCGACTTCCTGGGCGCTGCGCCAGATGGCACCGTCGCCTACCTGTTGGGCACCGACGGTGAATGGGCCTATGCCATGACCGCCAACGGCCAGACCGTCTGGTCGATCGTGTCGGACTGGTCCGTGATGCCCGGCACCGCCTACCTGGGCCGTGTCGCCACCGGTCGCGCCCCCGAACTGGGCATCTTTGCCGAAGCGCAGGCCGGGTCGGACCTGGTCGCCACCGTCCCCGACGGCAAGGCGCTCTATGTGCTGGGCATGGAAGGCCAGTGGGCCGAAGTGCTGTTGATGGATGGCACGATGGGCTACGCCGTCGCCGCGAACATTGCCGAAGTTCCCAACGTGTGGGTTGAGGCGGATGTCAGCCGGGCGCAGGCTGCGCTGTACGCTGAGCCGAACCAGACTGCCGAGATCATCGAAATTCTCGACCCCGGCAACCCGGTTTACCTGATGGGTGCCGTCGACGAGTACTGGGCCGAACTGTTTGACCCGGCCCTGGGCACCGTCTACGCGCTGAACGTCAACCTGGGCAATGCCTACACCCCCGCGACCGTGCCGGTCGGTGAATCGATCGTGCGCGCCGGCCCGAACGACAACATCTACACCGCGATTGCCGAGCTGCCGCGCGGGACGCGCGTCATCGCCAAGGGCCTCAGCGAGACCGAAGCCTGGGTGCAGGTCGCCGTTCCCTTCGGGGAAATCGACTTCGCCTACAACGGCGTTGACGGCTGGATGCGCGACTACCTGTTCGTGGACGAATTCGGCGAGAGCGACCTGAACATCGACATTCTCGACATCACCGAGTAAGTTCGCTCCACCACGCCCAACACTGCAGCCTTACACTACAAGCCCGATCTGCACCGCAGGTCGGGTTTTCCTTTTTTCTCGATATTCCAGGAGGTATGCCATGCTCAAACGACTCGTGTGGCTGGCGCTGATCGGGGGTGTGCTGCTGCCGCTGCCATTGCCACCGGCAGGCGCGCAGGGGGACGGCTTCCCGCGCACCGTGCGCGACGACACCGGGCGGGGGCTGACCGTCCCCGCGCTGCCGGCGCACATCGCGGTGATGGGGGCGGTCCCCGCGCTGGACGCGCTGCGACCGGACGCGGCGATCACCACGCTGCCGCCGGGGATTGCGCCGGCGTGGGCGGGGATCGATCTGCTGGTGCTGCCGGACCTGTACGCGGCGGCCTATCCCGACCTGCTCGCCGGGGCAGGTGCGGCGGATGTCCCCATCTACCGCACCACGCCCCACCGCGATCTGGCGGGCTGGCGGGCGTCGCTCAGCGCGCTGGGAGCAGCCACCGGGCGGGGGGAGCGCGCGGCGTGGCTGGCGCGGCGGCTGGACGCTCAACTCCGCGCGGCGGCCATGCTCAGCAGCGACGCGGCTCCGGCCCGCGTCCTGGTCCTGACGCCGGAGGGCTACACCTTCGGGCAGGGGGCGCTGCTTACCGACCTGATCGCGGCGGCGGGCGGCGAAAACGCAGCGGCAGCCGCCGGCTTCGCCGACTACCGGCAGATCGACGATCCGACCGTGCGCGCGTTGGCCCCGGACGTGATTCTGCTCACCCCGGGCTGGGACGATCCCGCCGTGTTTAGCGCGCTGCCGGGCTACGCAGACCTCCCGGCGGTGCAGGCCGGGCGCGTCTACCGGCTGCCGTTCGCACCCACCCCGCCCGCCGATCCGGGTGCGGCGCTGCTGCTGCTGAGCGCGCTGCTGCATCCCGCCAAGTATTTTGGGGCTTAGACAAAAAATTTTGGTGTTCTGTTGGCAATTCCCCAAAAGTTTATATACTGTAGGCAATGGAGGCGACGCTATGCGACGACTGTTAACGACCTGTCCATCCTGCGGCGGCGACCTGATCGTCACCGAACTAAGCTGCACATCGTGCGACACCGTGATCCGGGGCCGCTATACGGGCTGCACGTTCTGCGAACTGCCGGAGGAGGACCTGCGCTTTTTGGAAATCTTTGTGACCTGTCGCGGCAATGTGAAGGAAATGGAGCGCGAAACCGGCCTGAGCTACTGGACGATCCGGGGTCGCCTGGACGATCTGATCGAAACACTGAAGCTGGACCGCGATCCGCCCGCCCCATCCGACTCGCCCGTCCCGGGCCGCTTTGCGACGCGCCGCGAGGTGCTGGAAGCGGTGGAGCGCGGCGAGCTGTCTATCGTAGAGGCAGAGCAGATGCTGGCCAACTGGCCTGCATAAGACAAACCGCCGGGAACGGGCCAACGTTGATCCGGCGGCTTGCCTGATGTGAAGATCTGCCTGCCATTATACCACAACACAAAAGGAGTGGTTCATCATGGCAGAAGACCGCATGAAAATCCTGCAAATGCTCAAAGACAAACACATCTCCGTTGACGACGCCGAACGCCTGCTCAAGGCGCTGGACGAGGCCAACGACTTCGACGATATCGCTGATATTGCGCATGACATCGCCGACGACGTCAAAGACGCGGTGCGCTTTGGCAGGCGCGGCCATCGCGCCGCCGGCAGCCGTCGCCCATCGCGGCGCGGTCCGCGCGGGCACCATCACCACGCCCACCCGCCGCATCACGCCCGCCGCCGCCACCGCCGCCACTTCGGCCCGGGCTGGGACATCCGCACCAGCGAACTGACCGAGGCGCTGCGTCCGTTCGGCTATGACGAACTGCGCCCGCGTGACCTGGAACACCTGCGCGTCCACAACATCACGCCGGAATTCATCACCGCGCTGGCCGAGGCCGGGCTAACCGGTCTGCGCCTCCGCGACATGGCCCAACTGCGCATTCACGACCTGTCGCCGGATTACGTGGCCGCGATGCGCGCCGAATTCCCCGACATCGCCGTGAAGGATATCGTCAAGCTCGGCATTCACGACGTCACGCCGGATTACAACTTCAAATAGTCGGTTGTGGCGAGCAGGTCGCCACGTAAAATTTGAACCGCACAAGATGAGAAACCTCTTTTTGGGTGGGACACACCCTTGTCGCTTAACGTAGGGCCACTGCCTGCGCTCGTTC
>DAOTUD010000122.1:0-12953 GCA_034437275.1 Anaerolineae bacterium
CAGGTTGAGCGTGCCGGGGCCGGCCACGAAGGCCGCGACGACGCCCTGGTTATCCGACGCGGCGACGGCGGTCAGTGGGTCGCCGTCGGGATCGCTGGCGGTGAAGGGCACGTCGACCACGTCGCCGACTTGCAGCGCCTGGTCGGGCATGGGCTGGATGGCGGGCTGGCGGTTGGGCTGCTCGACGGTGACGGCGAAGGACGTGCTAGCCGTGCCGCCGCGCCCGTCCTCGACGGTGACGGTGACGGTCGCGGAGCCGGGGGCGAGCGCCTGCAAACTCAGCAGGCCCGGTCCGGCAGCAGTGGCCTCGACGATCGTGGGCTGGTCCGAGGCGGCGCTGGCGGTCAGCGGGTCGTTGTTCGGGTCGGAGACATCATACGCCACGTCACTCACATCCCCCACCAGCAGCGTTTGATCGGCGATGGGCGCGATCACGGGCGGCCCGTTGACCTCAACGGCGAAGGTGGTGCTGGTCGTGCCGCCCTGCCCATCGTCGACTTGCAGTGTGATGGTGGTGATGCCGGGGCTGTTGGCCGTGATCGTCATGCGGTCCGGCGCGGACACGAACACGGTCGCGATGCCCGCATCCTGCGACGCGGCGACAGCGGTCAGCGGGTCGCCATCGGGGTCGCTGGCGGTGAACTCGACCTCGCGCACGTCGCCGGGCATCAGCAGTTGGTCACCAATGGGCTGGATGGTGGGCGGGGCGTTGACGGTGACGGCGAAGGTGGTGCGGGCCGTGCCGCCGCGCCCATCGTCGACGGTGATGTTCACATTCGCGGTGCCGGGACTGCTGCCGGTCAGCGCAACGATGCCTGGTTCCGTAACGACGGCAGTGGCGATGTTTGCATTCTCGGACGTGGCGACAGCGGTCAGTGGGTCGCCGTCCGGGTCGCTGGCAGTGAAGGATACCTCGCGCACATCGCCGGGCATCAGCAGTTGGTCACCGACGGGCTGGACGGTGGGCGGGGCGTTGACGGTGACGGCAAAGGCCGTGCTGGCCGTGCCGCCATGCCCGTCGTCGACGGTAATGGTCACAGAGGCGGTGCCGGGGCCGTTGCCGGTCAACGCGACGAGGCCCGGTTCGGCGACAAAGGCCGCCGCCACACCCTCGTTATCCGACATGGCGACAGCGGTCAGCATGTCGCCGTCCGGGTCGCTGGCGGTGAAAACCACCTCGACCGTTGCGCCGATTTGCAGTAGTTGGTCGTCGACGGGCTGGATATCCGGGTTGCTGTTGGGGATTTCTGTTGGCGTCGGCGTGTCGGACGGCGTCAGCGTGAAGGTCGGCGTGTGCGTCGGTGTGTCGGACGGCGTCAGCGTGAAGGTCGGCGTGTGCGTCGGTGTGTCGGACGGCGTCAGCGTGAAGGTCGGCGTGTGCGTCGGCGTGTCGGACGGCTCCGGCGTGAAGGTCGGGGTATCCGTCGGTGTCGGTGTGTCAGTCGCGGGCAGAGTGCCGGTCGGCGTGTTGGACGGCGTCAGCGTCAAGGTGGGCGTGTCGGACGGGACCAGCGTGAAGGTCGGGGTTGGCGTCGGCGTCCAGCTTGGTGTCAGCGACGGGGTGACGGTTGGGGTCCAACTGGGCGTAAAGGTCGGCGTCGGCGGGATCTTGCCCTCGGGCACGCGCGCGCAGTCGCCGAACTGCGTGGTGTCGTCGGTGTGCACCCAGCCATACGTCCCGGCGATGGAAATCTGCCACCAGCGGCGCGACGGGTCGATGGCGGTCACGGCGAACTGCTGGCCGGCGGCCAGCACCGTCATGCGCGAGTACGCCGCGCCCGGCCCACTGTAGACGAGCGTTCCGTCGGTGCGGATCTGAATACTGCACGGTTCCAGCGTGGGCGTAGGCGTATCCGTGCCGGGCGGTAGCGGCGTCGCCGTCGGGATGAAGGGCGTCGGGCTGGGCGGCAGCGGCGTGAAGGTCGGTGGCTGGGTGGGTGTGGCGACGTCCGGCAGCGGCGTGGGGCTGGGCGGGGGCAGCGCGATACCGACACCACTGCAATCGCCCAGGAGATTCGCGTAGTCTTCGTTGATCCAGCCGATCTGCCCGTTGAAATTGATCTGCGCCCAACGCGCCGGGTAAAGCTGGCGGCCCAGCACCGGGTATTCCTGCCCGATGGTGGCCACGCCCCGCGCGTCATAATTCCAGCCCGGCCCGGTGCGCACGCTCAACGTGCTGACCGTGATCTGCACGCGGCAGGTCAGGTCCGGGGTGGGGGAGGGCGTGGGCGTGTGGCTGGGGGTGGCGCTGGCCACGCCAGGCAGCGGTTGGGGCGATGCTGGCGCGATCAGGCCCTCCGGCGGGCGCACAATCAACCACACGTACGCCGGGTTGCCGCGTACATTGCCGCGCCAGGGCACCACGCGCAGCAACTGCGGCCCGGAACTGGACGGTCGCCACGTCAGCAGCACCTGCAATTCAGTCTCGCCGCCGGGTTGCGGGGAGGACTGCGAGTCGACGATGAAATCCCCGGCCAGCAGTTCGACGCGGGTCACGCCGATCGGGTCGGTGGCGACAGCGAAGACCTGCACCTCGGTGTTGAGCAGCACTTGCGCATTGTTGGCCGGGGCCTGGATCGCCGCCTGGGGCCGGGTCGTCACGGCCAGCGCCGTTTGCGTCCGGTTCGGGCGCGGCGTGGCGGTGTTGGTCGGCGGCGGCGTGACGGTGCTGGTATCGGTCGGCGGCGCAGAGCTGGGGGAGGGGACGGTGGTGGCAGCCGCTGCACGAGTTTCCACAGCGGTTGCGGGGACGGCGGTCGGTTCTTCTTCCGCTTCCTCGTCGGTGGTCAGCGTGCAGGCCAGGGCTGCCGTCACCAGCAGCAGGATCACGGCCAGCACCGGCCAGAACGTACGCGAGCGAACTGCCATTGTGCCCTCCTTGGGGATAGTTTGCGCCGTTTTCAGTCTAGTACAGGTGTGGCGGTGGCGTCAACGTCCACCGGTGGCGCGGCGTAGTAGGTGATGCCGGCCAGCAGATCGTCCGGGTTGATGATCCCCTCCGGCATGAGGTGTGCCTCGCCGGTCGGGCTGACCACGATCACCCACAGCATGTCCGGCTCGCTGATCGCCGGGCCGAAGGCGTCTTCCATCATGCGCACCATCTCGCGGCTGGCCACGCCTGCGATCCAGGCGGCCTGGCTGTCGTCCTGCGCGAGGCTGTCGATCACCGGCGCATATGCGCCCAGTTCCAGCGGGTACAGGCGGCGCACCGTCTGCGGCAGTTCGGGCGGGCGCACGCTCAGCGCCAGGATGACGGTGTCCCCGATGCGCTCGATCACCTGCGGCGGCTGGTCGGGCAGCGGCGCGCCATCGTCGCCGAGCGCCGGCAAGGTGATGCTCTCCAGGATGCGCTGGTGTTGTTCCAGGCACATCTCGCACGACACCGACAGCGCGTGGATCACCACTGTGCGGCCTTCGAATTCGGCCAGCGTGTGCTGCTCGCCGTCCGCCGTCATGAAGGGCTGCGTCAGCCAGGGGCCGGGTGGAAAGGTGTTGTCGAACGGCACATAAGTCACGTCGGTGCTTTGCAGCGGCGTCTGGCCGGCGGCCTGGTAGGTGCCCAGGGCCAGGATGGCCGCCATCAGCACGATCATCGCAATCACGTAGAGCTTTCGCATAGTCATCCTCAAAACTAAGGCCCGTCACTCATGCTTTAGTGTATGGTGGAATCGCGCCACACGCCAGCGTGCTGTACACTGGGGCGGTCATGCACACGGGAGGTGTTTTTGATGGATGGACAATCACACGAAAAATGGCAGGTGCTCTCCAAAACGCTGGTACTGGACCGGAGTCCCTGGCTCACGCTGTGGAACGAAGCGGTGCGGCTGCCGGATGGCCGCGTGATCGACGACTGGCTGCGCATCGAGATGCCACCCTACGCGCTGATCTTTGCGGTGACGGTGGATGGCCGCGTGCCGTTGATCCGCAACTACAAACATGGGCTGCAAGACGTGATGGTCAACCTGCCGGGCGGTCACCTCGAACCCGGCGAGGAGGCGCTGGTCTCCGCACAGCGCGAACTGCGCGAGGAGACCGGGCTGGCGGCCCCGACCTGGACGTTCCTGGGCAAGTACGTCGCCAACGCCAACCGCGAGGCGGGCTGGGGCCATTACTTTCTGGCGCAGGGAGCCGAGCAGGTCGCCGCGCCGGATGACGGCGACCTCGAACGGATGGAACTGGTCTACTGCCCGCTGGCGGCGGTGCGGCAGGTATGGCGTTCGGGCGAGGTGTGCCAGTCGTCCTCGGCTGCTGCGATCGGGTTTGCGCTGGATGAGTTGGGCGTGTGAGGGCGGGGCTGTTTTGCTGTTTGGCGCGGCACCTGTCACAATCGTATATAGAGCCACATCTAGGGCGTTATGCTAGTTTTACCCCTCCCCCTGGCCCCCCCCCGCGCGCGGAGAGGGGGAAACAAACCGGGACCCAAAGTCCCTCTCCGTTCACGGGGAGGGATTTAGGGAGGGGTAAACCATCGACACACGCGCCAGGATATCTAGCATAACCCCATCTAGCACGCCGGATACACTAACACGCACTCAGGAGGAGCAAATCCCATGAAAATCGGTATTATTGGCAGCGGGATGGTCGGCGCTACCGGGGCCTATGCGCTGGTGATGCGCGGCGTCGGGCGCGAGATCATCCTGGTCGACCTGGACCGCAAGCGGGCCGAAGCCGAAGCTACTGATATCTCCCACGCGGTGCCTTTTTCGCACCCGCTGAACGTGCACGCCGGGGACTATCCCGATCTGGCCGGCAGCGCGGTCGTGATCATCACGGCGGGCGTCAGCCAGAAGCCCGGCGAATCGCGCCTGGAACTGCTGGGCCGCAACGCGAAGGTGTTCCAGACTGTCGTGCCGCAGGTGTTGGAACATGCCCCGAATGCGGTGCTGGTGGTCGCTACCAACCCGGTCGACGTGATGACGCACCTGGCCGCGCGCTATGCGGCGGCGCACGGCGTGCCGCCCCATCGCGTGATCGGCTCCGGCACCACGCTGGACACCGCGCGCTTCCGCACTCTGCTCGGTGCGCATCTCGGCGTGGATTCGTACCATGTGCACGGCTACGTGCTGGGCGAGCATGGCGATTCTGAGGTGCTCGCGTGGTCGGAGGTCAGCATCGGCGGCATCCCGCTTGATGAGTTCTGCGTGGTGGAAGGCAGCGAGATCACGCCGGAGGTCCGGCAGCACATCGACGACCGGGTGCGCAACGCCGCCTATCACATCATCGAGGGCAAGGGCGCGACCTACTACGGCATCGGCAGCGCCCTGGCGCGCATCGTCAATGTCATCCTGCGCGACCAGCGCTCGATCCTGACGGTGTGCTCCCCGACGCCGGAGGTGGTTGGGGTGCAGGACGTGACTGTGTCGCTGCCCAATCTGGTGGGCGGCAAGGGGATCATCACCAATTGCATGGTGCCGCTCAATGATGACGAACGGGAAAAGCTGCACGCCAGCGCGCAGACGGTCAAGAATGCCATCGACGAACTGGACGGCGCGACATAAACGCCGCCGGCAGCCCAATAGACACTACAGGCAAACGCGGGTCGGGGGGACCCGCGCTTGTTTTGGGGTGGTCGTGCTCAACGCTTGCGCCGCTAGCAGCGCCGCCCGTCCGGCCTGCGACAGCCCGTACTCTTCGATCTCAGCGCGCAGCGCGTCCGGGTCGCCATAGCCGCCGGCGTACCGGGGCCACGAATAACCTGTCATGTCCAAAACGAACAGCACAACACGCTGTCATGCAGATGGCGCGTCGTTTACCCCTCCCTAAATTTTTCCCCGTAAATGGCTAATCATTACCCAATAAGTGGGGAGCAGGCCCGCGCTGTGACTCCCCCTCGCCCCACTGGGTGAGAGAGGGGGCCGGGGGGTGAGGGGGGACCGGCTAATTTCCCGCATCGAAAAAACGTGGGTAATGCTAACCCGTAAAATGAATCTGCCCAAACCGATCCGGGGTTGAACGAATTGCACGCCAACACTATACTAACCGGGGGATAACCTGTGGAGGGGAACTGTGGACGAGCAACAGCAGCAGTATTACGACCAGGCCGCAAACCGCACCGTCGCCAACCTGCGCACGATCATGAACTCGTCCGCGCTGCGCGAGCTGTCGGAGCTGTCGCTGCCGGAAGTCGAGGCGGTGATCAACAAGGTGGCGCAGGTCGTCCCGGCGGGTAACGTCCCGGCCATGATCCTCAGCGGGCTGGCGCGGCTCTCCGGGCGTAAGCCGCCGCCCAACACCGTCAAGCGCGACGTGAACCTGCTGTTTCGCGGCGTGGAACAGACGCTCGACCGCGCGGTGTACGGGGCGCTGTTCGCGGGGCCGGCGGCAGTGATCTGGGGCTACCAGAACTTGCTGCGGCTGGTCGGCAAGGACCCGGACGACGCCTTCCCGGAGGGGACCTGGCAGTTTTACATCGAGTACGCGCTGCGCGAGGACACCGCCCGCCACGCCAACGAGACGCACGGCTTCGACACGCTGCTGAACCGGCACGGGCTGCGGCTGGATGTGGTCGACCGCATGACCGCCTGGACGATGACCGCCATCTACGGGCTGCACCAGTACGGCGCGCTGCTGGAAAACGAATGGCGCGAACGGCGGCATATTGCGCTGCTGCGCGCGGTGACCGCCGGCACGTCGCTGGAGGGCCAGTATGCCGGGACGTACCGCGCCTGGGAAAAGCAGCGGCCCTATGGGCGCGGCCAGGATTCCGCCCCCGACGAAACCTACCCGCGCTACCGGCGGTGGGTGTTCGAGGCGTTCTTGCAGGCGGCGACGCGCGACCTGCCGGACGATCTGCGCCGGGCGTGGCAGGCGCGCATCCACGCGGCGGAGCAGGACGAACTGCCCGCCTACAAGCGCCAGATGTCGATCCTGGCCTACCTCGAGCCGGGCGTACACGGCGAGGTTCGCCAGCCGGTGCCGTTGGCGCAGGCGCAGGTCGGCGTGGTGTTCCAGGGGCGCTATTACCTGATCCCGGCCTGCAAACCCGGCTGCACGCTCCCGGCGGATGTGGCGACCGTGCGCGCGCAGTTGGCCGGCATCCTGCACAACCGCGGGGCCGCCCCGACCCCGCTGCACGACCTGGCCCGGGTCCGGCGGGCGGCGCTGCCGGGCCTGCGCCGCGACCTCAGGCCGGAACTGGTGGCCGCACTCGACCGGCTGCGCGCGGCCCCCGTGCTGCTCAACTTCGACCTGCGCCCGCAGCATCTCCCGCTGTCCGCGGTGCGGCAGGCGGAGCGCGGCATCGGTGACCACGCGCTGACGATCTTCGACACCGGCCAGACCTTCGTCTTCGACCAGTCGCACATCTTCTTCGACGGAGCGTGGGGCGCGGCGCTGGCCGAGATTTTGACGAACGAGGCCATCGCCTGGGCGGTGTATTTGCATGATCTGCCGCCCGCATCGCCGCAGGGCGCGCGCGTAGTGTCGCCCGCGCTGGGCCTGACGCCCGATGAGCAGCGCATGGTCGCGCAGGCCCCGCACGTGACGCCCGAGGTCAGCGCCGAAACCGAGCAGGTCAATTTGCAGGGAATGCTGCGGCTGCGCAAGTTGTTACGCAGCCGGAACAGCGCGCTGCGGCTGACGGTCAACGACCTGTTGGTGCTGTACCGCGCGATTCACGCCATCACCTACCAGCCGCCGCCCGACCTGGTCGCGGCGCTGGAGCAGGCCGCCCGGCGCAAGGCCAGCAAAGCCGCCGCCAAAGCTGCGCTCACCGCGCTCGACCCGGCCCACCAGCCGCCCGCCGCGATCCTGATCCCGGTCGATGCCAGCGTGCGCGCCCCGCGTGACCGGCTGCACCCCATGACGTTCCAGGTGCCGCTGCAAGACCTGGACCTGCTCGGCCTGCACAGCGATGCGGTGGCCAGCCTGGACGCTTACCAGGCCGATCCCGACCCGGACCGCTACGCCGCGTTCGACGCCGTGCTGCGGCGCTACCTGGCGATGCTGGGCGGGTTCGGCGAGGTCTTCCGCCGCGCCAAAGATGTCGCGGGGCAGGGCGAAAGCGCCAGCGTGGGGACGATCAAGCTGCTGGCCTACATGCCGACGCCTTTGCAGCGCCTGCTGGACCAGATTCCGGGCCGCTTTGATATGCTCAACGATCTGATCAAAGGGCGCGAGGTGTTCTCGAACGTTGGGGCGGTTGCGCCGGGCAGCACGCTGATCCGCTTCGCCACCGCCAAAGACGACAACGAGAAGAAGTCGCTGGTGTGGGGCGTGATCACGGATGCGGCGGGGATCATGCACATCTCGCTGCGCGACTTCCGGCCCCATGTCGCGCGGCTGGCGAGCTGTGACCGCCGCGATCTGGCGGCCTGGATTGCGCAGGATTACCTGGAGTCATACGCGCTGGGGGTGAATGGGTGGGTCAAAGATATCGAACGCCTGACGACCGCCAGCCAGTCGCCCCGCCTGAGATTGGACAATCTGCCATGAGCCTGATCGGACGCCAACTGGACGAATACCGCATCGATCAACTGCTGGGGCAGGGCGGCATGGCCCGCGTGTACCTGGCGCTGGATGTGCGGCTGAACCGGCAGGTGGCGATCAAAGTGATCGACGCCCCGCTCGACCTCGACTCGGCCTACACGCAGCGCTTCGAGCGCGAGGCGCAGGCGGTCGCGCGGCTGGAGCACCCGCACATCGTCCGGCTGTACCGCTACGGCGAGATCGACGGGCTGCCGTACATGGTGATGCAGTACATCCCCGGCTCCAACCTGCGCGCGCTGCTGGCGACGTATCGCAAAGCGGGCAAGGCCATCGAGCCGCGCGAGGCCAGCCGCATCGTCGCCGAGGTGTGTGCGGCGCTGGATTTTGCGCACCAGCGCGGCGTGATTCACCGCGACGTGAAGCCGTCGAATATTCTGCTCGACCAGCAAGGGCGCGTGTTTCTGGCCGATTTCGGACTGGCGCGGCTGGCGGACGTGCGCACGCTGGGCGAGATCTTCGGCTCGCCGTACTACATGGCCCCGGAGCAGGCCATCTCGTCGGCGGCGACTGTGTCCCAGACCGATCTGTACGCGCTGGGCGTCATCCTGTACGAGATGTTCACCGGGCGCGTGCCGTTCGACGCCGAAAGTGCGACCGAGGTCGCCATGCTGCACGTCTCTGAGGAGCCGCGCCCGCCGGGGGAGTGGGGCCAGCGCATCACGCCCGACCTGGAGGCCGTGATCCTCACGGCGCTGGCCAAAGAGCCGGCGGACCGCTACGCCAGCGGGGCCGCGTTGGCCGACGACCTCGAGCAGGCGCTGCAAGTTACCTATGCGCGCTCCCCGTCGCAGTTCCGCACGATGGTGTCGCGCTCGGCGATGGAGGCGGACCTGCCGCCGCTGCCCCCGCCCCCAGCCGCCGCCATCGTCGGGCCGGACGCGGTGCAGACCGACCTCAGCGGCACGATGCCCGCCGCGCAGCACGATCCGCCCCCCGCAGCGTCACCATCCCGGCGTGGGAAGGGCTGGCGCTGGCTGGCGCTGCTGGTGATCTTCCTGGGGATCGGCGGCGCGCTGGCTGCCCAGATGGGCGTGCTGAGCCAGGGGGACGACGCGCCGACCGTCGCCTCGCCCGCCGCGACGCTGACGGTCGATCCGGTGCGTGACCCCGACGGCGACGGGGTGCTGGTGGAAGCTGACCTGTGCCCGGAGCAGCCCGGACTGCCGGAGACAGGCGGCTGCCTCTACACCGGCACGATCTTCTCCACGACCTACGCAAACGTCAACCTGCGCACCGGGCCGGGCACCGGCTACCGCGTGGTCGAATCCGTGCAGCCCGGCACCGATGTCACGCTGCTGGGGCGCACCGGTCCCGCCAACTGGATTTATGTGCAGGCTGTGCTTGATGACGGGGAACAGGTGCCCGCCTGGGTGCTGGCCGACCTGCTCGAAACGGACACCGATCTCAAGATTCTGCCCATCGCAGGGGATTAGCTCATGTGTCGGATGGGCTGTTTTCCCCGTTGTTCACCACGTCCTCGATGAAATCTAGCATGTCCTCGTAGTGCGAGCCTTTCCAGTAGATCTGCCCGCAGTCCACGCACATGCGGAAGGTATCGTAAAACTGTGCGGTCTTGGGCGGCAGGCGGTCGATGATATCCCCCTTGTCGACCGGGGCCAGCAGGCCGTTACAGCGGATGCAGCGCGTGAACGGCGCGACCAGCCGGTACAGGTCGAAGCGGCGCAGCACTTCGGCCACCTGCTCGCGCGGGTCGGTCGAGCGCACGTAGTAGCCGTGCGTGACCATGTTCCGCTTGAGCAAGCCCCGGTCGCGGGTGAGCAGGGTGCGCCGCTGGTCGCGGGAGATGGCCGCCAGGTGGGCGTCGTCGTGGTTTTCGGGGTACAGCGTGTCGAAGCCCAGCATCCGCAGGTGCGCGGCCAGCCGCCCCAGGTGTACATCCAGCACAAAGCGTGGATCGCGCAGCGGCTTGGGGCGCACGCGCAGCAGCGGCGTGATATCGAACGACTCAAACATCGGGTACACGCTGATCCGGTCGCCATCCTGCACCAGGTACGAAAAATCGACCGACGCGCTGTTCACCAGGATCAGGTCGACCTCAGTGTGCGGCACGTTCAGCGATTCGATCATGTCCTTGATCGACACGCGCCCGAAAAACTCGTGCGTGAAGTCACCATGCTTACGCGCCGGCGGTAGAAAGTGATTCAGTTCGGCGTAAAAGCGAAATGTGGCGTGGGCCATGCGTCATCCTCCCTTCGTGCGCCATTATACCGGATTCGCGGGGGTGGGGGGGGATACGGGCCAGCACAGCCTCAGGGCGCGAGACTGTGCTGGCCGAAAAGGGAGAGAAATCAGGATCCTGGTGGAACCTATGCGGGCTGGTGGTAGTACACGTCCCAGCCCATGTACGTCTCGAACGCTTCGGCGAGGATCGCGGCGGTGTGCGAGCCGTTCATCGCGGCGTGGTGCTCGAAGCCGTTTTTGCAGACGAAGTGCATCAACTGTTGCAAGCCCGGCACATCGACCACCGCGCGGCTGCCGAACGTCTCCAGCGGCTCGTCGATAAATTCGCCCTCGCCGACGTAGGTCCGGATGCGCCCGTGGCGGTCGTCGGACGTGATGCGCGCGTAGGTCAGCGGCCCGGCAGGCGTGCGCCCGGCGACCGTCCCGTAGGTGTTTTCCGTGCCCAGCGTGGTCGCCAGGATTTCGGCGTTGGCCATCGTGAAGTCGTCGTCGAAGAAGCTCTTGGCCCAGTTGCCACAGTGGAACAGCACGCACTTGTCCGGATCGCCGCCGTAGTTGTTGTTCCAGTCCACCAGCGCACTGGGGCGGCCAGAGGCAAGCTGCATGGCGTACATGGTCAGCGCCCCGGTGATGTCCACCTCGCACGCGCTGGGCAGCAGGTGCTCGCTCATCAGGCTCATCAGCGTGCACACGTTGATGCCGTAGTTGTGCTGGAGCGAGGACCAGCACTGGATCGCGGTCGCGTCCAGGTCGTTGCTGACCATCCAATCGTCGATCACGATGCCCAGCTTGGCCTGCTTGACGACGGCGGGCGGCGGGACGTCACCGGTGGGCACGTAGTCCTGGATTGCGTCCAGCTTTTGCTTCACGCGCGGATCGTCGTCGGCCAGCTTGGCGGCCAGCCCCAGCACCTCGGACAGGTCGACGGTGGTCACGCTGATGCCGTGCGCTTGCAGCAGCTTTTCGCTGTAGCGCGTGGTGTTGAAGGCGGCGGGCCTGGCTCCAATCGCGCCCAGGCGCGCGCTGCGCAGCCCCTTCACCACGCGGCATACCCCGGCGAATTTTCGCAGATCGGCCTTGAATTCGTCGCTGGTGGGGCGCACGGTGTGCTGCTCGGTCAGCGAGAACGGGAAGCCGTACTGCACCAGGTTGTTGCACACCGATATCTTGCCGCAGAAGGCATCGCGCCGGTGGTCTACGTCGAACTTGTCCAGGTCGTCGGGGTAGGCCTGGATCAAGACCGGGACGTCCAGCCCGGCCAGCTTGAGCGTATCGGCCACGCCTTTTTCGTCGCCGAAGTTGGGCAGGATCACCAGGATGCCGGCGATGTCGGCGCGGTGCTCGCGGAACAGGGCGGCGCATTGCTTCGCGTCGTCCCAGGTTTCGACCGCGCCGAGCTTGGTGGCGTCCTCATCCAGGATGACCGGCGTGATGTCGAATTCATCCAGCACGGCCAGGATATCCCGGCGGCCTTCTGTGATCAGCCGGTCGGGGAAAAAATCGCGGTTGCCGACAATAACACCCAGAGTCATATCACTCATGGAACGGTAACTCCTCTTGAATTAAGGCCGGGTAGCAGCGCTACCCGGTGTGGTTCGTATTGCGTAACAGTTTTCAGGCTTCGGGCGGCGGGACAACGCCGATCGTCAGCAGCAGGCACGCATAGGTGCGCTGTTCGCCAGTGGCGATGACCAGCGCGGTGTCGGGCGAGCGGGCCACGTCGTAGAACGCGAACCGGCCCAGGGTTTGCAGGTCGTGGTCCGGCACGATCTTCCGAAACTCCTTATAGATCGCGGGTTCCGGGGCGTTGTCGGGCATCATGGCCGTGACCTTTTCGAGCGGCACGGCCTCGGCCAGCACCGCCAGCACGTCCGTGACCTTCAACATACCAGGGGCCAGGTTCAGGTAGACGCGGTCGGCGTTGGGGTTGGCCCCGGTGGTGAAGGGATAATTGCCGTCTGCGAGCACGATGATCGAGCCGTGTCCTGCCGAGCCAAGCGCTTTAAGTATTTCGGGATGAATCAATTTTGAACGGAGCATGGTCAATTCCTTCGGTGGAAAGGCCTGAGAGTACCAGGGAGCGCGCCGCAGCGCACTCCCTGGGGATTAGCGATCTGCTGAAGCGGAATTAGTCAGCGGGCAGCAGTTCGAAGTTGACCGCACGGTCGGCGTTTTCAGGGGTGATCAGGATGCAGTCGACGGACTGCTTCTCGGGCAGGTCGGTTTCGCCGCCTGCTTCGAGGTAGGCGTCGGCCTGCTCAACG
>DAOTUD010000123.1:0-37412 GCA_034437275.1 Anaerolineae bacterium
TCCCCGTCGCCACGCAGCCTGTAAAATTCCGCGATGGCGGCGTTGATGTCGATCTCGTCCGCCGGGGGCGGCGGGGCGGCGTCCAGTTCGTCGTGACGCGGCGTGCCGTCCTGCGGGGCTTCGGTCACGTCCGCGCCGGGATCGTCGCGCAGCGGGGCGTGCTCGGCCAAACGCTGCACAAAGCCCGCATCCGGCAGGCTCCCGTCGCGGCAATCGACGTACTGCGTCAGGTCGAAGATCGGCCAGTTGCCGCCATCGCGCAGCACGGGGAAGACCGGCTTGCCGAAGCGGTCCTGCGCCCAGGTGACCTCAAGCTGCACCCATTTCGACGCTGCCGACTGCGGCGTCATGATCACCACGCAGGCGGCGCAGTCCCGCACGGCCTGGATGATGGCCCGCAGCCAGTGATCGCCGTAGTCGATGCGATCGTCGATCCACACGTCGAAGCCCTGGTCGAGCAGGTGGTCGGCCAGTTGGCGCGCGTAGGGTTTGTTCTGCTTGCTGTAGCTGATGAAGATGTGTGACATAAGCCCCCTTGCCAGCCCAATCTACCACCATTATAGATCGACGGTCCGGCGGGGCAAAGTGCGGCGTGGATGATTCTCGATCTGGCGCGACCGGTTTACCCCTCCCCGCAAGCGGAGAGGGACTTTGGTGACGTGTGCGTGACGATGAACGGCTCCCCCTTTCTCCACGCGCGGGGAAAGGGGGCTGGGGGGATAGGGGTAAAAGCGACGCGGCCCCACACACTCAGCCGCCCGCCCGTATGGCAGTGGCCCCCATCCTCGGCTATAATGCGCCCCATGTTGGGTCCGACATGTATCCGCCCCCGGAAGATGTGACGACGTGATGCCCATGAAGAAAACGACGTTACTGTTTGGTGTGCTGCTGCTGGCTTACGCGCTCTATGCGGCGGGGTTCATCGCCCGGACGAGCGCCGTCCTCACGCCCGACCCCACCACGCCCTGGATCAGCGCGGAAAAACGCTACTTCGTGCTGTTCGACGACGCCATGATCTCGATGCGCTACGCGCGCAACCTGGCTAACGGCGACGGGCTGGTGTGGAATCCCGGCGGGGAGAAGGTCGAAGGCTACACCAACCCGCTGTGGGTCGGGTATATGGCGCTGTTCCACCTGCCGGAGATCGACGTGGCGCATACCAGCCTGTTCATCCAGGCCAGCGGGGCGCTGCTGCTGCTGCTCAACCTGGTGGTGGTACGGCAGATCACGCGGCGCGTGACGGGCAGCCACTACGCCGCGCTGACGGCGGCACTGTTCACCGCGTGCTACCTGCCGCTGAACACGTGGAGCCTGCAAGGCACGGAGGTCAGCGTGCTGACGCTGGCGGTGAGCGTCGCCGCGTGGTGGGGGCTGCGTGCGCTGGATGCGCGGCGCTTCACGCCCGGGCCGTACCTGCTGCTCGGCGCGAGCACGCTGGTGCGGATGGACATGGCGGTGCCGTTCGGCATGTACGCCGCGTTCATGGCCCTCAACGACCGGCGGCACCGGCGGCAGCACATGATCAGCGCGCCGCTGGTATTGGCGATGTTCATGATCCCGCAAACGGCCTTGCGCGTGTGGTATTACGGCGAGTGGCTGCCGAACACGTACTATCTGAAGATGGAAGGCTACCCGCCGGTGCTGCGCGTGCTGCACGGCGCGGACGTGACGCTGCGCGTGTTCACGCGGCTGGGGGCGCTGCCGCTGCTGGCGCTGGTCTTCCGGCATGACCGGCAGGTCCGGCTGCTGGCGTGGCTGCTGGTCGGGCAGGTGCTGTACAGCATCTACGTCGGCGGCGATGCGTGGGAGTGGTACGGCGGCGCGAACCGCTACGTCAGCCTGGGGATGCCGCTGTTTTTCGTGCTGCTGGCGGTCACGCTGCACGCGATCCAGCGCTGGTTGGTGGCTGCCACCCCGGACGGCGGGCGCGACCCGCTGCCGGTGCGCGGCGGGCTGGCGGCGTTCGGGCTGTTCCTGCTGGTGAGCGTCAACGCGACGTACGGCCCCGGCGCGCTGAACGAGTGGCTGCTGTTCAAGCCATCGCTGGATTCCGGGGCGAACGGCCAGAAGGTCGAGCAGGCGCTCGGGCTGCGCTACTTCACGACCGGCGAGGCGCGCGTCGCGCTGGCCGGGGCGGGGATCGTGCCGTACTTCGCCGAACGCGAGTACATCGACATGCTCGGCAAGAGCGACCCCGTGATCGCCCGCCTGCCGATGGACCGCAGCGTAATCCCCGAACTCAAGCCGGGGCACATGAAATGGGACTACGCCTACTCGATTGGCGAATTGCAGCCCGACGTGGTGATGGAATTGTGGGCCCCGGACAAAACGCTGGACGAAGCGTGCGTGCCGCTGGACTGCGCGACGCCGATCGACACGCGGCGCTACGTCCCGGTGTGGTTCCCCCCGGCGCAGCACGACTTCTTCCTGCTGCGCGACTCCCCGGCCATCCGCTGGCGGCGCATCTGGCCGGACTACGAACCGCCCGCGTCAGACGCGCGCCCCCTGGAGTAGCGGGTCGCCCCTACCCCTCCAACTCGATGTCCTGGCTCAGCACCGACACCAGCAGCGCCAGCGTCGCCTCAATATCGTGCCGGTCGGCGGTTTCGCTCTGCGTGTGGACGTAGCGCGACGGGATCGACAGCACGCCGGTCGGCACGCCAGAACGCGCGACCTGCACCATGCGGCCATCGGTGCTGCCCAGCTCCAGCACTTCGATCTGGTAGGGGATGGCGCCCTCTTCCGCGCGCTGAATGAACAGGTCCTTGAGTGGGCCGGGCACGATGTGCCGGGTGTCGCGCGCCTTGATGGCCACGCCGGCCCCCAGCTTGACCGGCATCGGCCTGATCTTCGGCTGGTCGCCGCAGGGGGTGGTATCCAGCGCGATGGCGACATCCGGCGCGATGCCATACGCGGCGGGTCCGGCCCCGCGCGAGCCGACCTCCTCCTGCACGCTGAAGACGGCGTACACGGTATGCGGCGGGGGACCGTGCTTTTTGAAGTGGCGCAGCATTTCGATCTGCACCGCGCAGCCCAGCCGGTCATCCAGCGCCTTGCCGATCACGCGGCCCTCCCGCCACAGCACGTCGGCCACAAACGCGCCCGGATCGCCGACGTTCACCTCAGCGTTGGCGTCAGCCGCTACGCTGACGTCGATGAAGAACCCGTCGAGCGCGGGCAGGCTGCGCCGTTGGGTGAAGGGGTTTTCCACGCCAATCACGCCGATCACGCCGTTCTCGAAGCGCACCCGCGCCCCGGCCAGCGTGGCCGGCAGCAGCGTCCCGATGCTGCTAAAGCGGGCGTAGCCCTGGCGGTCGATGTGGCTGACGATCACGCCGATCTCGTCCATGTGCGCGACGGTCATCACGCGCGTGCCGCCGTCCCCAATGCGGCAGATCAGGTTACCCAGCGCATCGGTGGTGACCTCGTCGGCCAGCGGCTCGACTTCGGCGCGGATCAACGCGCGGACGTGGTGTTCGTACCCGGGCGGCCCCCAGGCTTCGGCCAATGTCTTGATTAAGTCTTTCACGGAATATCCCTCGCTAGCTATGGTTTACCCCTCCCTAAATCCCTCCCCGTAAATGGAGAGGGACTTTTTTCGTGCCACAGTTCCCCTTCTCCGCGTGCGGGGAGGGGGGGCCAGGGGGAGGGGTTAAAATCAGATTCTACTCGTGCGCCAGAACATCTGGCGTCAAGGTGTGCCATGCCGCGCGCAGCAGGCGGCGCTGGTTGTCCCAATCGGTGCGATCCATGATGGTGTACGGGCCGTGCAGATAGCGGCACGGGGTCGATACGACCGCGCTGGGCACGCCGGCGTTGCTGATGTGAATCTTCCCGGCGTCCGTGCCCCCGGCGTGCTGCGGCGAGCGGAACTGGTACGGGATGCCCTCTGCCGCAGCAGTGGCGGTCAAATGCCCCAGCAGGCCGCGATGCGTGACCATCGACCGGTCCTTGACGGTCAGCGCCGGGCCGCCGCCCATGCGCGTGATGGTGGTCTGGTCCGGCTCGTCGGGGTCCTGCGGCAGATCGTGGCAGGCGGTCGTCTCCAGTACAAAGGCGGCGTCCGGTGCGATGCGCTGCGCCGCGACTTTGGCCCCGCGCAGCCCGACCTCCTCCTGCACGGTGAAGGCCGCGTGCAGATCGAACGGGTACGGGTCGCCCTGCACCAGCCGGATCAACGAGGCGCACCCGGCCCGGTCGTCGAAGGCTTTGCCGCGCAGCGCCGGCCCCAGCTCGACCATCTTGCTGTCGAAGGTGACCAGATCGCCGGGCGAGGCGGCTTTTTGCGCCGCGCTCTTGCTGCCCACGCCGATATCGATCCGCAGCCGGTCGATGGGCACGGTGTCCTGGCTTTTGTTGAGATGGATCGGCAGCCACTGGATCACGCCCGGCACCTTGCCCGGCCCGACCAGCACCCGCGCCCCGGGCAGAATGCGCGCATCCAGCCCGCCGACGGCATGGAAGCGCAGCGATCCGTCGCTGTCGATGCCCATCACCATCATGCCGACCTCGTCCATGTGGGCGACGGCCATCACGCGCAGCGGCACCTGCCCGGTCCCGCGTTTGAGCGCCAGCACACTGCCCATCGGGTCGATCTGGATCGCGTCGACATGATCGCGGATGTGCGCCAGGATCAGGTCGCGCACAGCGTCTTCGCTGCTGGAGACGCCAACCGCTTCGCTCAGTTCGCGCAGTAGGTCGATGCTCATGCGGTGTGCTCCTTGTCGTTGGTGGGCCAGGCGATAGTCTCCAGGAAATCCGGCTCCAGCCCGGCGATGAACGCCGCCAGCAGCCGCCCCACGCGGCGAATGTCGCGCAGGTCGACGATCTCCGCCGGGGTGTGCATGTTCTTCATGGGGATGCTGAGCAGCAGCGACGGCACCCCCTCACGGCTGAGCTGGATCACCCAGGCGTCGGTGCCGCTGCTGCCGGGCAGCAGTTCGTCGTGCAGCGTAATTTCCAGCGATTTTGCAGTGTCGCGCATGGTCTTGACCAGCAGCGGGTGGAAGTTTGGCCCGACGCCCAACGTCGGCCCCTCACCCAGCGTGAAGCTCTCGTCCTCACCGGCGCCGGTCTGCTGGCCGAAAGTGCCGTCGATGGCGACCGCGATATCCGGCGCAACCTGGTAGGTGGCGGTCGTCGCGCCGTATGCGCCGCGCTCTTCCTGGGTCGTCGCGACGGCAATCACGTCCCAAGCGTGATCGCGGCGCGCCAGTTCGTCCAGGCACAGCGTCACGGCGGCCACAGAAATCCGGTTGTCGAACGCTTTGCCCGTCACACGCTCGCCCTGCAATTCGACCAGCGGCGCGTCGAACGTGATCACGTCGCCGATCTGCACCAGGGCTTCGACCTCCCCGGCAGGCAGGCCGACGTCGATCCACAGGTCGTAACGGTCCGGGTATTTCTTGCGGCTGCGGGACATGTGCGGCGGGGCCGCGCCAAACACGCCCGGCAGCGTGCGTTTGCCGTGCACCAGCACCGGCTGCATGAGCAGCGCGCGGTAGTCGACGCCGCCTAACGTGCTGGAACGGATAAACCCGTCGCGGATCTCGGCCACGATCAGCCCGATCTCGTCCATGTGCGCGCTGAGCATGATCTTCCGGCGGGGGGCTGGCCCGGTCCCGTGCTTGACGGCGATCAGGCTGCCCAGGCCATCGGTGTGCAGGTCGTCCACCCGCGCGCCCCAGGCGTCACGGATCACGGCGCGCACCGGGCCTTCATAGCCGGACGGGCCGGGGGCCTCGCTGAGTGTCTTCAGGTGTGCTGTTAAGTCGATGTCCATAGCGTATCCACATATAAATTGTCTAGATTAACGAACGGCCTAGCCGCCGGTGTCCACGGTCGGCGTGGGGAAGGCGGGCGGTTCGGCTTCGGTCGGCGTCAGGGTCGGCGCAGGCGTGTTCGTCGGCGCGGGGGTATGGGTGGGCGCAGACGTGCTGGTCGGGGCCTGCGTCGCCGTCGGGGCCGGTGTATTGCTCGGCGCGACGGTGTTGGTCGGGCCTGGTGTCGCTGAGGGAGCCAGCGTCACGGTCGGCGCGACGGTGTTCGTGGGCTGCACGGTCGGCGTCAGCGTCGGCGCGAGCGTGGGGATAAACACCGTCGGGATCGGCGTCCACGTCGGCGGGATGTACGCGGTCGGGGGGCTGGTGGGCGCGATGTACAACTGGGTGGGCGTCGGGGCCAGCCCACCCCCCAGCGGCGTAAAGGTCGCCAGGGGCGTCGTGGTCGGCGGCTTGGTCGGGGCGCGGTCGGTCAGCACTTGCAGCGGCGCGGCGTCGGTCCCGGTGGGCGTCGCGGTGGGCGCTGATGGCTCGTCCTCCGGCGCATAGACCAGCAGCACCGCGCCCAGGCAGTAACATGGCACCGTCAGCAAAATGATCGCCAGCAGCACCATGCGCGTCGTTCGTGGACTCTCAGTTAAAAACGCCATCTACGCCTCTCACCCCTACCGGATACAAAGCGGCTGAATGGTAGCACGCCCGGCAAGCTGCTGTCAACGCGCCGCTAGCGCACGTCCAGCCACACATCGCTGTCGGTGGCCGCAGCGATCACCTGGGCCGCATGGTGGGCCGGGGTGTCGTAATGACTCAGGATCAACGCCCGGCGGCCCTCCTTGCGCTGCCGGATGCGGACCGTATCCCAGGCATGGCTGCGCCCTTCGACCTCGCCCAGCGCCACCAGTTCGCGGAAGGTGTGCCCATCATAGACATGCAGCCAGACCTGCTGGGAGGTGGGCATCGGGGCGTTTTTATCCTCGCGGCCCTGCGGTTGGGCCGAGGTTTGGGATACGAGCAGGTAGTCGACCGCCTCGAACGGCACACGCCAGCGGGCGCGCATCGCCAGCCAGCTCTGGCAGCGAATCTCGCGCCGGATGGCATCGATGATCACGTCGCTGGCGGTCAGGAAGCGCCACAGGTTATAGGCGGCCAGCCCAAACAGCAGCAGCGCGATCCCCACGCCAAAGGTGGGCAGCCATTCCGGGTTGACGCGCGCCATTCCCTGGGCCAGGTTTTCGAAGCCGAGCGCGTTGATCTGTGGCGAGCCGGTCCCGAAGCTGAGCAGCAAGAATCCGACCGCGATCAGCATAAAGCCGATGCTGCGCGCCAGCACTTGCAGCCGCCAGCGTGCCCGCCGCTGCCAGATCAGCCCGTTGGGCATCCGCAGCAAAGCCCACTCTCCGAACGTGAAGGGCGGGGCCTGGCACGGGATGGTCGGAGCGGCGGGGCGCTCGTCGACGGTGACCGGGGCCATGTTGGTCGTGGGCTGAAGGGGTTGGGTTTCCGAGATGTGGCTCACCGGGGTGCGGGGCGGCGCGATCAAGTGAAACGGGCGGTCAATGATGCGCGCCAATGATTTGCCCACCAGCCGTGCCTTTGGGCCATGCTCCCCGGCGTCGCCGCGCGGCCAACTCGCCAGCCCACACCAGCGCATCTTAAAGCCGGTCTCTGGTTGGGCCGCCAGCAGCAGCCCCAGGTGCCAGTTCTGGCTCTCCGGTGCCCAGCCGACCACAACGCGGGCCACGTCCGCCGGGGCAAGCTGCCCGCCGGCGGGCAGTTGGCGCGAGCGTGCAAAGGCCGGGGAGCAGGTGATCTGCCCGGCGCGTGCGTCGACCAACGTCGCCAGTACCCCCGGTTGGTTCGGGTCCTGGACGCCATTGAACAAACGCCAGGTGGTCGGGCCGAGTTCGATGGTCAGGTTGTGGGCTGCGCGGATGATTTCCATAGTAGGTGAGTGTATCATATTTTCGATTTCTTGTTGGAATTGTAGCACAACGGCCTACAAGTCTACCGCGCTCTGCGTCGCGCCGCGAGTGCGGGGTTACGCCAGGAACAGGATCGCCGTGCCCATCACCGCCAGCACCGTGCCGGCCACCGCCCGCCCGGTGATCTGCTCCTTGAAGATGATGCGCCCCAACGGCAGCAGGATCACCGGCGAGAGGGCCATCAGGGTGGAGGCAATGCCGACCGGCGCGTTCTGCACCGCGATCAACGACAGCCACACGCCCAGGAACGGCCCGGCGATCGCGCCCCCCAGGATGAAGCGCAGCGCGCGGGGATGCTCGCGCAGTTTGCGGAAGTTGCCGCCTGCCTGCCGCGCCGCCAGCGCGAACAGCCAGATCGCCACCGTCGACACGCTGAGCCGGATCATATTGCCCGACAGCGCCGAGAAATCACCGCTCAGCCCCTGCTTGGACGCGATCAGCCCGGACGCCTGCCCCAGCGCGCCGCCCAGCCCGCACAGCACCCCCAGCACGTAATAGCGCGGCGAAACGTCCGGCAGCCCGCCGTTGTTGTTCTCTCTGCGCCGTTCCGAGACAACCCACGCCACACCACTGATCGCCAGCGCGATGCCCAGGATTTCCATCCCGGCCAGCGTCTCGTCCAGCAGCACCCACGCCAGCACCGCGCCGATCACCGGGTTGAGCGACATCAGCAGCATCGACAGGCGCGGGCCGATCATGACGAACGCCTGGAACAGCAGCGCATCGCCCAGTACGAAGCCGATCAAGCCCGACAGCCCCATCCAGCCCCAGCGCTCCAGTTCGGCGTCGAGGGGCAAGGGCTGGCCTTGCAGCGCCCAATGCAGCCCGCCGACCATCACCAGCGCCAGCAGCAGCCGCGTGCGGTTGACGACCGGGGAGCCGACTTCCCGCCCGGACAATGTGAAAAAGATCGAAGTGAAGCTCCAGAAAAATGAGGTCGCCAGTCCGGCCAGTTCGCCGGTATATGCATCCACGATGATGTTCTGCCTTTGTGTGCAAACGGATCAAGGGCGGGCCAATACGGCAAAAAGCCACCGCCAGCGCACATTGTCCCGTACACCAGCGGTGGAAAACGTCCACAAACGGCGGGGCCGATCCTGTCGATCCGCCCCACCGCGATGGTTACTGCAATTCGAGTGCTTTGGTGTCCACGATGTGCGTGACATGGGCGATAAAGTCTTTGACGGGCATCGCGCCCAGGTCTTCGCCGCTGCGCAGCCGGACACTGACCGCGCTCTTCTCGATGTCGCGGTCCCCGGCGATCAACATCCAGGGGACTTTCTGCAGCGTAGCATTGCGAATCTTCGCGCCCAGCCGGTCGCCGGAATCGTCGACTGCGACGCGCAGCCCTTCCGCGTGCAACTGCTCGGCCACGTCCTGCACGTAGTCCAGGTGGCGGTCGGCGATGGGCAGCAGCATGACCTGCACCGGGTGCAGCCAGGCCGGGAACGCGCCCCCGTAGTGCTCGATCAGCACCGCGACGAAGCGCTCCAGGCTGCCGTACAGCGCGCGGTGGATCATGATCGGGCGATGGCGTTCGTTGTCCTCGCCAACGTACTCCAGGTCGAAGCGTTCCGGCAGGTTGTAGTCGACCTGGATCGTGCTGATCTGCCATTCGCGCTTGAGCACGTCGCGGATCACGAAGTCCAGCTTGGGGCCGTAGAAGGCGGCCTCGCCCTCCTCGACCGTGAAGTCCACGCCGCGTTTTTCGGCGGCGGCGATGATCGCCTGCGCCGCGCGCTTCCAGTTGTCGTCGCTGCCGACGTATTTGTCGCTTTCGGGATCGCGCACGCCGACCCGCGCGCGGTAGTCCGTCAGCCCCAGCCCGGTCAGGATGAACGCCACCAGGTCGATGACCTTCACGAACTCCTCTTCGAGCTGCTCCGGCGTGCAGAAGATGTGCGCGTCGTCCTGCGTGAAGCCGCGCACGCGCGTCAGGCCGTGCAGTTCGCCAGATTTCTCGTAGCGGTAGACCGTGCCGAACTCGGCGTAGCGCACCGGTAGATCGCGGTAGGAGTGCAGATCATCCTTATATATATGGATGTGGTGCGGGCAGTTCATGGGCTTGAGCATGAACAGGTCGCCCTCAACATCGAACGGCGAATACTGGCTCTCCTGGTAGTACGGGTAGTGCCCGGACCGTTCGTACAGCGCCACGCGGGCGATATGCGGCGTCATGATCGGTTCGTAGCCGCGCTCGGTCTGCACGTCGCGCAGGAAGCGCTCCAGCAGATCGCGCAGCACCGCCCCCCTGGGCTTCCACAGCGGCAGGCCCTTCCCGACCTCCTGGTTGAAGGTGAACAGGCCGAGTTCCTGGCCAATGCGGCGGTGATCGCGGCGTCTGGCCTCCTCGAGCAGCTCCAGGTATTCCTCAAGCTGTTGGGACGTCTCCCACACCGTGCCATAAATGCGCGTGAGCATCTCGCGGTTTTCGTCGCCGCGCCAGTACGCGCCCGCCGGCGGCTTGAACGTGATGCTGAGCGCGTCCGGGTTGATCGCGCCCGTGCTGTCGACGTGCGGCCCCCGGCACAGGTCCTCGAAGGTATCCTGCGTGTAGGTGCTGATCACGACGTCTTCGTCCGTCTTTTCGCCGTATTCGTCGACATCGCCTGCTTCCAGCCCGTCGATCAGTTCCTGCTTGTACTTCTGGTCGCTGAAGATGGCGCGGGCTTCGTCGGCGCTGACTTCCTTGCGCACGAATTTGTAATCGTCTTTGATGATTTCGCGCATCCGGGCTTCGATCTCCGCCAGGTCTTCCTCGGTCAATGGGCGCGGCAGGTCGAAGTCGTAGTAAAAGCCGTCTTCAATCGGCGGGCCGATGGCGATCTGTGCGCCGGGGAATTTCTCCAGCACGGCCTGGGCCATGACATGCGCCGTCGAGTGGCGGATGCGATAGAGTTTGCTGTTTTCGTAACGTTCCATGGTGGTCGGGTTTTCTCCTTAGCGTCGATCACAGTGTGCAATGACAAGTATGGGGAGCGTATGCCAGTTAGTGGCCCCGGATGGCCGGTGCGCAACTGTCCCTCAAGCGGCAACAGGGGCACATTGCGCTACACCCCGCTGCCGGCGCGCTGCAGCAGCCGGCAGGGCACAGCACAATCCGCCCCTGCGGCTACCGCCCGGTGACAGTTCCGGTACCAGTTGACGGGTCAGCCATCGGCACTACCCTCGGCCCTGCTGGGCCAGTTTCTCCGGCTGCGACATCTCAACAAACACACTTTCGAATACGCCGAGCGCCATCAGGTTGTCGATCACATCTTCGATGATGTCGCTGATGAGCACTTCCACAATGACATGCGGTGTCTCTAGCGCGAGAAACGGCGTTGGCGCGAGGGCGCGCGTCATGTCGCGCGCCACTTCCAGGCTAAGCTGCATTTCCTGCTGCAAGTGCGCCAGCGTCACGAAATGCGCCTGCCACAGTTTGCCGTCTTCCATTTCCACCAACACATCAGCACTGTCAGTGTGCGGGTTAAAGTCGGTTTGTGGTTCTTGTTCGATCCAAACACGTTTTACCAGCACGGTCCTTCATTCCTTACACTCAAGATGGATATATAATTCCATACTACACCATTTTTTGAGGGCCAAGTGTATGAGACACACAAAAAAACCCCGCCCGGCTTGGGGCGAGGCTGGTTTTCCACGCGGTTCCACCCAACTTCGACACCCCCACCGGTACGCGGTGCGCGGTGTCCTCAGTGTGGCCAATAACGGGGCCAGCCGTCGCCGCTTAGTGAGCCGGGCCGTTGGGCGGCGCGCTCGCGGGGGGTCTTCCTGGTGGGCCGGACAAGCAGGCTTGCAGTCGGTGGCCTGCGCTCCCTGGGACCGGTCGGGACACCAGTACTCGTCCCGGTTAACGCTTTAAAGTTACCGCCCAGCATAGCGCAAAAAGCCGGGGGATGTCAAGCAATTCCACGAAACATTAATACTTGGTATTGGTTCTGTGTACTTTTTGGTTTGAAAGTGACCTGGCCCTCTTGTACGATTTTCGACATATTCACCGCTGTGCTATACTGGCGTTACTATGTATGTGGATCATCGACCTGAGCTTGAAAATTGGGCGCGCCGCCTGGCCCATTGGGCCGACCGGCTGCGTCGTGCGCGTCTCGATGGGCTGGTGCGGGCCTTGCTAGAGGCTGCCGAACCGTTAGGCCCGTTGGGAGCGCAGGTGTTGTGGATCGCACAGCCGACGCTGGGCCTGTTTGTGCCCCGCGACGAGATCACGATCCTGGCCCGGCTGTTGGACGAACCGGGCGGCATGGTCTGGCTGCGCGAGCAACTGACGGAGAGCGAAACGTGGAAAATGCAGAACTAACCCTGGTGCTGCTGGTGATCGCGTTTGCGGCCACCCTGGGCGGGCGCGTGCTGCTGCGCCGGATATCGCTGATCTTGCGCCAGATTCCGGCCTACGAGATCATGCCCGCTGCCGCTGCTGACGCGGTCGAGAGCGACAACCGGCTGCACTTCGCCATTGGTGGCGACGGCGTGGGGACGCTGGGCACGGCCAGCGCGCTGGCCGCGGCGGAGATGGTGTACCGGCTGGCCGAACGGCTGGCGATCAGCCACCGCACGCCGCTGGTCACGCTCAGCGACGCGCTGAATCTGCCCCTGGCGCAGGATACGCTGCGCCGGGCGTACGAGTACCGCCAAAACCTGGACGATTTTCGCAGCGGGGCCGCCGCGTGGCTGCCCCCGACGCGCCGCTCGCTGGCGTTTGCGGCGGGCGCGGCCAGCCTGGCGGCGGACGCGGACGTGACCGGCAGCGTGCTGCTGGGCCGTTTCGGGGCCGAACTGGCGCTGCTGGGCGAAGGCGCGCTGCGCCACGACCAGACGTTGATCGCGCACAGCGATCTGCTGGAAGGCCAGGCAATCGCCTTTGTGCAGGCCGACCAGGTGTTGATCGGTGAGGAATTATATGTCGGCCCGGCCTATGTCAACCCGCGCGCCATCGACCAGAGCGGTCTGCTGGCCCTGGAGTTGATGCGCTGGCTGGTTATAGTGGGTGTCCTGGTGGCTGCGCTGCAGGCGGCGCTCTAGGAGATAGAGGGGGACGGCGTGAGACGCCATCGTTTGCTGGATTTTCTCTCGACGGTCACGGTGATCAGCGTTGGGCTGATCACCCTGATCGGCCTGTTGAGTGACGACGGGTCCGTCCCGTCGATCATGGCTGTGTTCCTGGTCCAACTGCTGGTGGTGGTTGCGGCAGTGGCGGTGCTGGCCGGCGTGTTCAACTTGCTGGCGGTGCACCTGGGCCGCTTCGTTCGCGCCGAGCACGGCTGGCCCTACAGCTTGCTGACGCTGGCGGTAGCGGTGGCGGTGGTCGTGGTGCGCATCCTGGACCGGGCCGCGATCTGGTCCGGTGACCTGGCGGGCGAGCAGATCAGCGTGCGGGTCTTCGAGGCGGTGCAAGTCAGCCTCGAGTCGGCGTTGGCCGCCATTCTGATTTTCTTCCTGGTATTTGCCGCCTACCGGTTGATGCGCCGCCGGGCGACGGTGTGGCACGTCGTGTTTACGGCAGCCGTCGTGGTGATGCTGGTGGGGTGGATTCCCCTCGAGCAGGCCGCGGTGCTGGCCGATGCGCGCGCGTGGCTGGTCGAAGTGCCGGTCAGCGCCGGGGCACGCGGCATTTTGATCGGCGTGGGCCTGGGCACGGTGACGGTCGGTGTGCGCGTGTTGATCGGACAGGATCGCGCGTACCGGGGGTAACCTAACAGAGAGCAGGACAAAGTTATGCCGGACGACTCCAACAATATCTTCGATGATGATAACCTGGTCCCTGATTGGCTGCAGGGCATGGACGACGACTCGTCGGATGCCCCCGGCGAGGACGACTTTTTCGACGACCTCCCGCTGCCAGATGCGGATCAGTTAAGCCAGGAGCAGCCCGCGACCCCGCCCCCCGCCGGGAGCGAGCCGCCGCCCTGGGAGCGTCATGCGGCGGAAGCGTCGCCGCCCCCGGCGTCACCGACTCCGGCGGATGCCCCCTGGGAAGCGGCCAGTGGTCCCCCGGCCCCGCCGCCCCAACCCTCGGCGGCGTCCGCCCCCTGGGGAGCCGGCGCACCGCCCACCCTGCCCCCGCCGGGCATGGCCGCGGAGCCGTCCACGCCTGAGGACAGCGGCGCAGCGGACGCATTCGAAGCGCCAGCCGAGCCAGAACCGGGCGACGCGGACGAGATCCCCGAACTGCCGCGCGGCCTGACTGGGGCCTTGCCCTGGATGGCCGAGCCGGAACAGCCCGCCACGCCGGAGGAACCGCAGTTCACCTTCGACGATCTGGCGGATGAATTCGAGCAAGAGCCAGACGACGCGCCCGCCCCCGCCGAACCGGAGCAGCCGCCCTCGCTGCGCGACCGGCTGCTGGCGATGTCGCCGGACCGCGACGACGAACCGCCCCCCTCCGCACCGGATACGGACACCGGCGACGCCATGGCGGCTGAGGATGCCGACTGGATGAGCGCTTTTGGCGACGCGGGTGAAACTGACCTGCCGTCCGATGCGGACGTGCCCGCCTCCGACGAGGCCGACATGGCGTGGCTGGAGGATGACGAAGACGACGCCGGAGCGGGTGAGCCGCCTGCGCCAGAACCCGAACCAGAAGACGAGGACGACCTGGCGTTCCTGCTGGACGAGGACGCGGACCTGCCCGCACCGGATTTTGACGAGTTGGGCGTCGATGACGAGGATTTCTCGTTCGATGACCTGCCGATGCCGGAATACGGGGCGGAAAAACCGGAGGAACCAGACCCCGTCGCCAGGGACGAGGGCGAATTCCTGCCGGATTGGCTCGACGAGGCCGAACCACCGCCCGAAGACAAATTCGACGCCGCGCCGCAAGCCGAACCTGCCGAAGAACTGCCCGATTGGCTGGGCCAGGCCGCCGAGGACGAATTCGACGAACCGGCAGCCGAGGAGCCGGAACCCGTCGCCGAGGACGAGGGCGAATTCCTGCCGGATTGGCTCGACGAGGCCGACGCCCCCACAACCGGCATTCGCCGCATTCGCCCGGTCGACGAGGCGGAGGAAGAAGCACCCGCCGAAGCGCCCCCCGGCTGGCTGGACGAGGGCGAAAGGGCCGAGGAAGTCGCGCCGAGTGATATCCCGCCCGGCATGACCTACGATGAATGGGAACAGAGCCAGATCGAGCGCGAGCAAGAAGAACAGAAAACGCCTGAGGAGCGCCTGCTGGAAGAAGTGCCGGACTGGTTCGAGCGCCTGGACCAGGACGCGCCCGCCCCCGAAGCGCCGGAAACGCCGGAGGCTGAAGCTCCCGCCCAACCCGCGCAGCCGGAATTCGTGCCGGACTGGTTCCTGGGCCTCGACGAGCAGGACGAGGAAGAAGCCCCCGATTGGTTCAAACAGATTGACTATTCCGCCGAACCGGTGATGAGCGCCGAGGAGCCGGACGAGGAGGCCGCAGCGCCCGAACCCGCCGATGTGCCGGACTGGTTCGCCGGGGCCGATGCCGGGGCCGGGCAGGACGTCGACTGGGCCGAAATGTTTGGCGGGCCATCCGAACCCGCCGAACCGGGCGAGATGCCGGACTGGCTGGCGGCGAGCGCACCCGGTGAGGATGAGATGGCCGAACCGGGCGATATCCCCTTCCCCGACCTGGACCTCGACCAGGAGATGCCCGCGCCCGAAGAAGGCGAGCAAGAGAAAGCTGCCGAAGAAACCCCACCCGAGGATTGGATGGCCGACTTTGTGCCCACCGAACCGGGCGCGCTGGCCAAGACGGGCCAGCTCTCCGAGTCGGGCGAGGATTTCGTCGAGCGTTTCGAGCCGGTCGACCCCACCCAGATGGAGCCGGCCCAACCGGCCCCCGACGACGAAGCGCCGGACTGGCTGCGCGAGATGGGCGACGAGGAAGCAGAGGAACTGCCGCTACCCGACGACCTGCTGGGCGCGCCGGAGCCGTCCGAACCGGCGGAGCCAGAGCCGTCGCTGGCGGAAGGCGAGCCGGACTGGTTGAGCGATCTCTCGCCCGAAGACCTGGAGGCCCCCCAGGAACCGGTAGACCTGGAAGCCGGGGTCGAAGCCGAGGCCGAACCAGAGGAGGAACCGGAACCCGAACTCGACAGCGGCGCGATTGACGACCTGCTGGGCTGGGGGTCCGATCTGCCCGCCGTGCAGGAGGAGCCGGAAACCGCAATCGCCCCGATGGACGACCTCGAATCGCTGTTCGACGAGGCCGCGTTCCGCGAGGAACTACAGACCGAGGAAGGGGCCGCCGCCGAACCGGAGCCGGAGCCGGAGCCGGAACCCGGAGTCGAAGCGCTCGAGTTAGATTTGGAGGACTTCGAACTGCCGGTCGAAGGCGAGTTACAGCCCGATTGGGTCCAGGAGATGCGCCCCGAAGACCTGCCGGTCACCTTCTCGATCGGCGGGGTGGAGATCAGCCGCCGCCAGCGGTCGCTGGACGAACTGCCGGAACGGTTGCAGGATTTCCGCCAGGCCGCCCAGGACGAGCAAGAAAAGGTCGCGTCGCAAGCGGGAGCTCCCCCAGAAGCCGGCACGCTCAAAGGGATGTCGGGCGTGCTGCCGGTGTTGAGCAGCGTGCTGCCCTACGACGCGGCGGATATGGCGGTTGAGGGGCTGGTCGTCTCCGATGCACAGCGGCGGCGCGCCGACCAGTTGCAGGGCATGCTCAACCTGCTGGCCGAGGAAGAAGAGGAAGAACTCGCCGACGAAGAAGACGAGTTCGAAGACGCCGCGCGGCTGCTGTTTGAGGAAGAAGAGGGCGAAGTCGTGCCAGAAGAAGACGCCGCGTCGCCCCGTCGCCGCCGCCAGGCGCGCTTCAAGCCCGACCGGCTGGTGGTGACACTGCTGCTGCTGGTGGCCCTGATCGCCCCCTTCGCCACCGACGCGCTGCACCTGGCCGACGATCCGCCCGCCCTGGCCGGGGCGCGCCGGGAAGCGGCGCAAGCCGTCGCGGCGCTGGCGCCGGACGAGTTGGTGCTGGTCGCGTTTGAGTACAGCCCGACGGCAGCCGGGGAACTCGACCCGCTGGCCGAGGCCGTGCTGCGCGATGTCCTGGCCCAACGCGCCGTCCCGCTGACGATCAGCACCAATCCGGCGGGCGCGCTGCACGCCGAGGCCGTGCTGGAACGGCTGGCCGAGGATGACGCGCTGCTCGATACGCGCCGCTACATCGAAACCGGCTGGCGCAGATTTACCCCCCGCGCCAGCATACGGCCCGCCTACGCCGCCGGCACACCGGGCAGCGTGGCGCTCGAAGGGGTGACACGGCTGGCCAACACCGGCAGCATGGTGATCGCCCGGCGCGCGTGGCAAGCCGAACGCACGCTGCGCCAGGCCAACCTCGGGCCGGGGGCCGCCGACGTGCTCGCCGGCAGGGCCGCCCTGGCGCTGCTGGACGAGGGGACGCGCTGGTTGCAGCAGGATAACCGCGAGGACCGGCTGCGCCCCGGTGAGGATTACTTCGTGCTGCGCTACCTCTCCGGCGATGCAGTCGGGGTACGGTCGCTGCGCGAGGATGATGAGGACGATGGCAAGGTGCATCCGGCCTTCGACACCGATCTGCGCGGCGAGCAGACCGGCCTGGCCGTGACCAGCCTGGAAGACGACATCGCACTGCTGGTCGTGATCGGCGAGCAGTCCGACGATGTGCGCGTGTGGGCCGAGCAGTTGAACGGGGTCCCGCTGCCCAAGATCGCGCTGGTGACCGCTGCCATCGAGCCGCTGGTGGTACCCTATGCCAGCGACGGAGCCTATATGGGCTACCTGGCCGGGTATCGCGACGCTTATGTGTACAACGCGGCGCGCAATGCCGGGACGCGCACGATCTACACCGTGCCGGAGGGCATCGATTACGACGTACCGCACCCGGAGGAATCACGCTGGCACAGCATGGCCCTGGGGGCTGCGCTGGCGGCGGCGTTGATCACGCTGGGCGCGGGCTTTAACTTGTTGCGGGTATTCATACGACGGAGGTCACGCCGTTGACTCCTGATAAACTCGACCTGATTGCCGGGTGGGCGTCGCTGGTTCTGACGCTGTTTGTGTTCAGCTATTTGCTGGGCGACAATTTCCTGTATCGCATCGCCGTGCATGTGCTGGTTGGCGTGGCGGCGGGGTACGTGGTCATCGTCGCCGCCGAGAGCGTGGTCGTCCCCTGGCTGGACGAGACGCTGCTGGCCGAACAGGGCGACCGCAGCGCCTCGACCATGACCGCCTTACGGGTGCTGGGCACCGTGCCATTTTTGTTCGGGGTGCTGCTGTTGTTCAAATCGTCGCCCCGGCTGGCCCCGGTCGGCAACCTGGGGCTGGCCTTCATCCTCGGCGTGGGGATCGCGGTCGCCGTCGTCGGGGCGGTATCCGGCACGGTGATCCCGCTGGCGCGCGACGCGGGCGAAACGGTTGCCGACGACACCCTGGACGGTGTGATCATCGTGGTGGGGGTGACGACCACGCTGGTATATTTCCAATATCTCGCCGTGCAGCGCGGCAGCCAGCTTCGCAAGGCGCGCGTATTCCGCTGGCTGAGCGCGGTCGGGCAGGTGTTCATCAGCCTGACGCTGGGCGCGCTCTACGGCGGGGTGATCCTGACCAGCCTGGCGGTGTTCGGCGACGTAGTCGACAAACAACTTCGCTTCATCCTCGATAGAATAGGGGGCTAGGCGCGCATGTCTTTTGAGCACATCAATTCGGTGCTGATCGCCGATATCGGCAGTGTGCACACCCGGCTGGTGCTGTTCGATCTGGTCGAGGGCCAGTACCGGCTGGTGGCCTCGTCACGGGCGCGCACCACCGCCGAACCGCCGATTGGCAGCGCGGTCTTCGGCCTGGAACACGCCGCCGAAAACATGAGCGCCCAGATCGGGCGGCAGTTGCTCAGCCCGGAGCCGGAACACACCTTCGTCATCCCCGAAACATCCGGGCATGGCGTCGACGAGTTTCTGGCGACCAGCAGCGCCGGGCGTCCGATGAAGGTCTTTCTGGTGGGCCTGACGCCGGAACTCAGCCTGATGAGTGGGCAGCGGGTGCTGGCCGGAAGCTATGTGCGCGTCGTCGACACGCTCAGCCCGGACGACCTGCGCAGCGAAGAGGAGCAGGTCAATGCCATCCTGCACGACCGGCCCGACCTGATCCTGATCGTGGGCGGGACGGACGACGGCGCGAGCGATATTTTGCTGGACCTGGTCCGGCGCGTGCAAACCGCGCTGTCGCTGGTGGTGCACGGCTCGCTGCCGAGCGTGCTGTACGCGGGCAACCAGGCGCTGCGCCAGCAGGTACGGCGCTTGCTCTCGCCGCTGACCAACGTCTTCTTCGCGCGGAACGTGCGCCCCAGCCTGCACGACGAGCAGCTCTTCCCGGCCCAGATCGAGCTGGCGCTGGTGTATGACGATTTCCAGAGCCGCAGCCCCGGCGGGTTCGACGAGATTGGCCGCCAGAGCCAGGTCGGCGTCGTGCCCACCACGCAGGGCTACCTGAGCACGGTGCGCTACATGGGCGAACTGCCGCAGAAGGGCGTCGGCCCGCTGTACGTGGACGTGGGCAGCGCCAACAGCGTGATCGTGGCCGGGGTGCGCCAGCAGCAGCACTATCGCATCCGTACCGACCTGGGGATGGGCCACCACAGCCTCAACGCGCTGGCGACGGTCACGCCGGAGCAGGTCGCGCGCTGGCTGCCATTCGAGATCGAGCACAGCGCGCTGCGCGATTATGTCTACAACAAGCAGCTTCGCCCCATGACGATCCCCGCCGCGCGCGAAGATTTGTTGATCGAACAGGCGCTCGCCCGCGAGATCGTGCGCCACCTGGTGCAGGAAGCGCGCCCGGCGTGGGACCTGGGGCGGGGACCGCTGCTGCCCAACTTCCAGCCGGTGATCGGGGCGGGCGCGGTACTGACCGAAGCCCAGCACCCCGGCATCTCCGCCATGCTGCTGCTGGACGCGCTGCAGCCGACCGGCGTGGTGGAGCTGGCGCTCGACCCGCACAACATGATGTCGGCGCTGGGCGTGATCGCGTACCTCAAGCCGCTGATCACCGTCCAGGCGCTCGAAACCGGTGGCATGGTCCGGCTGGGGCCGGCCTTCTGCCCGCTGGGGCAGGTTCGCGCCGGGAAGGACGCCATGCATGTCGAAGTGCGCCTGCCGAATGGGCAGGTCTTCAAGGAGGTGGTCCAGGGCGGCGACCTGTGGATGGCTCCGGTGCTGCCCGGCATCACCGCCGAGGTGCGCATCCGGCTGCGGCGGGGGCTGTCGCTTGGCGGCAAACGACGACTGCGCCGCCGCGTGACCGCCGGGGCAGCGGGCATCGTGTTCGATGCGCGCGGGCGTCCGCTGGTGATGCCGCGCCCGCAGGACCGCGCCGAGGTTTACGGGCGCTGGCAGGTCGCCATGACCGGCTACGAAGCTGGCCCGGCAGGGGCCGGCACCGCAGCCGCCGCGCCGCTTGCGCAAGCCACGCCCCACGAGGAGGCCCCCGATGCCATATTATCCTGAGATCAACGTCATTCAAGGGCTGTCACATGTGATCCGCGAGCGCCGCCTGCCGCCTCACGTCCTCCCGCGCTCGACGTCGCTGGTCGTTAATGTGCCGGTCGAAGCGTCGCAGGTCGTGCTGGAAGGCGACCTGCTGCGCGACTACCGCTTCCTGGACGTGACTGAGGCGCTCAAGGTGCGGCGACCCGACCCGGAGGAACTGGCGCGTATGATCCGCGTCGAGGTCGGCGATCAGGTGCAGTTCGGCCAGGAGTTGGCGCGCCGGGGGCGTGGGCGTCGCGCCAGGACGCTGCTCGCGCCCGCCGACGGGCAGATCACGCAGATCAACGAAGGGCAGATCGTGCTGCAGGTCAGCGAGCAGGTGGTCACCGTGCAGGCCAAAGTGCCGGGCGAACTGCAAGAGGTCGAGCCGCACTACGTCAAAATTGCGGGCAACGGCGCGATCATCCAGTGCGCCTGGGGCAACGGGCTGTTTTGCTACGAGGCGTTCCGGTTCCTGCCGGAAGACGGGTTCGTCGGCCTCAGCAAGCTGGACGTGCGCATCTCGGAATATCGTAACGTGGTGATCATCAGTCCCCATCCCATCAACAAGGGCGACCTGCTGGTCGCGCAGCAGCAGGAGGTGGCCGGGGTGGTGGCTCCGGGCATGCCCTCCGACTTGCGCGAATTTGCAATGGGGCTTACATTCCCTGTAATACTAACTGAGGGCTTTGGACAACGCCGGGCCACTAGATTGATTTATGACCTGTTGCAGAGTAACATGGGGCGACAGGCGGCCTTTAACGCGGCGGTGCCTGATCGCTGGTCCGGGGAGCGACCGGAGATCATGATCCCGCTGCCGACGGGTGGCAATGTGCCCCCGACGCCGGAGTTGGTCCAAGAATTACAGGTTGGGACCCAGGTGCGAATGACCCGCGCCCCCTGGGCAGGGCTGACCGGCGAAGTCGTTGAGCTGCCGGACATGCTCCAAGTGATTGACAATGGGTTGCGGCTGCCGTGCGCCAGTGTCCGGTTTGCGGACGGAGAAGTGCGGCTGGTTCCCCTGGCCAATCTGGAACTCATGGGGTAGCCGGAAGCGAGTTTAGTCACACCGCCATATACGCGGAGGAAAATTATGGGCTATGAAGACCTGGACGATCTGAGCGAACTGGACGAAATACCATCATTTGACGAGGACCTGACGCTCGACTTCGAAGACGAGAGCCTCGCCGATGAAGGTGGCGTCAGCCGGACTTTTATCATCTTAGGTATATTCGTCGTGCTGGCGGTGCTGCTGATCGGCGTCCTGTTGATCTTCTTCTTGCTGCAGGATGACGAACTGTCCGACGAGGAGAAACGAAGCACCGAGATCGCCATCGGCAACGCGACGACCATCGCCGACGCAACGCAAACCGGCGTGGCCAACACCCAGCTGGCTATCGAAGCGGTCACGCAGACCAAGATCGCCCGGGACGCCACCGGGACCGCTGCCGCCGAAGCCGAGGCCAAACAACTCACCGCCATCGCGCAGACCGATGTAGCCAGCACCGCCACCGCCATTCAGCAGGACGCCAACGCCAACGCGACCGCAACAGCCGCCGAGGCAACGGCCATCCAGCAAACGCGCGAGTGGTACGAGACGGCGACCCAGGAAGCGGAAAACGAGATCGCCACCGCCACCGAACAGGCGCGGCGGCGTATTGTGGGCCGCTTCGAGCTGGAAGACGGCGCACTGCCGGAAGGCACGGTCGTGGTCCGGCTGTATCGTGACGATGCAGACAACACCTTCGACCCGATCGCCACGCCAGTCCCGCCCACCCCCACGCCAACCCAGACGCCGGAGCCGAGCGCGACCGCGACGGCAGACCTCACGCCCGAACCGGGTGCGTCGGACATCGATCCCGGCTCCAGTCTGAAGACGATCGAAGTCGGCGAACTCCAGCAGAGCACGCTCACCACGATCCAGCCGGACCTGTGGCAGTTTTCGGTCACGACCAGCGGCATGGTGACGGTCGAATTCGACCCCGCCGACGACATGCAGGTGATGATGTCGCTGAACGACACATCCGGCAAGGCATTAGCCAGCGCCACCAGTGACGACGAGCCGGGGATTGTGCTCGAGGGGGTCATGGTGTCGCCGGGGCAGTATACCATCTGGGTGACCAGCCTGAGCGGGGCGGGCGATTATACGCTCACGCTGCGCGAAGGCGGTGCCCCAGGCGGCGATGCTGGCGATGATGCCGGCGATGACGCTATGCCGGCGGGCGACGAACCCACGCCGGAGAGCATGAGCGTCGTGCCGCGCGCCGCTGGTGTGGCGCTGGGCGCGGTGGATGTCATGGCGCAGGACGGCGATCCGACCGCCACGCCGGAACCGGATGACGATGGGGATGCAGGCGACGATGCCGACGAAACGGTCGAGCCGCCCACGCCGGAAGTCGACGACGACACCGACGCCAGCCCGGCAGCGGATACCCCCGCGCCGGAGCCGACCGAGACGCCAGCGTCCGAAGGCGACGAATTGGTCGGGGAGATCATCGCCCGCGACGGCGAGTTCGACTTTTCCGGCCTGGAACCGGGCACCTACTGGCTGACGATTGACGCCAACCTGCTGCCGCCGGAATACCGTCCGGAAGATGACACCGGGGTCGTCGGCATCCTGTTGAGAGTGCCGCGTGATGGCGAAGTCGAATGGATCATCCCCAAGAATCCAGAGCCGACCGCGACACCGACCGTGACCTACACGCCGACCGTGTCCGACGAAATGCGCCTGACGCAAACGGCGGAGGCCGTGCTCTTCACGCTGACGCCCACGCCCGAAATCACCGATACGCCAACCCCGTCCAGGCTGGTCGATACGGGCGTGATGCCGGATGTCGGCGGCGGCGACCTCGAGGGCGAGGATGGCCTGTTCATCCTGGGCATCGCGGCGGTCGGCTTGATCGCGGTGGTCTTCGTGGCCCGCAAGCTGCGCAGTTCCACCTGACGCTGAGCGACCCGCGCGGCATCAGCCAACGTACTGTCGGGGGCGTAGCACACTCTACGCCCCTGTTGCCTGTTGGCCCGGCACGCTGTAACGCACATTTACGCCGCTAGTGCTGAAAGTAACCCTGGTTGTCATGTCCACCACCACCCCCATCCGGCCCGACGATGTGGCCGCCATCCTGGAAACGCTGATCACCGGGCAGCCGGTCGCCGTTGTCGGCCTCAGCAATTTCGGCAAGTCCACCTTGCTGCGCCAGTTGAGCGCGCCACAGGTCACCCAGGCCTACCAGCAGGCGACCAGTCGCCCCATGACCAGCGTCTACATCGACTGTAACCGCATGTTGGAGATGAGTCCGCAGGGCTTTTACGAGGTCATCCTGCGCGCGATCCTGGAAACGCTGGCCACGACCGACACCGTGCTGGACACGCTCAGCGACAACATCGAGGCGCTGTACCAGAAGGTCACCGAGTCGAACACCGCCTTTGCGATCCCGCTGGCCTTCAACGACGCGATCATCACGCTGCTGGACGACCAGGACGAGCGCGACCTGGTGCTGCTGCTGGACGAGTTCGACGCGGTGCTGACCGGGCTGGACGAGCGCGTGTTTTTGAACCTGCGCGCGCTCAAGGACAAGTACGCCGAACGCCTGAACTACGTCACCGCCACGCTGCAAGCGCTGTCCGCGGTGGGCGGTGGCGATGACCTGGGGGAGTTCGTCGAGCTGTTCACGCCGCACAAGGTCCACCTCCAACCGCTGGACGAGGACGCCGCGACCGACCTGGCCGCCGATATCTTCACCCAGGCCAACGACGCGCTGGACCCGCCCGAACGCGAGTTCATCCTGGAGCAAGCGGGCGGCCATCCGGGGCTGATTCAGGCGGTGGCGCACGTCGTGATGGAGGTCGAGTCCGGCGCGCCCGCCACCTATACCCAGCAGGCGCTGGACATGGCCGAGGATGCCCTGGAAAATCACCGGCTGGTGCGCATCGAACTGGGCAAGTTGTGGCAGCAGCTACTGCCCGAAGAACGCGCGGCGGCGACCCTGGCCGCGGCGCAGGGCGTGGCGGCGCTCTCTGGGGAGCAGCGCACCGACCTGCTCACGCGCGGGCTGCTGGTCTACGAAGCGGGCAAGCTGCGCCTGTTTGCGCGCCTGTTCGCGCACTACGCGCGCCGCCAGGGCTTCTGGCAGCAAGACATGCCCGACGGCGTGTGGGTGGATATCGACGCCGGGACAGTGTGGGTCAACGGCGAACGGATCGCCGCCCTGACCGAACTGGAATACCGGCTGCTGCTGCTGTTGTATGGGCGGCTGGATAAAATCTGCGACAAATACCAGATCGTCGAATCGGTGTGGGGCCAGGAATACCTGGGCGAGGTGGACGACGCCCGCATCGAAAAGCTGATCAGCCGCCTGCGCGCCAAGTTGGAGCAGGACTCGTCCAATCCGCAGTTTATCAGCACCGTGCGCGGGCGCGGCTACCGGCTCAACAGCACCACGCGCGCCGCCGGGGAACCCTAACCGCTTTTTTACCCCCGGCCACGGGGCTGCTAACGGCATAATCTGCAACAATCCCCACAATATTGTAAACTGGTAATGGTTAACGTTTTATTCGGGGGCGGTGCGGGGTCCCACAGTAAGCCATGGCATATTCGCTGATTCTACTGGTTGCAGTTTACGTCGCGCTGGCGATGGTCGTGCTGACCCGCCGGCCTCAGGGTATTTCGGGCGTGGTGTTGGCGGCCTATTTGTTCTGCACGGCAGCGGTCACCGCCGGCTATGTGGTGCTGGGCACCACCGCCGACCGGACCAGCGCCGAGATCGCTGCCGTCGGGATTGTGCTGCTCTCAAGCTGGGTCTACATGGCGTTTTTGCCGCTGGCCCTGCTGAGCATGATCTTCGAAGCCTGGGTGCGGCAGTACGCGCGCTGGCTGCTGGCGATCAGCGTAGGGCTGATGGTCCTGGTGGACGCGGTGCTGATCGGGCTGATAGCCACCAGCGCCGAGACGCTGGTCCAACCGCTGCAAACCGGGTATCAATTGCACTGGATATTGAGCCGGACCGCCTTTTCGATGTGGCTGTCCACCGGGCTGATCCTGATCAGCCAGGTGCCGCTGGCGATTGTGTTGGGCGCAGCGCTGCACTACCGCCGGCTGCCGCTGTGGCGCGGGGTGCTGCCGTTCGTGATCGCGTCGCTGCTCAGCCTGCTGATCGGGCTGCTGTCGCCGCTGGCCGGGGCAACCTGGGGCCTGACGGTGGCCGCGCTGGGGCACGCCCTGCCGGTGCTGCTGATCACCGGCGTGCTGCTGCGCGCCATGCGAACGATCCCCTTCGAGACGCTGGTCCAGTCCATCCTGCGCGAGCACAGCGGCGGCGCGATGGTGCTCGACACGGAGTACCGCGTGGTGTGGAACAGCGCGCTGATCTTGCGCTGGCTGGGGCTTCAACCCTTCAGCGCGATCACGCTGCCGCACGTCTCCGAACTGCTGCGCCATACCCCGTGCAAGGCTGTCATCACCGACCTGCTGCACGCCGGGACCGGGACGAGCGAGTGCACCGTCCTGATCGATGGCCAGGAGCATATGCTGCACATCACGCTGCAACCCCTGGACGATGTGCGCGAGATGCCCGGCGCGTACCTGCTCACGTTCGACGATATCACCGTCTCGCACATCCGGCGCGACCTGGAAGTGCGCAGCCGCGAGTTGATGGCCCTGGGGACCATCAGCGCCGATATCGTCTCGTCGCTGGAGATGGACCAGGTGATCGTGCGCGCGCTGCGCCGCGTGATGGACATCACCCAGGCCGACGAAGCCGTCGTATACCTGACGGATGCGTCCGCCCCGGACAGCCTGGTGTTGGCCGGGACCCAGCGCAGCGAACGCCGCATCCTGTCTGCGTCGCCCCCCACCATGCCGCTGCACGACAGCACCGTCGGCGACGTGGTGCGCACGTGCGAGACGATCATCACCCCCGACGGAACCCGCGACCCGGTCCACGGGCCGCGCATGGCCGCCTGTGACCTGCTGGCCGCCGTGACGCTGCCGGTCATGATTCACGACGATGTGCTGGGCGTGCTGCAAATGGGCTGGCAGGTGCCGCACGACTTCGATCAGGTGGAGATCACGCTGCTGGAGAGTGTGACGCGGCAGTTGGCCGCCGCCCTTGACAACGCCCGGCTGCACAGCACCGAACGCCGCCAGCGCGAGATCGCCGAAGTGCTGCGCGAAGTCGCCAGCATCCTCAACACCAAGCACTTCGACGAGGCGCTGCAGGCCATGCTGGGCCAGTTGGAGCGCGTGCTGACCTTCGACGCGGCGACCGTGCTGCTGCTGGACACGCCCGGCCAACTGGCGATCCGCGCTCACCGCGGCCTGCGCGACAACCCGACCGACGACAAACTACGCGACGTGCGCATCCCCATCGCCGGCTATCCCTACCTGGCCGAACTATTTGCCACCCGGCAGGCCCAACTCGTGACCGACACGACGCGCGACACCAACTGGGTGCCGGGGCGCGCCGCTTCCTACGGCACGTGGATGGGCGTGCCGCTGGTGATCCACGATCAGGTGTTGGGCTGCCTGAGCATCAAACACAACCAGCGCGGCCATTTTTCGCGCGCCGACCTGCAGCTGGCGACTACGTTCGCCGATCAGGCGGCGATTGCCGTGAAGAACGCCCAGTTGTTCGAGTCCGAGCAGCGCCGCCGGGTGCAGGCCGAAACGCTCCAGCAGGCGTCTTACGACCTGGTCACCAGCCCGGACCTGGACCACGCGCTGCTGGCCGCCCTGACGCACCTGAGCAGCCTGGTCGCCTTCAACCGGGCGCAGATTGCGCTGGTGGATATCGACAGCAACCGGTGGGCGGTACGCGCCGCCTACCCGGATGTCGCCCACTCGGGCCGGGTCGCGCCCCTGGACCGCTACCCGGTGGCACGCCAGCATGTGATCGACGCCCGGCGCGCGCTGCGCATCGACGACACCCACCAGCAGCCGAACTGGCGATCCAACTACTTTCAGGGGCAAGAACTGCGCAGTTGGATCGGGATGCCGCTGCTGGCCCGCGACCAGGTGACCGGCGTGCTGAGCCTGGCCGGCATCCAGCCGGGGACCTTTTCCGACGAGGATGTCCAGCTCGCCAGCGTGTTTGCCAACCAGATCGCGGCGGCGGTCGAAATCTTCCGCCTGCTGGAAACCGCCAGCCAGCACAACCAGGCGCTGCGCACGCTGAACACCGTCCTGGCCACCGGGAACGAAGCCCTGACGCACAACAACCTGCTGGCCGTGACGCTGGAGCGCATGCTCGATGCGCTGGAACTGCCGTGCGGGGCCATTCACCGGCTCGATGGCACGGGCACTGAACTGCGGCTGCACGCGGCTGCCGGGCTGCCGGCCAACGATCGGGCGCAGCTTGCGCGGGTGGCAGCGGGCACGTCACTGCCGGCGCTGGCGCGGGCTTCGGGCGAATGCCGCACGTTCTTCAGCGTGCCGCTGGTCGCGCACGGGAACACGCTCGGGCTGTTGAGCGTAGCCGACGAGTCGCTCAGCGGCGAGGTGAAGAATCTGCTCCCAAACGTGGGGCAGCAGTTGGGGGTGCTGGCCGAAAACGCGCGTCTGTTCGAGGAAACCCGGCAGCGCGAAGCGCTCTCGACCGACCTGGGCCGGCTGGGCATGGCCCTCAGCGCGCGCCTGAACCGTGACGTGGTGCTCGACATGATCTGCCGCGAGACGCTGGACGTGTTCCAGGTGCAGGGGGCGTACCTGTGGCTGCAGCAGGACGGCGAACTGGTCGGGACAGCGGCGCACGGCCCCGGGGCCGAAGCGTTCCCCGGCCATGTCTGCCCGCACGACGATCCGGGGCTGCTGCCGACCCGCGTGCTCCACGATTGGCGTCCGCGTTACGTGAACCACATCCAGGAGACCGCCGCCCTACCGGACAATTTCGCTGCCTTTGCCCAGGCCCAGGCCGCGCTGGCGGTGCCGCTGCTGCGCGGGGATGTGGCGCTGGGGCTGCTGCTGTTGGTCAGCACCGCCAACTCCGAAGCGTTCGCCGACTGGCAGGTCGACCAGATCGGAATTTTGGGCGTGCAGGCCGCACTGGCGATCCAGAACGCGACACTGTTCGACGAAATTCGCCGCCGGCTGGACCAACTGCGGCTGGTGAACGAGGTCGGGCGCTATGCCACCGCCATCCTGAGCGAACAAAACCTGATTCACGGCGTGGCGCGCAAGCTGTACGAGGTGTTGGGCTACGACATCATCGGCCTGCTGCACGTGACCGACGAGGAGCCGCAGGTGCGCTCGATGTTTGTCCGCGATCAATTGATATCCGCCGCAGACTACGACCAGTTTTGCGCCGCGGACCCCGAGCTGATCGAGCAGGCCATCAGCCAGGCCGAACCGACGATCATCAACCACCGCTGCCACCTGGACCGCCCCATCCACGACCTGCCGCTGATCTTTGACTGCTGCACGCTGGCGGTGCCGCTGGTGGTCGCCGACGAGGTGATCGGGGTACTGGTCGTGGCGCGGCAGGGGGAACGCTCGATCACGTACGAGGATTTGGACGTGCTGGAGCCGCTGGCGACCCAACTGGCGATCTCGGTGCAGAACGCGCACCTGTTCGACGCGGTGCGCCAGCAAACGATCCGCCTCGAGGCGCGCGTCGCCGAACGGACCGCTGAGATTCGCCAGCAGCACGAACGGACCGAGGCGATCCTGCGCTCGGTGGCCGACGCCGTGATCGTGTCCGACCTGTCCGGCCAGGTGGTGATGACCAACCCGGTCGCGCGGGCGTTGTTCGAGCAGTACGACCTGGAGATGAACCTGGGCCAGCGCATCGGCGATCTGGTACAGGACGCGCTGACCGACAATGCCAACCACGACGCGACCGAAGTGATCGAAGTAGGCCCGGTCGCGCTGCAGGCCAAAGCCTCGCCGGTGGTCCAGGACGGGCAGGTGTCCGGAACGGTGGTGGTGCTGCGCGATATCTCGCGGCTGCAAGAACTCGACCGCATGAAGGATAATTTCGTCTCCAACGTGTCGCACGAACTGCGCACGCCGCTGGCGAACCTGAAGCTGTACCTGTCGCTGCTGCGCAGCGGGCGTGCCGAGCGCCAGGAGAACTACCAGTCCGTCATGGAACGCGAGATCGACCGCCTGGAGCGCCTGATCATCGACCTGCTGGACCTCTCGCGCTTGCAGAGCCAGCAGCGCGCCAACCAGCCCCAGGTCCGCGAGCCGGTCGACCTGACCGCCCTGATCGAATCGGTGATCAACGGCAACACGGCCTGGGCGGAGAGCAAAGCCCTCACGCTGCGCAGCGAGCACCGGGCCGGGACGCTGCCGCCGGTCCTGGGCGATCAGGACCAACTGGTGCGCGCGCTAACTAACCTGGTCGCCAACGCGATCAGTTACACGCCAGAGGGCGGCACGATCACGATACGCAGCGATCTGCACTGCCCCCCCTCGGATGACAAACGGGTTTGCGTGGAGATCATCGACACCGGGATCGGGATTCCCGACGCCGACCTCGAGCGCATCTTCGAGCGCTTCCAGCGGGGCACCAACATCGACACCAGCTCGCCCGGGACCGGGCTGGGGCTGGCGATCATCAAGGAGATCACCGAGCTACATGACGGTACCATTGAGGTAGAAAGCAGCGAAGGTGCAGGCAGCACTTTTCGTTTATTGTTTCCGGTGTTAAACTCAGGCCAATGATCGATGGCTGGCGGAGAAGAGTGATGGATAAAATAACAATCCTGGTTGTAGAAGATGATACGCACCTGATGGAAGGCATCAGGGACATTCTAGAGATTAACGGCTATAAAGTGCTGACCGCGACAAATGGCGTGGCCGGCCTGGACGTGCTGCACGACCAACCCACCCCGCCGGACCTGATCGTCTCGGACATCATGATGCCGCACATGGACGGCTACGAGTTCTTCGAGGCGGTGCGCGCCGAGGAAGGCTGGGTGACGATCCCCTTCATCTTCCTGACGGCCAAAGGCGAGCGCGACGATATCCATCGCGGCAAGAGCATGGGGGCCGAGGATTATGTCGTCAAGCCGTTCGACGCCGACGATCTGCTGGTCGCAGTGGCGGCCAAGCTCAACCGCAAGCAGCAGTTGGACAAGGTGTGGCATGGCGAGATTTCGAACATCAAGCACAACATCCTCACCATCCTGAACCACGAACTGCGCACACCGCTGACGTACGTCGTCGCCTACGCGGACATGCTGCACCACGATGCCGAAGACCTCAGCCTGGACGACATGCGCGGCTTTCTGCGCGGGATCAACGCCGGGGCCAATCGGCTGCGGCGCATGGTGGAAAATTTTATCCTGCTGGTCGAGTTGGAAACCGGCGAAGCCAAGCAAACCTTTAGCTGGCGCAAGCATCTAATGTCCAACTACAGCATGTTTTTGGGCCTTATCGAGAGCAAATACGCGGATATCGCGCACGAGCATCAGGTGACGGTGCAGGTCGAAGTCGCGGACGACTTGCCGCCGGTCCTGGCCGACCCGGAATATCTGGGCGCGGCGATGGAGTGCCTGGTCGACAACGCCATCAAATTTACCGAAGACCCCGACACCACCATCACCCTGCGTGCGTATACAGAGAATGGGTACGTCTGCCTGGCGGTTGAAGATCAGGGGCGCGGCATCCCGCCGGATGAATTGCAGCATATTTTTGCGAGCTTCTACCAGATCGACCGCGAGAAGTACGAAGATCAAGGCGCGGGGTCTGGCCTGGCGATTGTGGATGGCGTGGTGCGGATGCACACCGGCAGTATGTCCATCGAAAGCACGCCCCAGGAAGGATCGACCTTTGTGATTCAACTGCCCATCGCCGAGGAAGAACAGGCCTGATACGCGGCAGGCCTGTCAGATGATCGTCAGCCCTACGTCAGAAGCGATCATGAACTCATGTTACGATCAAGTGTAGCCAATTAGTTCACAGGAGGCACGGCTCAGATGGCTTCATTGCTCCAGAAGATGAACACCCTTATTTCGGCAAACATTCATGCCCTGGTCGATTCGGCGCTGGAGGCCAATTCGGTGAAGGTCATGGACGAGTACATCCGCCAGGCCGAGCGCAATCTCGACGCGGTCGAGGATGCCGCCGCGACCGTCGGCGGGACGGTGAAAACCCTGAAGCGGAAGTATGAGGAGTTCGCGGCGGCTGCCGAGAAGCTGGACCGCGACATCGACACGCTGCTGCTGCGCGGCAAGACCGACCTCGCCAGCGCGGCCCAGGCCGAACTCAACCAGAAACAGCAGCTTGCCCAGGAATATTACGAACAGTGGCAGACTCAGGAGCAAGAGTATCGCCGGATGCTGGATGCCAAGCTCAAGCTGGAAGCCAAGCTCACGACGATCAAGCAGGAGCGCGAGCACCTCAAGGCGCTGATGGAACTGGTCGAGGCCAAGGAACTCACCACCCAGACCATCAAGAGCCTGGACGACCTGGCCGGGATGGGCGACGACGACGTGCAGCGCCTCGGCGAGCAGATCCGCGCCCGGCTGGACCGCGAAGAGGCCCGGCTGGAGATGGCCTCTACCAGCGTGCGCGACCAGATCGACGAAGCCATCGGCACGTCCGAGATCGAACTGCAGCTTGAGGAACGCCGCCAACGCCTGGGGCTGGGCGGCGAGGCGGAAGGGTAGGCTGGCGTATGGCGGTCACGATTGAGGTCACCAACAGCGGCGGGCGCACCTGCGAAGTGAATATCCAGTGGGGCAACACCCACTCGTGCGGCCTGACCGACCGCCAGGGGCGCGTCACGTTTGACGTCAGCCCCGGCACGGGTACGGTCTACGTGGACGGTAAGAAAGTGTTGGAAAACAGCCGCATCGCCGGCACGGTGCGCGTCTGCAAGTAGCGCCATGCGGAGAGCATCCGTATGGCGGCAAAACTGCGTATAATGATATCAAAGGGGCGTAGCGCTTACGCCCCTGTGGCCTTGTCTGCCAGCGGGCATGAGGAGTTTGGCACTATGTCGAGGATAACGGATCAGGTGCGGGAGCGTGCCTGGCGCGCGATTGTGAGCACGGCCTTCTTCAGTGTGGAGAGCGCCGTGATCATCGCCCTGGCGATCATCCTGTTTGGCCTGGGCTATATGCCGTTCGAGTGGTGGCAGGCGTGGTTCTGGCTGTTGTTTGGGGCGGTGGCCGAGGCGGTGTACCTGGGCGTGACGATCACCGATCCGAAGGCGGCTGAGCGCGCCGTCGACCGTATGCTGACCGACCGCTACCCGCCGTATCGCATTCAAAACCCGGTCGCCCGCGAGCGCCTCAAACGTGCACTGGAGTACCGCCGCCTGATCGGCGAGGCCGCCTACCAGCACGGCGGCGCGATGCGGCACAGCATCGAGACCACCGCCTCCGAGATCAACGACTGGATCGCGCAGATTTACCACCTCGCCGAGCGCATGGACACCTTCGAAGAAAACGAGATCATCAACCGCGACCGGCGCATGGTGCCCCAGGACTTGAAGAACCTGCGCCGCCGCCTGGAACGCGAAGAAGACCCCGGCGTCCGCGCGGAACTGCAAGAAGCGCTGCAAACCAAAGAGTCCCAACTGGCCAACCTGCGCAGCCTGGAAAACAATATCAAGCGCGCCGACATCCAGCTTGATCACACGCTGTCGGCGCTGGGCACGGTCTATGCCCAGGTGCAGTTGATCGGCAGTAAAGATGTGGACGGCTCGCGCACCCGGCGGCTGCAAGACGAAATCCGCGACGAGGTGATGTCGCTGCAAGACACCATCGCCGCGATCGACGAGGTTCAGAGCTACCAGGATTATCGCGCCAGCAGCGGATGAGTATGGCGGATCGTCCCCCTGCCGCGCAGGGCTACACGCTGCGCCGGGCTTCGCTGCTGGACCTGCGCCGCATCTACCGCCTGGAGCGCGTGATCTTCCCCCGCGACGCCTACCCCTACCCCGACCTGGCGTTGCTGTTGCTGCTGCCCATCGTGCTGAACATGAAGATCGTCGCGCCGGATGGCACACTGGCCGGGTTCGTCTCGGCGACGCGCGTGCCCACACGCCGTGTGAGCTGGATCGTCACGATTGGCGTCGCCCCGGCCCACCAGCGGCGCGGGCTGGGGGCGTGGCTGCTGGCCAGCACCGAACGCCGCACCGGCAAACCCATCATCCGGCTGACGGTGCGCGAAGGCAACCACCCCGCCATCCGGCTCTATCGGCGCAGCGGCTACACCACCGTCAACCGCAAGATCGGCTATTACCGCGACGGGGAGACCGGCCTGGTGATGGAGAAGCGCATCGACCAGGAAAACACCGGAGAAAACCCATAGCACAACGCGAGGTGCATCATGAAAAAACTGGTGATAATCGGATTGGTGTGTTGGTTGATCGTGCCGCCGTTAGTTGTCCTCTGGGCCAACGGCGGCATAACGCTGTATGTCGGGCAGGACGGATGCAGCGATGACGGGCCGGGCAGCGCCGATCAGCCGTTGTGCACGTTCGATGAGGCGGTGTGGCGGCTGGAACCGGGCGACACGCTGGTCATTTTGCCTGGCGTCTACCGGCAGCGGCTGGTGCTGGGCGATGTGTTCGGCACGCCCGACGCACCGATCACGGTGTGCGGCGCGTCGGCAGAGTCGGTGATCTTTGATGGCGGCTGCGCGGCATTTCCCTGCCCGCTGGCGAGCGCGATCTGGGATGCGGATGCCTGGGGACTGGACGGCTTCGTCCACATCTCCGACAGCACGCACCTCGTGCTGCGCAATATCACGGTGCGCAACGTCGTCGCGCACGGGGTGTACGTGTGGGGCGGGCATCACATCACAATCAGCGGCGTAATGGTTGACGGCACCGGCAACGGCGGCCTGATCGTCGAGCAGACTGCCGACCTGACCGTGACACACAACACCATCATCCACGCGCAGCGTGGCTGGATCGACCTGGACGGCGAACCGCAGATCGGCGCGCACGAGGCGCTGTCGGTGATCGGCGTGGAGCGCTTCGAAGTGGCGCATAACACCGTGCGCGACACGCTCAAGGAAGGCATCGACATCAAGGAAAGCGCGTCCGATGGTACGGTGCATCACAATACCGTCGCGCGCGCGTGCATGGTCGGCATCTACATCAACGAGGCGTTCGATGTGGCAGTCACCGAAAACACGGTGCGCGACACCGGTCGCCTGCGGCTGGGCGATGAGGCTGTGCTGTGCGAGCTGCACCCGGTCTTCGGTGCAGACTTCAGCCCCTGGTACGGCATCGGCATCCAGCTCGCGACCGGCGACCTGGGCGACCTCAGCCAGGGCAAGCTGGCCCGCGTCGATGTGATCGGCAACGTAGTCTGGAACGCGCGCCAGAACGGGCTGGAGTTCTGGGACGAATGGTCGGAAAGCGGCAGCGGGCAGGGCCGCATGTGGGATAACCGCGTGTTACATAATGTGTTCTACGGCTGCGGGGGGAGTTGTCTGCTGGTGGAATATGCCGACAACACGATCATCGCCAACAATATCATCGCGCCCCTGGACGGCGACACCATTACCGGCGATGCGATCCTGGCCAGCCAGATCACACACAATCTGTTCGTGGATGGCAGCCCAGTCGGGGCGGCGGCGCTGACCGGCGACCCGCTGTTCGCCGATCCACTGGCGGGCGATTTCTCCCTGCTGCCGGACAGCCCGGCCATCGACGCCGGGATCGACGTCGGGCTGCCCTATGACGGCTCCGCGCCAGACATCGGCACCATCGAGACGGGCTAGGATCACCATGCGTACACGCCGTTACTGGCGCAAGCTCGGATGCTGCGGCGGGCTGGCCGTGCTGGCTGGGGTGTGCATCGTGCTGGCCTTCGTGGCGGGCATGACGGCACACTATGCCCGCCGGACGCTCGACCCGCCGCGTGTGACGGTCGCCCCGATCCCGGCGGACCTCGCCGCGCAGGACGTCAGCTTCACGGCCAGCGACGGGGTACTGCTGCGCGGCTGGTATGTGCCGCCGCAAAACGGCGCGGCGATCATCCTGGTGCACGGCTACGGGGGCGCGCGCCAGCATATGCTGCCCGAAGCGCGCATCCTGGCAGGGGCCGGGTACGGCGTGCTGCTGTTCGACCTGCGGGGGCACGGCCAGAGCGATGAGGCGCAGGTCACCCTCGGCGCGGACGAGCAGCGCGACCTGGTCGCGGCGCTGGACTTGGTGAGCGCGCAGCCCGGCGTCAAGCAGATCGGGGCCGTTGGTTTTTCATTGGGCGGTGCGGTGGTGGCCCAGGTAACGGCGGGTGATCCCCGGCTGGGCGCGGTCGTCATCGAGGCGGCCTTTGCCATGCTGGAAGGCGTGATCGAGCAGGAGGCAGGCTTCCTCGGCCCGTTGACACAGCGTCCGGCAGCGTGGTCGATCCGCCGGGCCGGGGTGGATATCGACGCGGTGCGACCGGTCGATGACCTGTGCGCGATCAGCCCGCGCCCGGTGTTTCTGATCTACGGGGGCGCGGACGCGGTCGTGCCGCCAGGGGAACAACAGGCCATGTTCGACGCCGCCTGTGACCCGGTCGAACGCTGGCTCATCCCCGGCGCGACGCATCAAAACTTCAGCGACGTGCTGCCAGATGAGTACGCCGCGCGGCTGCTGGCGTTTTTTGATCGGACACTCGGCCCCGCAGCGTCCTGATCCGGGACCGGATGCGCGCCGGCGCGCACCGGCGCGTAGCAGTCCGTCGCTTCCGCGTAATGCCCGGCGCGATAGGCGGACCAGCCCTGCTCGGGCCGGTCCGGGTGTCCGGCGGTCGCAGGCAGAATCAGGCCGCCGACCCATCCAGCATGTCATCATCTGCCGGAGGGGCGTCGAAGCCATCGTCCGGCCAGGAAAAATGCGGCATCATGTCGCCAGCTGGGCCGAAGAAGTGCGGCATCATGCCCTGGCCCGGCCCGGAGAAACGCCCCTGGCCCTGACCGCGACCCTGACCGCCGCGCCCCTGGCCCGGCTGCCACATCCATTCGCTGCGCGCGCCCAGCGTGACCTCCAGCGACAGCTCTTCACCATCGCGCAGCACGTCCAGCGTGACCACGTCCTCCGCCTGGAAGTCGGCCAGCGCATCGCGCAGCGGGGTATCCTGCGTCACCGCCTCGCCGTTCACGGCCACCACGATATCGCCTGTTTGCAGCCCGGCCTCCGCCGCCGGGGAGCCGTCAAGCACGTTCACGATCCACGCGCCTTCCTCCACCGGCAGGCCCTCGTTTTCCGCGATGGTCGGGGTCAGCATTACGACCTGCACGCCAAGCTGCACCGGTCCGCGCCCGAAGCCGAAGCCATCACCCGGGCCGAAGCCCATGTCGTCCAGCGCGACCTCGATCTCGATTTCCTCGCCGTCGCGCTCGACGGTGAAGACCAGCGGCTCACCGGGGCGCAGCAGCTCGAGCAGCATCATCGGCTGCATGTCGGCGACCGGCTCGCCGTTGATGGCTGTGATCAGGTCGTCGGCCTGGAACCCGGCCTCGGCCAGCGGCGATGCGGGCCGGATGTCCTGCACCAACAGACCGTCGTCGGTCATTTCCGCGCTGAGGCCCATGAAGTTCAACATGCCCGCGAAGGGACGCTGCCCATCCCGCCAGCCGGGGGCGTAAGGTTGTGGCGCGACGGGGCGCGCGGCCAGCGTGGCCTCGAACTCGCGCTCCTGGCCCTGGTAGACGATCGTGATCACGACCGTGTCGCCGGGGGCGTAGGACGCGATCAGGTCGACCAGCATTTCCGCCGACTCGACCGGCTCACCGTCCACGGCTTCGATGATATCGCCGGGGCGCAAGCCGGCTTCGTCCGCCGGGGACCCAGGGACCACCTCGTCGACCAGCACGCCGTCGTCGGTGTCGCGGATGGTGACGCCCAGCCACGCCTGCCCGTCATCGTCCTGGGCGGCGCGGGTGGTGGTCGGGGCATCGGGGGCGGCGCTGGCGGTCAGCAGGCCCAGGCTGCCGATCGCTATCGTTGCAACCACAAGAGTGATCGTCAAACGCTTGATGTTCATCATAAGGAAGCTCCTCCTGTTGTTCACTGCTCACTCGGTTTTTCTACGTACGATGCCCTAAGGTTGACTCGCATTTGTAAACTGGGCGTAACCGGAATATGAGAATCACATAAACGTTGGGTGAGCAGGGGATGAATGCGGCACGGCTAGTACACGTTGGCGGAAATATATGCCCACCGGTTGGCCCTCATCCCCTATCCCCCCCTCACCCCCCGGCCCCCTCTCCCACC
>DAOTUD010000124.1:0-56446 GCA_034437275.1 Anaerolineae bacterium
GCATATCGCGAGCAGAATCACCGCTCGCGCAGCCGCCATTATTCGATTGTGCGGTCAGATTATGTGGTTGTGTGTGGTAAACTTGTGCTGCAAACAGCATGTGTCCATCTCCGTAGGACTAAACTCAGACTGTCGGTAGTCTGGTCTAGCACTACGTTGATGGGCATCGGCGTTACCACCATGCCGGAGGACGACCGGATCGCTGGGCGTGGGTGGTAAGCTGCGCAGCAAACGGGCACATTTTTCGGGAAGGAGTGTGCCCGTTTATTCGTGCATAATTGGCTCGTTGGCGGTACGTCCCGCCCGCGCGCTCAGTCGCCGGGCTGTGGTGCGGGAGCCGGTGTCTTGTCGGGGCGGCGATCCTGGGCTTGCGGCGTGCCGCCCGGCCACCATGTCCAGCGCCCGAACAGCGCCGCCAGTGCCGGGTCGAGGATGGTGCGCACGACGAACGTGTCGATCAGCACGCCGACCGCCACCGCGAACCCGACCTCCAGCAGCCCCATGATCTCCCCGGCCAGCATCGCGGCGAACGTGCCGGACAGGATCATGCCCGCCGAGGTGATGATCGCGCCGGTGCGCGCCACCGCGACATGCACGCCCTCGCGGATGCCGTGATAGCCGACCTCTTCCTTGATGCGCCCGAACAGGAAGATGCTGTAGTCGATGCCCAGCGCCACCAGGAACACGAAAATGAAGAACGGCACGTACCACGTCAGCCCGTCGGCGTCGAAAAAGACGTGCTTGAACACGATGTTGGTCAGCCCCAGCGTGAAGGTGTAGCTGAGCAGCACGGTGCCGATCAGGTAGACCGGCGCGATCAGGCTGCGCAGCATCAGCATCAGCACGATGAAGATGCCCAGCAGCACGAAGCCCACCGCGCGGAAAAAGTCGCGGTCCATCGTGTCGCTGATGTCGGTGTTGATCGCCGCGCCGCCGCTGACCACCGCCTCGCCCTGGTCGTCGTAGCCGTCCAGGATGGCGCGGATGTTGTGCACGGTGCGCATCGACGCCTCGGTGCTCGACCGGTTGGCAGTGATCACGTCCAGCTTGTAGGCGATGCCGTTATCGGCCTGGGCGAGGTAGGTGGGCAGCAGTTGCGCGAACAGGTCTCCGCCCGGCAGCGACCCCAGCATATCGCTGAGCGCGGTCGGCAGCAGGTACGGGTCGTCGACCTCACTGGCGAAATAGTCCGCCAGCCCCTGGATGTGCGTCTGGAGCGCGTCGCGCTGGCTGTACAGCGCGAGCAGGTTGTCCGTCTCGGCCAGGATATCCTGGAGCGCGGCCAGGTCGGCGGGCGGCGGGCGGTCCGGGAAGAAGCGCTGCTCGATCAGGTCGAAATAGCTCCGGACGCCATCCAGCAGCGCCTGTGGATCGAGCGAGGTCGGCATTTGCTGCGGGCTGTCCCCGGCGAACAGGTCCAGCGCCAGCGCGAGCTGCCGATCCACGCGCAGCAGGCCCGCCGCCATGTCGCTGTCCTGGCCCAGCGGCGTGTTCAGCCCGCGCACCTCGGCCACGCCCTCCAGCGCGGTCAACTGCTCGGTGAGGGTCACGATCTCAACGGCGGCGCGGTCCGGGTCGCGCCCGGTGATGACGACCGCCAGCGGCATCACGTTCCCCGCGCCCAGGCTTTGCTCCATGATCTCGTAGCCGACCACCGAGTCCTTGTCGTCCGGCAGATCGGCCAGCAGATCGTAAGTCACGTCCTGGTCCAGCGCGTAGACCGACAGCGGAGCCATCAGCACCACGATGACCAGAATCGTGACCAGCGGGTAGCTGCTGACCTGCTTGGACGTCAGCGCGTACCAGCGCCCGGTCGAGCGATGGGTCGCTTCGCCGGGCCAGAAGGCGCGCTCGCCGAGCGTGGACAGCAGCGCCGGGACCAACGTCAGCCCTGCCGCCAGCGAGAACACGATGCCGATCGCCAGCGCCGGGCCGGTGGTGTTGAAGACGCCCATCTCGGCGAACATCATCGCCATGAAGCCGACGAAGATCGTGCCCGCGCTGCTGGTGATCGTCTCGCCGACGCGGTGCACGGTGTGCGCGGTGGCGGTTTCGATGTCCAGGTCGTCGGCCATTTCCTCGCGGAAGCGGCTGATCAGGAACAGGCAGTAATCCGTCCCGGCCCCGTACATCACCACCACCAGCAGCACGTTGGCGTAGGAGGTAATGGTCATGACGTGCGCGCCCATGAAGGCCACGATCCCGCGCGTGATCAGGTAGGCCAGCGTGACCGCCGCCAGCGGGATCAGCGGGCTGACCGGCGAGCGATACACCGCCAGCAGCATGGTGATCACCAGTACCACCGTCACCCAGATCGTGCGGTCGACGCTGGTCTTGATCGACTCGGTGGTGTTGTTGACGACGGGAGCCTCGCCCGTCTGGTAGGTCTGGATGTTGGCGGGCCGGTGCTCGGCCAGCCAGGCGTCAATGTGATTCAGGCCCTCGCTGGTCGCCTCTTCGGGGTTGCTGGTGGAAAGCTGCACGCGCACAATCGCGACCTGGTTGGCGTAGGCGGGGTCCTGGGCCTTGTCGCCCGCGATCATCAGCGCGGCAGTCGCCGGGGAAGCGGTGGGCGTGGTCACGCGCAGCACGATATCCGTCACGTCTTTGGCCTCCAGCCACGCGCTCAGGCCCGCGATGTTTTCGGCGGCGGCGTCGCTGTTAAACCACGCTTCCAGCACGGCGATATCCTCCGGGGCCGCGGCCCAGGCCTGCAGCGCCTGGGTGCTGCCGCTGGCCGCGTCGCTGTTCAGCCATTCCTGCACGATGCGCACCAGCATCGCGCGGTCGGTGGACGTCAGCCAGTTGGACAGCGCCTCGGTGTCGTCGTGCGCGTTGCGCCAGGTGCGCAGCGCCGCCAGGTCGTAGGGGCCATCGACGGCTGCGCGCCAGCTTTGCAGCGCCTGCGTACTGTTGAGCGCCGCGCCGTAGTTCAGCCAGCCGGCCATCTCCACGATGAAATGCGCGGCGGGGGTGTCGGTGCGGTCGGCAAACGCCAGCGATGCGTCCGGTTTCAAAATGCCCTGCTGCGCGGTCCGCGCGTCGACGACGATCACGGTGCTGCCCGGGGCGAAACTGTTGGGGAACGTCTCGCGGTAGACGCGCTGCGCGTGGGCAAACGGGGCGTTGTCGGGCAGAAAGTCGGCCTGGTCGGAACTGGAGACTTCCTCGATGTTGGGCGCGACCAGCGTCATGAGCATCGCCGCCGCAATCCAGGCGATAATGATGGGGATGCGATAGCGGGTGGCAATGTGCCCGATTCGTTCGAAGATCATCGGCTATTCCTTTTCTGTGTCTGGCTCTAGCGGTCCCATGCCGTATTGCAGTACATCGTGGATGAGCTGCGCCATCTGCCGCGCGGAGTGGCCGGTGTCGTTTTCCAGCCACCAGCCCAGCAGTTGGATCAGCACGCCGGTGAAGATCTGCGCCTGGATGTCCGCCGGGTAGCGGAACGTCTTGTAGGGCGCAAAGTCGGCGATCAGGGTGCGCTCGGTCAGCTCCACCATGTAGTTCCGCCCAAACATATTCAGCCGGGACGATGCGGCTCCCCCCACCATGATCAGCAAAAACTCGCGGTTATCTTCCGCCCAGCGAAAGACCTGTGTCAGCGCGTTGACGACCCACGCCGGGTCAACAGGGCGGGGCCGGTCGTCTGCGCCGAGAATCTGTTCGGCCAACACGTCGAAGCCCTGGTGCATCAACTCCCGCACGCAGTCTTCCTTGTTGGCAAAATGCTGATAGAACGTCGCCTTGCTCACGTCGGCGTGCTCGGTGATGTCGAGGATCTCGACGTTGTTGTAGCCCTTCTGGCCGATCACGTCGCGCGCGGCGTCCAGCAGCCGCTGGCGTGTGGCCGCCTTGCGCTGGGCGTGGCGATTGCGTCGCTTGGTAGGCTTCTCGTCTGACATTCAACGCCTCGTATAACATTATACGCCGCGTCTACTATAATCATGAAGGACGGTATCTGTCAAGTGCGCAATTGACCCGGGGACAGGCCGCCGTTAGAATGAGGCGCGGAGGGACCATGGCGAGACGCAACTGGAACAGAATATTCGTGACGGGCGGGACCAGCTTTGTCGGGCTGCGCGTAGTCGCGGCGTTGATCGAAGCCGGGGCGGACGTGACGATGCTGGTGCGCGCCGGCGATGCCGACCGGCTGGGCGCGATGCGGCGACATGTGCGCCTGGTGGAGGGCGACGTGTGGAGCAGCGCCAGCCTGAAGGGCCGCGCGCGTGGGCAAGGGGCGGTGGTCCACCTGGTGGGCAGCATCCGCGCCCAGCCCGAACGCGGCCTGACGTTCCAGCAGTTGAACCTGGTCCCGGCGCGCAACACGATCAGCATGGCAGTCAGCGATGGCGTGCTCTATTTCGTGCTGCTGAGCGCGGTCGCCAGCCCGCCAGGCGTGTCGTCGGAGTACCTGCGCAACAAGCGCGAGGCGGAGGAGTACCTGCGCAACAGCGGCCTGAACTGGGCGATTGTGCGCTCGCCGGTGTTGTTTGCGCGCCGCCAGCGGGGCGGCGGCTTTTTCACCGGGCTGTCCTGGGTGGGGTCGCTGCCGCTGCTGCGCGTGTTCTTCGGGCGGCGTGCCCCCTTGCCAGTTGACATCGTGGCGCGGGCGATTGCCCAGGCGGCCATCGAGCCGGACTTCCCGCGCGATCACCTGCTGTACGCCGGGGATCTGCGCCGCCTGGGGCGGCAGCACCACGCGCGCCGCAAACCGCCCCGCCGCCCGCGCCGCGTCCCGCCGCCTCCGCTGGACTCGTCGCTGGACGAGGTTGTGCCGTTTGGCTGGCTGCCGTCGTCGCCCCCTGACAGTGAGGACCGCTAGCGGCATAGTCCCAAAAACGCAAACGGGACGGCTCATCTGCCGTCCCGCTGCATGGTAGGGTGTGGGTGGCGAGTTCGGTCCCTGGCCGGGTGGCCAGGGCACGCGGTGGTTAATAATGCCCCAGGATGTCGTGCGGATCAGCGCGAACGTGATCGCGGCCCGGCTCATGCCGTGACCGGCAGGCGCGCGACCTCCTGCAGGAAGTAGCGGTGGAAGCGGTTGTCCGGCGTCAGCTCCGGGTGAAAGGCCGTTGCCAGCCAGTGACGCTGCCGCACGGCGACGATCCCGTCGTCGTCCAGGCGCGCCAGGACCTGCACCGCGTCGCTGTTGACGCCGGTCACCAGCGGCGCGCGGATAAACACGGCGTGGAACGGGTCCGCCCCCAGCGGCGGCACGTCGAGATCGACCTCGAAGCTGTCCACCTGCCGCCCGAAGGCGTTGCGGTTGACGGTGATATCCATCACGCCGATCAATGGCTGGTCGCGCCCGATGTCTTTAGCGAGCATGATCATCCCGGCGCAGGTGCCCCACACCGGCCTCGTTTGCGCGAACGCGCACAGCGGGTCCAGCAGGCCGTAGCTGACCGCCAGCTTGCCGATGGTGGTGCTCTCGCCGCCGGGGATGATCAGCGCGTCCAGCGCGGCGAGGTGGTGCGGCAGCCGGACTTCGACTGCGGTGGCTCCCAGCCCGCGCAGTGTTTTCTCGTGCTCGATGAATGCGCCTTGCAGCGCCAATACGCCGACGTTCATCCTGGCTTGCTCCACTGTATCCTCATGCTTCTATGACAAAATCTAATCACGATTGGTAGGGCCTGACAAGGCGATTGGTCCTGCTTGGACCTGTGCGGGATGGTCGGGGTGAGGACCAAAAAGGGCGCTGCGTCTCCATAGCGCCCTTGCTATACGCAGTCTGCCAGATGGCGCGCTAGATATAGCGCACGAAGGCAAACACCATCGGGCGGCGCTTGGTCTCGTTGTAGAACAGCTTGGACAGGCCATCCTCGACGGCTTTGGTCGGGTTGTCGCCGCGATAGGTGCCGATGATCTCCTCGACGCGGTCCTTGGCCATGTCCAGCAGATCGCCGGCCTCGCGCAAGAAGATGAACCCGCGCGAGATGATATCCGGCGGCTCGATCAACTCGCCGGTTTCCTCGTCGAGCAGCACCAGCACCGTCACGAAGCCATCGCGCGCCAGGATCTCGCGGTCGTGCATGACGATCGGCCCCACGTCACCGACGCCGGAGCCGTCCACGAACACGTACCCGCCCGGCACGCGGTCCCCGACAGACAGCGAGTCGGACGTCAGCGTGATTTCGGTCCCGTTTTCCACCACGGCGGTGTTTTCCACCGGGATGCCGAGGCTGTTGGCCAGCTTGACGTGTGCCTTCAGGTGGCGCAGTTCGCCATGCACCGGGATAAAGAACTTGGGCCGGATCAGGTTGATCATCAGCTTCAGTTCTTCGCGGCTGGCATGGCCAGAGACGTGCACCGAGGCGATCGGGTCGGTGACGACCGTCGCGCCGCGCTGGATCAGCTTGTTCATGGTGCGGTGTACCAGTTCTTCGTTGCCGGGGATCGGGTGCGCAGACATGATCACCGTGTCACCGGGCAGCACCTGCAGCTGGCGATGGCGGCCCCAGGCCAGGCGACCCAACACGGCAGAGGGTTCGCCCTGGGTGCCGGTCGCCATGATGACGACCTTGCTGGGCTTCATCTTCTTGGCCTGGTCGATGCTTACGATCAGGTCTTGCGGCAGGTCGAGATAGCCCAGGCGCGACGCGACCTTGGTGTATTCGATCATGCTGTACCCGGCCACGGCCATCTTGCGCCCGTGGCGCTGCGCCGCCGACGCGACCTGCTGGATGCGCGAGGTCAGCGAGGCGAAGGTCGCAACGATGATCCGGCCTTTGGCTTCCATGAAGACCTCGTTGAAGGCGGGGTCGATCACCGACTCCGACGGTGTCCACCCGGCGCGGTCGGCGTTGGTGCTGTCCGCGAGCAGGGCCAGCACGCCGCGCTGCGAGAACTCGGCCAGTTTGGCGAAGTCCGGTGGCCAGCCGTCGACCGGGGTGTGGTCGAATTTGAAATCGCCGGTGTGGACCAGCAGGCCCGCCGGGGTGGTGATACCCAGCCCGATGCTGTCCGGGATGCTGTGGCAGACGTGGAACGTCTCCACCTCAAACGGCCCCAGCTTGAGCGTGTCCCTGGCTTTGATGACGTGCAGCGGGTGGCCCTGCATCTTAGCATCGCGAATCTTGACTTCCAGCAGGCCCGCCGTGAGCGACGTGGCATATACCGGGGCCTTGACGTGCTCCAGCACATGCCCGATCGCGCCGGTGTGGTCTTCGTGACCGTGCGTGATGACGATGCCATGAACCTTCAGCCCCTTTTCCAGCTCGCTGACCAGGTGGCGAAAGTCCGGGATGATGTAGTCGATGCCGAGCATGTCATTTTCTGGGAACATGATGCCCGTGTCGATGATGATGCCATCGCGATCGGTGCTGATCAGCATCATGTTTTTGCCGATCTCCCCGAATCCGCCGATGGGGAGAATCCGTACTGATTTACTCATTATGTACTCCATTTACTCCTTATACAGGCGCACGAAACGCCTATTGAATGGTTGTTGTGATGGTACCGGTGGTAAAGTTGTTCCAAAGATGTTCCAAACAGCGCCGTCGCTGGCGCTGTGAATAGCCTCAGTTAACCCTCAACGGTTCATCCGGGTGGCCGGACTCAAGCTTTGCTCAAGATTCCGCCAACTGCACAATTGTACCACTATCGACCCTTGAATCTCTAGGGGCGTTTGGGTGTCAGGGGAATAAAACCAATCAAGTTTGTTGGATTCTATGCTGAATCTTATTGTATCATAGCAGATAGTGACTTTGGCGCAAAAATATGAGGTACAAGGATGGTACACACCGGCTAATAGTTGGCTGGTGTGCACAAATAAGGTACAATGAGTACCAAAGACTTGGGCAGAGAGATATCGCGTATCACTTTCTCCCTTTTAGATACTTCAGGGGGCTACAAAAACATGCAACCGTCACATCCACCCCAACTGGCTCCTGACGAAACGGTGCCTGAGGAAGAAGAAAAAGTTGACATCATCAAGGTGTCGGCACGTTCACGCTCAACTGCGGTCGCTGGAGCCATCGCAGGCGTCGTCCGCGAACATAACCGGGCTGAGGTCCAGGCTATCGGCGCAGGCGCAGTCAATCAGGCAGTAAAAGCTGTGGCCATCGCGCGCGGCTATCTCAGCGACGACGGGTTTAACATTATCGCCATTCCGTTTTTTATCGAAGTCACAATCGAAGACCAGGAACGGACCGCGGTCCGTATCGTGGTAGAACCGCGTTAACTGCCGGTTGGTCCCTGTTCAATCATACACCCTCTAGCACACGTTAGGGGGTGTTTGTGTTGTGACGTGCCGCGCGGGATGCGGTATAATGCGGCGGTCTGCCCGTCCCATACACCAACACACGCTATGGCCGAACACACCACATCTTCCGCCCCCACCCATCACCGCCTGCGCACGCTGGGCTACCGGCTGCGCGCGGTGGGGGCCATCCTGCTGCTGGTGCTGCTGCTGGGCAGCTACGCCACCACGCTGCAAACCCACATCAGCGGTGGATTCAGCCGCGACACTCTCAAAAACGAGTACATCAAAGACGTGTCCGAGATTCAGGTCGCGTTGAACATCTGGGGCACGATCCACCACACCGGCTATCCGGCCTTCACGATTCTGGGCAACCTGTTCGCCGCGCCGCTGCGCCTGCTCGGCGTGGAGCCGGCCTTTGCCGCCAGCCTGTACGCGCTGGCGTGGGGCATGGTCGCGCTGGCGAGCGTGGGGCTGCTGGTCTGGGCGCTGACCGGGCGTCCGGCGCTGGCCGGGGTGAGCGTGGCGCTGCTCGGCGTGACGCGCTCGATCTGGATTCACAACGTCGTCGCGGAAGTCTACAGCATGAGCCTGGCGATCACGGCGCTGATGCTGCTGGTTGTGCTGTGGCCGGTCCCCTGGCGGGGCGCGTGGAGCACGCCGCGCCGCGTGGCCTGGCTGGCGCTGCTGGGCGGGATCGGCGTGGCGCATCACCGCGCGGTGGCGTTCGTCGCGCCGGGATTGATCGCTGCCGTCGTCCCGCACCTGTGGCGGGAGCGCCGCCGCTGGCCGGTGCTGCTGCCGGTCGCGCTGGGGCTGGCGCTGATTGGCTTCGTGCCGTATGTGTATCTGCCGCTGCGCGCGTGGCATGGCGGCGCGTGGGTGTATGGCGAGCCGGGCACCTGGGCCGGCTTCTGGACCGAGTTCACCGGGCGCGAGGCGGAGCGCCTGGTCACGCTGCCGGACGACGCCGCCGGGTGGTGGGATAACGCGCGGGCGGTGTGGGATATCCTGGCCGCCGAGCTGACGCTGCCGGGCCTGCTGGCCGGATTGGCCGGGCTGATCGCGGCGATGATCGCCGTCCCGCAGCGGTACGCCGTGCGCATCGTCGCGCTGTGCGCCGCCGGACCGGCGCTGTTTGCCGTCGCGTTTCACACCGCCGTGCTGCCCGAAGCGATCCTGATGCCGGTCGTGCTGGCGCTGGTGCTGGGCATGGCGCTGGCGATTGACACGCTGCTGCGCCGCCGGGCGTGGATCGCGGTCGCCGGGCAGATCGCGGTGCTGGGGCTGGTCGGCTGGACTGCTGCGCTGGTCGGCACGCATCATCCCTACGTGCGCGAACTGGTCACCGAACCGGGCGGCCTGCACACCATTGAGCGCCTCAAACGGGTGCCGCGCACGGGCGACCCGGTCTACATGCTGCCCTGGGGACCGCGCCATGCGGCGGCGGCCTATTCGTCGCTGGTCACGGGCGAGAACGGCGACGTGCAGGTCGTCGATCACAAGGCGGATTATGCGCGCCTGCTGGACAGCGGTCACCAGCTTTACACCGAGTGGGAGACCTTCTACACCTATCCCCTGCCCTGGCCGACCGCCCTGGTCCCCGCGCCGGAGCCGTCGGACTGGTGGCTCGACCGGCTGGATTGGGACGTGCGGCTGGGCAAATTCCACCTGACGTCGGCTGCGCCGGGCATCGTGCAGCTTTCCAACCGGATTCCCGCGCTGGCCGAACCGGATGGCCCGGATGGGGCGCGCGACGCCGAGCTGCTGCGCCGCTACAACATCTCGCGGCAGCGGGCGTGGCTGACGTGCGACGACGAGGCGATCTACCTGCATGTGATCTGGCAGGCCAACGCTGTGCCAACCGGGGACCTCGCCATTTTCGTGCACCTGACCGGCGACGAACCGGCCCCCAACCCGCCCAACGCTGACTCGCGCTACCCGGTGTACGGGCTGTACCCGTTCACCGAGTGGTGGGGGCCGGCCCAGCTTGTGCGCGACGACTTCACACTGCCGCGCGTGCCGGGCAAAACGCAGGTGCGCTTCGGGCTGTACGAGCCGGACAACCCCGCCGCGAAGATCGGCGAGCGGGTGCTGCCGGTCGCCGGCTGCGTGCCGGTCGCCTGGGCCGGGCGATAGTTACAGAATTTTAATCATTTTCAACACCAATATCCGTATAATCTACACAGATACCCAACTGGAATAACGAGGTGAAGCTGGAATGAAACGATTGTCTGTTGTGCTGGTAGTGATCGCGCTGCTGATCGTGAGCGCGCCGGGCCTGTTGGCCCAGGACGACGGCGAATACACCTGGGAAGGCGACGCCCCCGCGCCGGAATTCCCCGCTGATGCCGACTGGATCAACGTCTCCGCGCCGCTGCAACTGGAAGACCTGCGCGGGAAGATCGTGCTGCTGGACTTCTGGACGTATGGCTGCATCAACTGCATTCATATCATCCCGGACCTCAAGCGCCTGGAGGCGGAATACGCCGAGGAGCTGGTCGTGGTCGGTGTGCATTCGGCCAAGTTCGACAACGAAGGCCAGACCGAGAACATCCGGCGCATTGTCCGCCGCTATGAGGTCGAGCATCCCGTGCTCAACGATAACGCGTTCCTGACGTGGCGTGCCTACGACGTCCGCGCCTGGCCGACGGTGGTGGTGATCGACCCCTTCGGCAAATACGTCGGGTCGCTGTCCGGCGAGCCGCTCTACGAGCGCATCCAGCCCATCATCGATACCATGGCTCGCGAATATCGCGCGGCGGACGTGCTCAACCTGGAGCCGCTGCCACAGTGGCAGCCGGAAGACATGGCCAGCGACACGCCGCTGCGCTTCCCCGGCAAGGTGCTGGCTGATCCCGCGAGTAACCGCCTGTTCATCGCCGACAGCAACCACAACCGCATCGTGGTGACTGCGCTGGACAGCTACGAGGTGCAGGACGTGATCGGGGGCCGCGCGGCGGGCTGGCAGGACGGCGATTTTGCCGCGGCGCAGTTCTTCCGTCCGCAGGGTATGACCCTGGTCGAGAACGTGCTGTACGTGGCCGACACCGGTAACCACAGCATCCGCGCCGTCGATTTTGACGCGCGCACGGTGGCGACTGTCGCTGGGACGGGCCAGCAGGGCTACGAGCGCGATGCCAGCGGCCCCGGCCAGCAGATGGCGCTCAACTCGCCCTGGGACCTGGTCGCGCATGACGGTACGCTGTATATTGCGATGGCTGGGCCGCACCAACTGTGGGCCTACGACATCGCCAGCGGCGAGATCGGGCCGTATGCCGGCTCCGGGCGGGAGGCGCTGACCGATGGGCAACTGCGCCAGGCTGCGCTCAACCAGCCGAGCGGCATCGACACCGACGGCGAGGTGCTGTTCTTCGCCGATGCCGAAGCGAGCGCGATCCGCACCGCCGACCTGGACCCGGACGGCGCGGTGAACACCATCGTCGGCACCGGGCTGTTTGACTTCGGCGACCGCGACGGCACCGGCGACGATGTGCTGCTCCAGCACCCGCTGGGGATCGCCGTCGCCGGTGACGGCAGCCTGTACATCGCCGACACCTACAACAACAAGATCAAGCGCATCGATCCCCAGACGCGCGAGAGCGTGACCTTCCTGGGCAGCGGTGAGCCGGGGCTGGCGGATGGCGACGCGCCGCAGTTCTACGAGCCGGGCGGCCTGGATGTTGCCGGGGGCAAGCTGTACATCGCCGACACCAACAACCACGCGGTCCGCGTGGTGGACCTGGACGCGGGGACGGTAAGCACGGTGGTGTTCCCCAACGCAGCGCGCCTGCTGCCGGAGCCGGATCAGGCTGGCACTCCCGGCGATGCGGCGTCCGGGGATGATGGGGCGGCGTTTGACCTCGGTCCTGGCCCGGGCAGCGACGATGATGACGCCAACAACAACGTGACGCTGCCGCCGCAGGTGGTCGCGCCAGGTGAGGGCACCATCCGCGTCGAGATCACCATGCCGGACGGCTACAAGATCAACGACCTGGCCCCGTTCGTGGCGACCTGGCCGGATGACCCGGTCGCGCAGATTCCGCCCGATGCGCAAAACATGCGCGTGCGCGGGCCGAAGCTGCCACTGGAGGTGCCGGTCACGTTCAGCCCCGGCGAAACGGAACTATACGCCGAGCTAACCGTGCCCTGGTGCGAAGCCGTCAACGAGACGCTGTGCTTCCTGGCGGATGTGACCTTCACCGCACCGCTGACGGTCAGCGCGGATGGCGACAGCTCCACGCTGACGCTCAGCCACCACCTGATCCCGCCGGTGATCGACGATAATTCGTTCGATTAACGCAGCGGGCAACTGCGCAACAAATACAGGGACGCCCGCGCGGGTGTCCCTGTTTTGCTTAAGCGTACTGTGTGGGGGTACACGACGATGCTGCCCCGAATCTGACACGCCCCCGTGCTGTGGCTGCGCGCTACGCCGGCGGCGATTCGTCGGCATCTTCGGGGTGCTGCGCCTCGTAATCCTGGTGCGCTTTGTCGCCGCGCCAGCCCGTGATCAGGCCCAGCACAAACGCCAGCCCCACGATCCAGCGCCAGGTGCGCGTGGCCTCGTCGACCGGGGCCATGTGCGGTCCCCACGCCCGGCGCACCCGCCGCCGGTAAAAGGGCACCAGCAGCCCGTTGAACAGGTTGTAGGGCGGCATTCGCAGCGCGGGAGCTTTGCCCTGCGGCTGCGGTCGCTCATCGGCCAGCGCGATATCGGCCAGCGCGAACCCGTCGGCGTCGTCCGCATAGCGCGCGGCGACGTTGCCCGCCGCGTCGATGATCTGGTTGTGCTCGAAGAACGGCGCGGTGGCGACGGCGCGGCGGCCCTGCGGGATGTACTTCCACAGCGACGGCTTGAAAGCCAGCAGCAGGCCAAATGAGAGCCAGGGCACCGGAATGCCCGACGCGAAGCGGCCATGCGGCACCGATTGCACGACCGGCACGCCCATCCACGCCGCAAAGCGCCGCACGTTGCCGTCGAAGAACGCCTCGACGGTGTCGCGCATCTTCTCCGGCAGCACCGCCCGCGCGGTGATGCGCGCCCCGTCCGGGAAGGTCGTCTCCATCTCGTGCACGCGCGCCGGGCTGGTGGCGATGATCAGCGCATCGACACGACCCGCGTAGCGTTTGAACAGGCGCGGGCTGCCCACATCGGCGCAGATCATCAGGCCGAACGTGCCGATGTCGGTTTCGGCCAGGGTGATATCGCGCCCCTCGCGGAAGTAGAGGCGCTCCCACACCCAGGGAAAGGCCTTGTCATAGCACCAGAGGCGGCCATCCGGCGCGACGAGCAGCAGGCTGTTGGTGATGTCCTCCGCGCCGAGCAGCAGCAGCGACCCGGCCAGATGGATGTTGTGCTCGGCGGCGACGCGCTTCATCCACGCGACGGTGGTGCCGTCGAGCGTCTCGGCGCGCGCGTAGTTGTCGTCGCTGTAGACGTAGCCGGTATTGAACAACTCCGGCAGCACGACAAGCTGCGCCCCTTGCTCGGCGGCCCGGATGACCTGCACCTCGGCAGTTTCCAGCCGTTCGAGGGTGGGCGCGGGGTCGTTCGCGATCCGCACGGCGGCGGCTTTGATCGGTCGTGTCATGGTGATCACTCCTTCTTGACGAGTTGATCGTCCCCCTGATACGCGGTCGTCGGGCGGGCGATCACGACTAGCCGGCCATCGTAGGTCCCGGCATTCTGGTTCCAATCCGTGCAGGTGATCAACGTCAGGCGGGGCGGGCCGGATTGGGCGACATAGCTCACGTCGTAGGGGTCGACGATGCTGATTTCCGAAATTTCGAAGTAGGTTTCGCGGTCGCCCTGGCTGATGATCACCGGGTCGCCGACCTCGGCTTCGAACAGGTAATAAAAGGGGCCGGGCTGCCCGATGTGGTTCTCGACGTGACCGGCCAGGACGATGTTGCCTTGCGTAAACAATGCGCTGGTGCCGACCAGATGCCCGACCGTGTCGCCCAGGTGGCGCGTCTCCCAGGTGCCGCCGATGCGCCCGGCCTCGACGATGCGCGCGCTCATCTCGGCCCCGGGGAACGTGATCAACTGCGGCGGTACGTTCGGGATCGGCGTCAGGGTCGGCATCACGTCCGTGTTGGCGTCCAGCGCGCGCGGGGCGGGGCGTTCGGGCCGGGCCGCATCCGCCCCGACGACAGCGACGTCGCCGGTGGTGGAATTGCCCGCCGTGTCGCTGTCCGTCGCGAGCCACTCCAGCGACAGCAGCGCGCCGACGATGTCCGTGCCCGGCGCGATATTCTGCACCAGCACACCCAGCGCCACCAGCAGGATCGCCACCTCCAGCACCAGCATGCCACAGGTACGCAGCGAGGGCACGCGCCGCGCCTCGGCGATGAGATCGGGGTCATACGCGGGCGCAATCGCGGTGAAGCTGTAGCACCGGTCGGTGATGCGCGGCACCAGCAGCCACAGCGGCAGCAGCAGCACGAAACTGCCCACCGCGCCCACGATCAGCCCCAGCAGCGCGCCGGTCAGCGCGTCGCGGTTTTTGCGCACGTACACCAGCGGGGTGATGATCCCGCCGATGATCGACCACAGCACAATCCAAAGCAAGACAGTCATGCCGTCACCCTGCTACCGATACTATCCCCCTTAATCCTAATGCATACCCAACCCAAACGGCAACCAGAATTCACGAAAATTCATACTGCAGGCGGCGGCTCGTCGGTGATCTCGTGCAGCGCCTCGTACAACGGCTGCAGCCGGGCGTACATCTTCTTGTACACCTTGTGGAACAGTTCGTTGTAGATCGCGTGTGTGGCGGGGACCGGCTCGAACACGCGCCCAATGCGCGTCATGGCCCGGATCGCGGTCTCGAAATCCGGGTGCAGCCCCAGCCCGACCGCCGCGTCAATCGCCGCGCCCAGCCCGGACGTTTCGTAGGTGTGCGGGCGCGCCGCCGGCAGCCCGAAGATGTCGGCGGTCAGTTGCAGCGCAGCGTCGCTCTGCGAGCCGCCGCCCGAGACGCGCAGTTCGGTGATCGGCACGCCGCTGCGGCGTTCGCTGCGTTCCTTGCCCTCGCGCAGCGCGTAGGCCAGCCCCTCCAGGATGGCGCGGTAGAGGTGGGCGCGCGTGTGCACGTCGTTGAAGCCGATGATCGCGCCTTTGGCTTCCGGCCCGGGGATCTTGACGCCGGGCGACCAGTACGGCTGCAAGATCAGCCCCATCGCGCCGGGCGGGACCTGGTTCACCAGGTCGTCGAACAGCGCTTCCGGCTCGACGTCCCACTCCTGCGCCAGCCGCATTTCGCGGTCGCCGAACTGCTGCTTGAACCAGCTCACCATCCAGTAGCCGCGATAAATCTGTATCTCCAGGCTGTAGCGGTCCGGCACGGCAGAGGGGTAGGGCGGGATCAGCGGGATAACCTCGATATAGCGGCGGTGCGTGGTGTTGATGGTGGCGGTCGTGCCGTAGCTCAGCCCGCCGATGTGCGGCTCCAGGCAGCCGGAGCCGAGCACCTCGCACGCCTTATCAGCAGCGGCGGCCACCAGCGGCAGCCCGGCAGGGATTCCGGTCGCGGCGGCGGCCTCGGGCGTGATCGTGCCCAGCGTGCCCGCCGGCGGCACCAACTCGGGCAGCATGGCGCGGTCCATCGGCACGGCCTGCCACTTCCAGTCACGCGGGGCAGCCCAGCGCAGCTTTTTGTAGTCGAAGGGGATGTAGCCCACCTGCGCCCCGATCGAGTCGACGAAGCGCCCGGTCAGCCGGTAGGTAAGGTAGCCGGACAGCAGCAGGAATTTGTGCGTGCGCGCCCAGATATCCGGTTGGTGGGTGCGAATCCAGTTGGCTTCGGCTTCGGCCTGGAAATAGGCCACCGTTTCGCGCATTCGCACCAGCCGGAACAGCAGCCCCCACAGCCCACCCACCGGCGGCAGGCCGCGCGTGCGGCGCTGGTCGAGCCAGACAATTGCCGGGCGCAGCGGCTGCCCGTCACGGTCGACGTTGATGATCGTCGCGCGCTGCGTGGTGAGCGTCACGCCCTTGATGGCGGCCTGGGGGATGGTGCTGAGCTTCCACAGGCGGTGACACGCCTCGCACAGCGAGTCCCAGAAATATTCGGGGCGCTGCTCCGCCCAGCCGGGATGGTGGGAAAAATACGGCTCGATCAGCACGCGGGACTTGTCGAGCAGGTTGCCCTCCAGGTCGAACAACAACGCGCGCACGCTCTGCGTGCCGTTGTCCAGGGCCAGGATCACGTCTTGGGTCATGAACAATTTATCCAACGATATCCAGGTTAAAAATGCTTCACATACCTCTAGGATACCGCATCCTGGCCCGGCATTCATAAAAACGGCGACCCCGCCGCGATTGTGTGCGCCGGGGGTATTGAGGGCCGTTCAGGCGTTGTACATGTCCCACAACGCCTGGCGGTTGGCGTCCGGGGCGGACTCGGACTGTTCCAGCGCCCAGCTTTGACTTTGCTCCAGCACGGCGCCGATCACAATATCCTCGTACCCGGCCCCCTGTACGCAGTCCCACGCGCAGACCCGGTCGGGCGGGCAGTGCTTGCAGCGGTTCTCGTTGGCACGGTCGAGCAGGCGGTATGATTGCGGGGTGTGCGGTGTCATGTTGTGCGCTGTCATCAGGCGGCCTTTCGTATGATTAATCTTGCGTCAATATGAATTATGCGGGAAGCGCAGGCCGGGCGGGGAGTGTGGATCGTCACCCCTTTGGGGCGCGCCCTGCCACATCCCCCCGGTCAGCCGTACAGCAGCGCGACGAAACGCCGGGGGCCGTGCACCCCGACCGCCAGCGTTTGCTCGATGTCGGCAGTTTTGCTCGGCCCGCTGACCAGCGTCACATTGGCGGGCAGGTCGCCCTGACGTGCCGCCGTCCAGGTGAAGATGTCCGGCGTGAGGCACGCGACCGGCACCAGCGCGATATACACCGGCGGCAGCAGCGTCGCCAGCCGGCTGCGGCCCGGCCCGCTGCTGATTACGACCGTGCCGGTTTCGGCCAGCGCCGCGTCCGCCCCGCCCAGCCCGACATCCGCCGCTCCACAAAACGCGCGCAGATCGCCGTCCGTGCACCCCACGACGTGCCAGTCATAGGCGGGCCAGCGCCCCGGCAGATCGAGCGTGTGCAGCGGGGCTACGTCGTTAGCGACGATCTGCTGCGCGCCCATCGCCCGCAGCAGGTCGTCCAGCCGCGCCAGCGCCGCCTCCAGCGTGGGGAGCTGCTCCGCCTCGCCGTCGCCTTCGCGCAGCGTCGTGACGAAGCGCGCCGCCAGGTCGTCGAACGCCCGGCGCGAGGCCCAGGGCACGGGGCGCTGGTCGTCGCCGCCGCGCATCCTCGCGCGCAGCCGTCCCAGGATGGTTTCGCGTGCAGAGGGCATAGGCTTTCCCTTTCAGGACAGGTCCAGCCCGAGTATAGCAGCTTTCCGCAAATTGACACTTGACACGCGGCATAACCACGCTACAATGAGGTCATCCTTACGTGCCGAAGTGGCGGAACAGGCAGACGCGCTGCGTTCAGGGCGCAGTCCTCATTACGAGGGTGTGGGTTCGACTCCCACCTTCGGCACCACCAGCCCGGGAATTTCCCGGGCTTTTTTGTTGGGCTGCGGGACCGGATTTTGCCGCCGGGCGGGCATCTATGGTACGTTTGAGTCACTGGCCAACGAGTACACACGACCATCTATGAGCGAACAACAGCCCACCACACCCCCCGACAACGAACCACGCCCTCGCCGTCGTCGCCAACGGCAGATCTCCAGCTTCCAGATCGCGTTTGCCGCGATTCTGTCGGTTGGCTTGCTGATGGTGATCAACTTCAGCGGGCGGATCGCACGCGGCCAGCAGATGGAAAACGCGCGGGTCCGGCTCCAGGCCACGATTGACGTGCTGGAAGTCGAACAACGTGCGCTGCTCCAGCAGAAGGAATACGCCGCCAGCAGCGAAAGCGTGCGCGAGTGGGCGCATACCGAGGGCAAGATGGTCCAGGACGACGAGATCCTGGTGATTCCGATCCCGGCCATCACCTCGCTGGCATCGTTCTACAACCGCGACGGCGCACAGCTTTTCACGCTGCGCGATATCGGCATCCCCTCCACTGCCAACGCCGGGCGCAACATCACGATTGACATGTGGTGGACGGCCAGCAGTGTCCCGCCCGACGATTACACGCTGGCGGTGATGCTGGTCAACGCCGACAACCAGATCGTGTCCGACAACACCCGCCTGCTGCTGGGCGATTCACTCTCGACGAGCAAATGGGAAGCCAACGCGCTCAAAACCGACGCCTACCGGCTGCCGATCCCGGCGACGCTGCCCTCGGGCACGTACCGGCTGCGGCTGGCGATGTACCGCCAGGCGAGCGATCAACCGCTGGCGGTGCGCATGACCGACGACCCGCCGGACGTCGATCCGCGCCCCTATGCCGACATGGGCAGCATCCGCGTGATCGCCGAAGACACCGAACCCGAAACGCCCCGCTGGCAGTTGTGGTGGAACCTGTTTTTCGACAGCGATCCACCGTTCTAGTATTCAGGAGCGAATCATGCACACTCGCCCGCTTCATACATTTTCGATAGTGGCTTATGCGCCGGACGAGCACGCCTGGGGAGCCGCCGTTGCCAGCAAATTCCTGGCGGCGGGGGCGCTGGTGTTGTGGGCGCGCGCCGACGCGGGCGTGATCGCCACCCAGGCGTTTGCCAGGGTCGCGTTCGGCCCCCAGGGGTTGGACCTGATGACCAGCGGGCTGAGCGCCCAGACCGTGCTCAACCGCCTGCTCCAGAACGACCCGCAGCGCGACAAACGTCAGGTGGCGTGTGTGGACCAGCAGGGACGGGCCGCCGCCTACACCGGCCAGGGTTGTTTCGACTGGGCCGCGCACCATGTAGGCCGGGGCTACGCCTGCCAGGGCAACATCCTGACCGGCCCGGCCACGCTGGAGGCGATGGCGTCCACCTTCGAGCGCACGCAGGGCGACCTCGCCGGGCGCTTGCTGGCCGCGCTGCTGGCCGGGGACGAGGCCGGCGGCGACCGGCGCGGGAAGCAGTCGGCGGCGCTGGTGGTCGTCAAGCCCGGCGGCGGCTACGGCGGCGACAACGACCGGGCGGTCGACCTGCGCGTCGATGATCACCCCGACCCGGTGCGGCGGCTGGTGGCGCTGCTGGAGCTGCACCGCCTGTACTTCGGCGAAACCGATCCCGACGACCTGCTGCCCATCGACCAGCCGCTGGCCGCCGAGCTGCAGCGCATGCTGTCGCGGATGGGCTATTACCAGGGGCCGGTCAGCGGCGAATGGGACGAAACGTCGATCCAGGCGTTCTGGGCCTTCATCGGCACCGAAAACCTGGAGGAGCGCTGGTCGCCGGAAGACCCCAACCGCCTCGACCCGGTGATCCTGGACTTCATCCGCGAGCGTTTCTAACTATGACCGGCCTGCCCGTCCCGATTATCGCCCTGGTCGGTGCCGCCGCGTGGGAACCGGCCATCGCTGGCCCGCTGGCCGCGCACGGCTTCCGGTTGGCGCGCTACCCCGGCCAGCCCAACCTCGTCGAGTGGTTGGTGGACCAGTACACCGCGCTGGTGCTGGTCGACGCCGACACCATGCCCCACTGGCGGACGCGCATCGCCCGCATCAAGACCGACCAATCCACGCGCCGCATCCCGATCGCGGTCGTCGCGCAATCCGCGGACGCCGCGCCGCACAGTTGCTCGGCAGGCGCGGACGGCTTCCTGCGGGCCGATGATCTCGGCGCGGACCTGCTGCCTTTCGTGCACGCTCATGCCCGCCTGATGACCGGCGCCGAGCGCGAGCAGCTCGCCTGCCAGTGTGCCGAGCCGCTGCCGCCGCTGGCCGAGCGAGGCGTCCGCAAATTCAACGCCGGGGCGTTCTACGCCCAGCACGACGCCTTCGAAGAGCAGTGGATGGCCGAAGACGGGCCGGTGCGCGAACTGTACCGGGGGGTTTTGCAGGTTGGGGTGGCGTACTACCATATCACGCAGGGCAATTACAACGGCGGGCTGAAGATGCTGCGCCGCAGCGTGCAGTGGCTGGCCACGCTGCCGGACGTGTGCCAGGGCATCGACGTGCGCCAACTGCGCGCGGATTCGGCGCGCGTGCGCGCTGCGCTCGAAGCGATGGCCCCGGACGAGATCGGCGCGTTCGACCGGGACCTGCTGCGCCCGCTGCGCCGCGTCGAGGGGTGAGGGGCCAGCCCCGGCGGCCCACTGCTGCTTTCCACCCCAGCGCGGCATGGTGTATACTGGCAGCGCATCGGATCGCAGCCAGAGGGACGCAAAACGCATGAAGTGTATCCATTGTGACGAACAAGCGGCGGCGATTTGCCGCTGGTGTGGGCGCGCGGTGTGCGAAGACCACATCAAGACCATGACCTACATCATCACCGTGTATATTGGCGGCCAGCAGACCCCCAAATCGCTGGTTGTCGCCGACGCGGTGTGGTGCGGGGTGTGTAAGCCCCAACCCGAGCCGATAGAGATGCCCTATCTGGACTAGCTATGAGCACACACGCAGAACGTCTGGCCAAGATCACCTGGGAAGACCCGCAAACCGGCGAGGTGCGTGAATACGTGCTGGAGGAGGGCGCGACGGCGAGCATTGGCCGCAGCCCCAACAACCAGATCGTGATCTGCGAGGAGCACGTCTCCCGCCAGCACGCTGTGATCGCGTTCCGCGACGGCATCTTCATGCTCTCCGACCTGGGCAGCGCCAACGGCACGTTTGTCAACGAGGAACTGCTGGCCGACCCCTTCCCGCTGGCACATGGCGACGTGATCCGGCTGTACGTGCCGGTGCTCACATTTTCGGCCATCGTCACCGAGGCGGAGCACGCCCAGGCACGCGCGACCGGCACCCTGATCGTGCCCGCCAGCAGCGAAGGCAAACCGACCCTGCATGTCACCTCCGGGCCGCAGGAGGGTGCGGAGATCGCCCTGCTGACGCCCACGCTGACCATCGGGCGCGCCACGCGCAGCGCCACCTGGGATATCGCGCTGCAGGACCGCGCGATCTCGCGCCCGCACGCGACCATCACATGCCGCGACGACGGCACCTGGACCATCGACGACCTGGACAGCGCCAACGGCACGCTGGTCAACGGCGTTCCCCTCACGCCGGGCGAGCCGCACCTGCTGCAGGATGGGTGCGTGATCCTGTTCGGCGAGACGACGCTGTTGTTCCGGCTGGGGAAGTAGCCCATGCACGCCGCAGATAATCTGTGGGCGCAGGTGGAGGCGCAGGTGAGCACCCGGCGCGCCACCGATCCCGACGCGGGGTTGGGCCTGTGGGCGATGATCGTGCCCGAGGCCGCCAGCGGGCTGTGGGATGAACTGGACAGCGAAACGCTCCACCTGTGGCACACGCACGATGACCATAACCTGTGGCTGGCCGCCAGCGACGAAACGCTGATCCTGCCCAAAGAGGGGCTGCTGCCTGTGTGGGCGGCGGCGCTGGCCCACACTACTGCCAGCGGCGAAGCCGACCCGGCGCACACGCTGCGCCTGGTGCGCGAGGATGTGGCGAATGTGTGGTCGCGCTCGGCGGAGGAAACGCTGCGGCTGCACCGCCCCGCCGCCAGCATCTTCGCCCAGCAGGTGCGCGCCCGCGATCTGGCCAGCTACCATCCCCAGCGCATCCCCGGCTATGCCCTCAAGCGCCTCACCGACGCGCGCGGCGACACGTACTGGGTGCTGAAGAACCTGCGCAGCGGTGAGTACCTGCGCCTGACCGCCGAACAGGTCTTCCTGTGGGAGCAGATGGACGGCAACGCCAGCGTGCAGGATATTGCGGTGGCTTACATGCTGGAATACGGGCGGCTGGCGATTGGCGGGCTGATCGTGCTGCTCGACCAGTTGCAGCAGAAAGGCTTCATCGCGCCGCTGGTGGATGTCTACGGCGCGGCAGACCGCAGCCTGGCCGCGCGGCGGTCGCGCGCGTGGTGGCGGCGGCTGGGGCGGGCCTTCCTCCACACCGAGATCGCCATCGACGGGATCAACGCCTGGGTGGCGCGCAGCTATCGCTGGGGCGGGCGTGTGCTGTTTTCGCCTGTGCTGCACTGGCTGATGCTGGCCGTGATCGCGGCGGGTGGGGCGGCGTTCATCGGGCTGCTGCTGGGTGTGATCGAACGCGACATGGCTGTGATTGCCGGGGCAGGGGCGGCGGCTGCGCTCAGCGTGGCGTCGCTGTACGCCCTGCAAGCGATCACGCTGCTGGTCCACGAGTGGTCCCACGCGCTGGCCACCACCCATTACGGGCGCGAGGTGCGGCGCGGCGGCTTTCTGGTCTACCTGGGGATGCCCGCCGCCTTTGTGGATACGACCGATATCTGGATGGAACCCCGCCGCCCGCGCATCGTGGTAAGCTGGGCCGGGCCGCATTCCGGCTTCGTGCTGGGCGGGCTGGCCAGCCTGCTGATCGTGGCGCTCCCGGCGGGGGCCGCGCAGAGCGTGCTGTACCGGTTCGCCATTTTGACGTATCTCACCAGTTTCTGGAACCTGAACCCGCTGCTCAAGCTGGACGGGTACTATATCCTGATGGACTGGCTGGAGATTCCCCGGCTGCGCGAGAAAAGCCTGGCCTTCGTGGCCACCGGGCTGTGGCGGAAGCTGCTCCGGCGCGAAGGCTTCAGCCGTGACGATCGCATTTTCGCGGTGTTTGGGCTGTTCTCGGCGCTGTGGACCGCGATCGCGCTGGCGGCGGTCATGATCACGCTGGGCGGCTGGCTGGTGGCGGCGCTGCATACCACCGCCGGGCTGATCATTGCCGGGATTGTGCTGGCAGCGCTGGCGGGAACCTGGCTGCGGCGGCGGATGGGGAGGACCACATGACGACCCAGGCCGACCTGTACGCACAGCTTCAACAGGCGCGCGACCCGGACACCCGGCGCGACCGCGCGCTGGCGCTGCTGGCCGCGACGCGCAGCCGCGAATACGTCGACGCCGCGCTGCGCGTCCTGGAGGCGGACGACGTCCGCCTCCGGCTGGGCGACGATCACCGCACGGCCCTGCGTGACAAGGCGCTGTACTATTTCGCGCACGAGGACCGCGATCGCGGCGGCCTGATCCGCGCGCAGATCGTCCGCCTGCTGGCCGCGATCGGGCATCCCGGCGATAGCGACCTTTTCCGGCGCGGCGTCGACGCTTACGCCACCCCCAACGCGCAAAACCTGCGCGCGGCGGCGCTGCGCGGGCTGGTCCGGCACGATGCCGCGTTGGCCAGCGCGCACGCCGTCAGGCTGCTGGGCGAGCCGGACACCTCGCCGGTCAACGGCGAACCGTCGTTCACCGCGCTGGCCGTGCTGGTCCAACAGGGCCACCTGCTGCCGATCTACGGGTTCGTGCTGCGCCAGGGCCAGGACTTCATCGCGCAGGGTATGGGCGAGATCGTCGGCAAGGCGCTGGAACTGCTGCCGGTCGATTTTCCAGTGGACCTGTACGCCCCGCTGGCCGAGTCGTTCGTGGCGCTGGATGCCCCGGCGGCGATCAGCGGGGTCGCCAACGCCATCGTTGAGCAGCGGATCGCGGACCTCTACCCGCTGCTGGAGCGGATCATCACCGGCACGCGCCACGACGAGGTGCACCGCTATGTCGTGATCCTGCTGGCCGCTTCCCGTGATGACACATTGATCGAGCTGTTGTTCCGGCTGGCGAAAACGGGCAAAGACGCCCGCGTGATGAACTTCATCGAAGCGGTGGAACTCACTCCCGCAGACCCGGCGCATGATGACCTGCTGCGGGGGCTGGACCGCCGGCTGTGAAGGGAGCATAGGTTCAGGGCGAGATGTGAGGGCCAGCCCTCACACTCCCGCACGAGGCCCCGGCCTATCGACGATCATGCCTTGTGGCGTGTCGTCGCCAAGGCAGCCAGGCGGGTGCAGGGTGTTCAACACCCTGCCGGGGCGTGGGGCAGCGCCCCACAGAACGCCCTCGTCTACCCGGCGTTTTCCGGCTCCGGGTGGGGACGCGGGGCGCGTGCACCCTCGCGCAGCACGATCAGCACCTGCTCGTGCAGGTGGCCGTTGCTGGCGACGATATACTCGCCGCTGAGCGCGGTCTGGCTGAGTTCGCCGCGAAAATCGCTGATCTGGCCGCCCGCCTCCAGCACGCACAGCAGCCCGGCCTGCACATCCCACGAATGCGGCCCGCGCTCCCAGTACACGTCACAGCGCCCCGCTGCCACGTAGCACAGGTCGAGCGCCGCCGCGCCAACACGCCGCACGCCCTGTGTGCGCACCACGAAGTTGGCGATGTGTTCGGTGTTGTTTTCGGCGTGCGTCCAGCGGTCGTAGGGGAAGCCGGTCACGACCAGGGCTTGCGCCAGGTCGCGCACCGCCGACACACGCAGCGTCCGCCCGTTGAGCCATGCGCCCGCGCCGCGCATCGTCTTGAACATTTCGTCGCGCATCGGGTCGTAGACCACGCCCAGCTTGGGCTGCAGGTCCGGCCCGGAGAGCGCAATGCTCACCGCGAAATGGGGGAAGCGGTGCGCGAAGTTGGTCGTGGCGTCCAGCGGATCGACGTGCCAGTGATGGGGCGTTTCGTCCGCTGGTGCGCCGTAGCCGCCGCCCTCCTCGCCGACGATGTGGTGCTTGGGGAATGCGGCCTGCAGCGCCTGGGTGATGAATTCCTCGGACGCGCGGTCGGCTTCCGTCACCAGGTCGACGTTCGTGTGCTTGTGGTCGGCCTGGCGCGGACGCTCGAAATATTCGCGCAAGATCGCCCCGGCCTGGCGCGCGATGCGCTCGACGGTGTCCAGCGCCGCCTGCCAGTCGAGCTGCGAATTGGTGGTCGATGTCATGAATGGTTCTGTCCTTACCTATGCGTGAACGATAACAGCGCCTAGTATACCGGGCTTTGGCGGGAATTCTAGGCCGCGCGTCAGTCAATGCGCCGCCTTCGCTCGAAAGTCTGTCGCGCTGCGCTACAATCTATAGTGAATGCAACGACACTTTGTACAAGGAGTATTGACCATGACCTTAACGGATCGTATCGCTGCCGCACGCGGTGACATCCCGGTTGATTTGTTATTGACGAATGTCCAGCTTGTGAACGTGTTTACCGGCGAAATCTACCCGACGGAGATCGCCATCAAGGACGGGGTGATCGTCGGCGTGGGGGAGACGGGCTACGAGGCCGCCGAAACGCGCGACCTCGGCGGGCGCTACGTCGCCCCCGGCCTGATCGACGCGCACGTCCACATCGAGAGCAGCCTGTGCACCCCGCCGGAGTTCAGCCGCGCGGTGCTGGCGCACGGCGTGACCAGCGTGATCACCGACCCGCACGAGATCGCCAACGTGCACGGCCTGGACGGGATTCGCTTCATGCTGGAAGCCGCCGCGGGCGGGCTGTTGAGCGTGTTCGTGATGGCCTCTAGCTGTGTGCCGGCCACGCACATGGAAACCGCCGGGGCCGACCTGGACGCCACCGACCTGCAATCCCTGCTCAACGACGAGCACGTGCTGGGGCTGGCCGAGATGATGAACTACCCCGGCGTCGTGTTCGGCGACGAGCACGTGCTGGCCAAGATCAACGCCTTCGCCGACCGGGTGCGCGATGGTCACTGCCCCGGCCTGGGCGGCAAGCAGCTCAACGCCTACATCAGCGCCGGCATCCAGAGCGACCACGAATGTACCAGCGTCAACGAAGCCTACGAAAAGCTGCAAAAGGGCATGGTGATCTTCATCCGCGAAGCGACCAACGCCCAAAACCTGCGCACGCTGCTGCCGCTGGTCACGCCGGAGAACAGCCGCCGCATCTGCTGGTGCACCGACGACCGCCAGCCCGCCGATCTGCTCGACGACGGCTCGATCGACTACATGCTGCGCGTGGCGATTGCCGAGGGCAAGCTGGAGCCGGTCACCGCGCTGCGCATGGCGACGCTCAACACGGCGGAATACTTCGGGCTGGAAGACCGGGGCGCGATTGCGCCGGGCCGCCGCGCCGACCTGTTCGTGTTCTCCGATCTGCAAGCGCCGCGCGCCGAGTTGGTCTTCAGCGGCGGGCAGGTGATCGCCGAGAGCGAGAAGATGGTGGCCGATATCCCGACGCCGGAGGTCACGCAGCTTCCGCTGTCGGTCAATGTCGCGTGGGACAGCGTCGATTTCACGATCCCGGCGCAGGGCACGCGCATCCGCGTGATCGGCAGCATCCCCAACCAGTTGGTGACCGAGCACATGATCGAAGATGCCAAAATCGTCGACGGGCAGGCCGTGGCTGACGTCGAGCGCGACATCCTGAAGATGGCGGTCATCGAGCGCCACAAGGCGACGGGCAACATCGGCAAGGGCTTCATTCACGGCATCGGGCTGTCGCGCGGCGCGATTGCCGGCACCGTCGCCCACGACCATCACAACCTGGTCGTGATCGGCGTGGACGACGCCAGCATGATGACCGCCGCCAAAGCCGTCGCCAACATGGGCGGCGGGCTGGTCGCGGTGGACGGGGACCAGGTGCTGGCCGAACTGCCGCTGCCGGTCGCCGGGCTGATGAGCCGCGCGCCCATCGACGAGGTGCGCGCCGGGCTGGATCACCTGCTGGCGGTGGCGCGTGACCAGTTGGGGTCCACGCTGCACGATCCCTTCATGGCGATGAGCTTCATGGCGCTGGAGGTGATCCCCAGCCTGAAGCTGACCGACGTCGGGCTGGTGGATGTGGACAAGTTCGAGATGGTAGGGCTGTTCGTGGAGTAAGGCACCACATGCTTTTTCCCCTCGCCCCTGCGATGGAAGAGGCGAGGCCGCCCGGCAGGACGGAGGGGTGAGGTTTTTTTCAGCGTGGACCCTCGCCCCTTCGCCGCCGCGCATCACTCGGAGTCGAGATCGCTGCCGCGCTGCACGGCATCATCCCCGAACCGTTCGCGCAGGTCGTCCAGCGTATCCTGCAAGCGGCGATCCTGCTCCAGCGTCGTGACATCGTCCCACAGCCCAAGCTGGCGGTGGGGCGTGGTGAAGCCGCTGATGCCCACGCCGATCAGCCGGACCGGCTTGCCGCGCGGCCAGTGGTCCGCCAGCAGCCCGGCGGCGACGGTGTAAATTTCGTTGTCCTGGTCGGTGGTGTGGTCCAGCGTGACCTGCCGCGTGAGCGTGGTGAAGTCGTCCCAGCGCAGCTTGAGCTTGATCGTCGTCCCGCTGAGGCCCTCGCGGCGTACCTGCGCCCCGACGCCATCCGCCAGCCGGCGCAGCGTGCGCTGGAGCGTGGTCACGTCGCGCACATCCCGCGCGAAGGTCGTCTCCTTGCTGATCGATTTCGTCTCGTGCTCGGTTTCGACGTCGCGCGCGTCGATGCCACGTGCGTGGTGGGCCAGCGCATGCCCGTGCTTGCCAAAGCGCCGGAGCAGGTCGTCCTCCGGCCACTCCGCCAGCTCGCCGATGGTGCGCACGCCCAGCCGGGCGAGTTGCTGCGCGGTCTTCGGCCCGACGCCCCACAGTTCTTCGATGGGCAGCGGGGCCAGGAACGCGGCCTCCTGCCCCGGCGGCACGACCGTGATCGCGTTGGGCGGCTGGCCCGGCTCCGCACGGCGTTTGCCAACCGTGTTGGCGATCTTGGCGATGAGCTTATTTGTCGCCGCGCCCAGCGAGCAGGGCAGGTGCAGGTCGGCGTTGATCGCGGCTTGCAGGCGGCGCGCGAGGTCCCCCGCCGGCTCCGGCCACATCGTCACGTCCAGGAACGCCTCGTCAATCGAAATCTGCTCGACCTGCGGCGTGAGGTCGTGCAGGTGCGCCATCACCTGCTGCGACGCTTCGCTGTAAGCCCCGCGCCGGTGGGGCAGGATGATCAGGTCCGGGCACAGCCGCACCGCCTGCGCCATCGGCATCGCCGAGCGGATGCCGTATACGCGCGCCGGGTAGGAGCACGCCGCCACCACGCCGCGCTGCTCGGGCCGCCCGCCGACCGCGAACGGCTGGCCGCGCAGCGCCGGATCGCGGTTGGCTTCCACCGCGCAGAAGAACGCGTCCAGGTCCAGGTGCAGGATTTTTCGGGGCATCGGTTATTTCATCCGCTGCGTGTGCTCATTACTCCTGATTTTGGCAGATTTATCGTGGATTCAAAAACGCTATGCTACAATGCGAATAACGAACGGAGCAAACGGGAGAACAGCACAGTATGCCACACACCGAACCCGCCTACCGGAAACTGCTGGCAGACAGGCGCTTGCGCGAGCGCGTCCCGGCGGCGCAAAAAGCACTGGAAGACTGCACGCTCTGCGCGTGGGAGTGCAAGGTCGACCGCACGCAGAAGATCGGCTTCTGCCGCACCGGCCAGGACGCCATCGTGAGCAGCGCCTTCCCGCACATGGGCGAGGAGGACCCGCTGCGCGGCTATCGCGGCTCCGGCACGATCTTCTTCGCGCTGTGCAACATGTGCTGCCAGTTCTGCCAGAATTACGAGATCAGCCAGGAGGGCGAAGGCCAACCCGTCAGCATGGAGGAGATCGCCAGCCTGATGCTGCAGCTCCAGGCACGGGGCTGCCACAACATCAATTTCGTCTCGCCCAGCCACGTCATCCCGCAGATCATCGCGGCGACCCACATCGCCGCCGAGGCCGGCCTGAACATTCCGCTGGTCTACAACACCGGCGGCTACGACTCGTTGGACGGACTGCGCCTGTTGGATGGCATCATCGACATCTACATGCCGGATATGAAATACGCCGATCCGGTCCTGGCGCAGAAATTCTCGAAAGTGCTGGACTACCCGGCCCACAACCAGGCGGCGATCCGCGAGATGCACCGCCAGGTCGGGGATTTGCAGCTCGACGCGGACGGCATCGCCACGCGCGGCCTGCTGGTTCGCCACCTGGTGCTGCCGGATAACGTCGCCGGGACGGCGGAGATCGTGCGCTTTCTGGCCGAGGAGATTTCGCCCAACACGTACATCAACGTCATGGGCCAGTATCGCCCGGCGTGGCGGGTGCGCGAACGGCAGGTCGCGCCGTTGAACCGCTCCGTATCGGCGGAGGAGGTCCGCGCGGCCAAGCGCATCGCGCGGGAGGCCGGCCTGCGCCTGGACGAGCGCCGGGGGTGGGTGGCCCGCATGGTGGAATGATCGCAAGGAGGACGAACGATGGAGACTGAACTGCTGTACGTCGGCGAGGTGACGCACTTCTTCAACAAGATCAGCGTGGCGGTGGTGCGGCTGGAACAGGACCTCTATCTGGACGATTGGGTGCTGTTCTACGGCCCGCACACCGAATTCGAGCAGCAAGTTACGTCGATGCAGATCGACCGCAACCCGGTCGATAAGGGCGTCGCTGGGGAGGAGATCGCGATCAAGGTCATCGAGCGCGTGCGCGATGGCGACGAGATCTATCTGCTGCCCGAAGAAGAAGGCTAGCGGATGCCCTTCAGCCCGGACAAGCCCTCGATGGCGCGGCGCGGGCTGCTGCCCTCCTCGCCCATCGGGTCGCGGGCGAAGCGATAATCACGTTTGCGCCGGAACTCGACTAACTGCGCCTGCAACTCGGCCCAGATCGCCTGCTGGATGGCGACGAGCTGCGCCGTGCCCGCCGGGTTGAGCGACAGCGCGAGCGTCTGGCGCAGGTGCGGCAGGCAGACCCCGTCCGTGCCCTGGAACGCGGCGGCGAAGTCCGGCTGGTCGAGGTGGTCCACCAGGTTACGCAGCAGGTGCTCCTCGACGGTGCGCTGGTGCACGCAGCCCGGGCACTCGCCGCGCGGCTCGAGCGCGCTGGCCGCCCCGGCGATCTGGCGCCGCCCGCTGCCGGGCGTGATCGCGCCCATATCGTTCAGCAGGTGCCGGATCACGCCTTCGTACAGCACCGCGATCCCCAGCGCGCTGGCGTTGAGCGCGTCCTGGATGTGCCAGGCGTGCGTCGGGCAGAATCCCCGCGCGGCGCGGACCGCTTCATGCGTCGGCCCCTTGTTGACGTACTCGTAGATCAGGCCGTCCAGGTAGTGATGCACGCTGTCCAGCGTCAGGCGGCAGACCGGGCAACCGGGCCGGTCGAAGGCTTCGTACAGGTTGTAGGCGTGGGATGAAAGTTGCATGGGGGGATTGCCTTTCGGGTCACAAAACACACAGTTGCCAATCGGGGCCGGTTCGGGTAAGATACGAATAGTTGCTGCGGGCATGGTGTAGTGGTAACACAACAGCCTTCCAAGCTGTTATCACGGGTTCGAGTCCCGTTGCCCGCTTTTGGACGCGCCCAGGGATGCCTGGGCGTTTGGTCCGCAAGGGCCCGTAGCTCAGCGGTCAGAGCAGCCGGCTCGACGCTGCCGGTCTACGTCACCGCGTGATATGGTCGGCGGTTTGGGCCACCTGGAGAGTAATCCCCAGGCTGCAACCTGTCAAATTCGGGGAAACCTGCGTCGGCGCGCGTGCGCGCGATATGGCAATCCCGAGCCAAGCCCCGCCTATTCTGTGGGGAAGGTGTAGAGACTGGCAGGCAGGCCCCCTCGTGCCGTCGCACAGATCGCCGGGGGGTGAAGGGACAGTCCAGCCCACACACTCGAAAGGGCCAGCGAAAGCTGGAGTGGGACGCATAACCGGTCGGTCGCAGGTTCGAATCCTGCCGGGCCCACACACGACACCAGCCGCCCAGGCGCATCGTCGCCACCGGGCGGCTGCGTTGATTCCGGGCGCATCCCCGCCCAGTTGTGTTTTTGGCGGACTGGTGGCACAATCCGGTTAATATTTGTCTCTATGAACCGGAGAGCATCCCATGCCTGACTTTCCTCGTACCCTGGTGGGTGGTATGAGTTTGCCGCGCCTGATTGCCGGCACCAACTGGTTCCTCGGCTATTCGCACATGTCCCCGGCCAAAGACAAGTTCATCCGCGAGCACCAAAGCCGCCAGCGCATCGCCGATGTGCTCAGCGTGTTCCTGTTGCGCGGGGTGAACGCGGTCATGGCTCCCCCGTCGGAGCACCTGGAGGAGGCGATCCAGGAAGCTGAGCAGCAGACCGGGCACGGCATGATCCGCATCCTGACGCCGAGCTTCAACATCATGCCGGGGGGCCGCACCACAGAAAACCCCGAGCCGGTGCTGGACCATACCAAAGCCCTCAACGCGACGCTGTGCCTGCCACACAAGCAAGTTACCGATACTCTGATCGACCGCATGTCCGGCAAGATCCGCCACATCGACAAATACACGCAGATGATCCGCGAGCGCGACATGATCCCCGGCCTCTCGACGCACATGCCGGAGGCGGTGGTCTACGCTGACAAGACGCACGTCGACGTGGAAACCTATTTGCAAATCTACAACGCGGCGGGCTTTTTGATGCAGGTCGAGGCCGATTGGGTGATGCGCATCATCCACGACGCCAAAAAACCGGTGATGGTGGTCAAGCCGCTGGCCGGGGGGCGACTGCTGCCGGTGGTCGGGCTGGCCTTCGTGTGGAACACGATCCGCGCGCAGGATATGGTCACGGTCGGGACGACCACGCCCGACGAAGCCCGCGAGGTGATCGATCTGTCGCTGCAAATCCTGGACGGGCGGCTGCCCCAGCCGCGCCTGCAACAGACGCGCAGCAAAGGCTCACTGCTATAATGCCCCTTTGGTGGGACAGCGGGCCGGCACCCACCCTGCGTATGCTGACGCGCCGGGCACGCTACTGCGACCACTCAGTCGGCTCGCGGTCCCAGCGGTGCGCGCGCAGTTTGGCGATCAGGTCGTCCGGCAGCGCGTTGCCGTCGCTGGTGCCAATGTTCTGCTCGACGTGGTGCAGTTTGCGCATCCCAGGGATGGTGGTGCTCACCGTCGGGTTGGCCAGGATGAAGCGCAGCGCCATCTCGGCCATCGTCATCCCCTCCGGGACCAGCGGACGCAGCGCCTCGGCATGTTCCACCGAGGAGTTGAGATTTTCCGGCACAAAGTAGCTGTTGCGCCAGTCGCCCGCCGGCCAGGTGGAGTCTTTGGTGAGGTTGCCGGTCAGCGTGCCCTCGTCGAACGGCACGCGCGCGATCACGCCGATGTCCAGTTCTTCGCACAGCGGGAACAGTTCGTCCTCCGGGGCCTGGTCGAAGATGTTGTAGATCACCTGTACCGCGTCGATGTGGCCGGTGCGCAGCGTTTTGAGCGCGTTTTCCGGCTCCCAGCGGTTGATGCTGATGCCGATCGCTTTGATCAGCCCCTCGCCCTTGAGGTCGGTCACGGCCCGCTGCCAGCGCTCGTCCTCCGCCCAGGCATCCTCCCACACATGGAACTGCATCAGGTCGATGCTGTCCAGGCCCAGGTTATCGAGCGTCTTGGCGGTGTACGCGCGGATGTGCTCCGGCGGGAAGGTGTCGTCCAGCGTGAAGTGCCGCTGCGAGGGCCAGGTGAAGTTTTTGGGCGGAATCTTGCTGGCGACGTACAGCTTTTTCTTGGGATAGTCGCGCACCAGTTCGCCGAGCAGATGCTCGCTGTGGCCGCTGCCATAGGCCCAGGCGGTGTCGAAGAAGTTGCAGCCCAACTCCACCGCGCGATGCAGCGCGCGCAGTGATTGCTCGTCCTCGGAGCCTTTCCAATCGCCGCCCATGCCCCACATGCCGTATCCAATTTCGCTGATCTTCCAGCCGGTGCGTCCAAACGTCCTGTATTGCATTGTGTATTTCCTCCTTGCAGACATAGTTTTGAAGCTAAACTGTATTCATCAATTGGCGCTTGAGCGCGGCCTACGTGGTGACGCCCCACAGGCGGACCGTCGTGTCGTGCGAGGCGGACGCCAGCAGCGTGCCGTCCGGGCTGAAGGCCACGCCGGTCACGCCGCCCTCATGCTCGCGCAGTGCACGCACCGCGCGCCGGGTCTTCCCCGCGCGCAGATCGGCGACTTTCCACAGGCGCACGCTGCCATCCAGCGACCCCATCGCCAGCAGCGCGCCGTCCGGGCTGAAGGCCGCGCCACGTACACAGTTGGTGTTGTAGTCGGCGTAGTACACAGTGGTGATCGGCTCGTGGGTGGCCGCATCCAACACCACCAGCCCGCCGCTTTCCAGCCCGACGACCAGCAGCGATCCGTCCGGGCTGAAGGCCAGCCGCCGCCCCCCCGCCGACACGCCGAGCGTGGTCAGCTCGTCGTGCTCGGTGACATCCCACAGCCGCACCGAGCCATCCAGCGCCGCCGAGGCCAACTGCGCACCGTCCGGGCTGAAGGCCAGCGTGCGCACCGGCGCATCGTGGGTGCCCAGCACCCCGATCGCGCTGCGTGTCTGGGCGTCCCACAGCCGCACCGCGCCATCGTCGCCGCCGGACGCCAGCAGCGTCTCGACCGGGCTGTAGCTCAGCGTCATGACCGGCCCGGCGTGCCCGTACAGCGCCGTGATGCAGTAGCGCTTGCCGACGTGCCACAACCGGATGCTGCGATCATCCGACCCGGACGCCAGAAACGCCCCGCTGGGGCTGAAGGCGACCGCGTTCACCGGCTTTTCGTGCCCGATCATCATTTTGATGCGCTTGCGCCGCCCGGTGTACCACAGCCGCACGTTGCGATCATCTGAGGCCGACGCCACGAACTGCCCGTCCGGGCTGAAGGCCACGTCCTGCACGCTGTCGCGGTGACCGGTCAGGGTGCGGCGCAGCGCGACGCGGCGCGTGTTGCCCAGCGCGATCAACTGCTTCTTGGGCGCGGTGAGCTGGGGCCGGTCGTGATCGCCGGACGCCAGTTCGTCGAACAGGCGGTCGCGCAGCGTGCCCAGCGCGGTGTCGTAGTTCTGCCCGTCGAAGTTGATGTACTGGATGCGGCGCAGTTGGAAGTGGATCGAAGGGGTGGCTTTCCACATGACCGGGATGATCGGCTTGCCCTCGTCGCGGAAATACTGCCACTCGTCGGCGACGTTGGCCGAGGCCATCGACTCCGGGGACATGATCAGCAGCAACACGTCGCACTCGTCCAGGCCGCGCTGGATGGCGCTGCTCCAGTTGACGCCGGGCGGGATATCGTCGACGTCGATCCAGATCGACGCGCCGAGCCGGTCCAGGTCGGTCGCCAGGCGGCGGGCGAACTTTTCGTCGGTACGGCTGTAGGAGATAAACACACGGGTCATAACAGGTTACGGTCCGGGATAGGATGCGCATCGGCGTTCCGGCGTAGTATACCGTATTCTGATCTGGCTCGCTTACTGTCGTGCATGCGTGGGGCCACGCACAGGCAGGCCGCACGGCGCAGTGCCGCCTGGCAGGGCATGGCCTGTTGTGCACAACTTCCGGCGCTAGGCGATCCGCTGGGCCACCCACCCGAACACCAGCAGTAAGGCCCCGAGGGCAGCTCTTCAATTCGGCGTGGGGGCGGGTTCTTCTGCCACGTCCTCGACCTCTGCCGGCAGTGGCTTGCGCACCACGCGGATTTTGCGGATGCGGCGGTCGTCCACGCTGAGCACCTCTAGATGCAGGTCGTTGGATTCGATCTGCTCGCCCTCGACCGGCACTTTGCCCAGTTGGCTGAAGATGTAACCGCCCAGCGTGTCGCTGTCTTCGGTTGGTAGGTCGACCTCAAGCTGGCGGTTGAGATCGTCCAGGTCGATCCCGGCGTCGAAGATGTACTCGTTGTCGCCGATCCGTTGGTAGACTTCCTCTTCGTGAAAGTCGTACTCGTCGCGGATTTCGCCAACGATCTCCTCGATCAGGTCCTCGACGGTGACCAGCCCCGCCGTGCCGCCGTACTCGTCGACCACAACCGCCAGGTGGATTTTGCGCTGTTGCAAGTCGGTTAGCAGGTCCCCGGCTTTCTTCGATTCGGGGACGAAATACGCCGGGCGCAAAAAGTCCCGGATCGAGCGCGCCAGGTCGCCCTCGCGCATCAACGGCAGCAGGTCTTTGGCGTACAGCAGCCCGTATACATGATCAATGGACTCCTCGTACACTGGAATGCGGGAATGCCCGGCCTCAATGATCGTACTCAGCGCATCCTGGATCGTGGTCGTGGCCTCCAGCGCGACCATGTCGATGCGCGGGACCATGACTTCACGCGCCAGGGTGTCGCCGAACTGGAAGATCGAGTAGATCATCTCTTTCTCGCCGTCCAGGATCGCCCCGCCTTCGGACCCGGCATCGATTAGCATTTTGATCTCTTCCTCGGTGACCAGCGACGTACTGCCACGCCCCACGAACGGAGCCGCCACCTGCCCGCTGACCCACTGCATGACGCGCAGCGCCGGGGCAAGCAGGCCGGACAACCACTTCACCGGCCCAGCAGCCCACAGCGCGATGCGGTCCGCGTGGCCCAGCGCGATGTTCGCCGGCAGCATTTCCCCGAAGATCAAGGTGAAAATCGCGGCGATCAACAGCACGCTGACATACGCCAGGATGTCGGCAGCGGAGGCGGCCAGCCCGGTGTCGGCCAGCACATCGCCCAGCGCCGGGGCCAGTGTCACGGCAGCCACCACCGCAATCGTAAAGCGCAGCAAGACGTCGATCAACTGCTGCGACGCCAGCAGCCGGGTCGCGTCGGTCGACAGCCGCAGCGCCTGTCCGGCCTGTTTGTGGCCTGCTTCGGCCATTTCCTTGAGTTGGGCTTTCGGCGTGTTGATCAAGGCCACATACGCCATTTTCAAAATTGCGTTAAGCAGGATAAACCCGCCTAACACCATCAGCCCGGTTAAGCTACTATCCACGATATTTCCCTTTTTGAGCCTGATTGGGGTGGGAAGACAAGTCGCGGGGCGCACCACGCCACGGGCGGCGGTATGCAGCCATACCACGCCCATACGCAGAACGTCGCCGTCTCGCGTTGCGTTAATCTAGACGATGGGGGGTCGGTCGAATCTGTCGAATCTTCTGACACGATTGGCATCAATTACTCGGTGGACAAAGCGACGCTGGTCTATGGTCCAGCACCATTGCGCGCATTGTACCATAAATACCAGAGCCGTCAAATAGAAAAATGCCCCCCGCGCAGCCCCAAAAATAGTCATGGCAGCCGGCCTTAATCCATCGTCAATCCATTGTCCCACTTCAAACCCCCCAAAAACCCGTTTTTACTCTGCCCAGAGTCGATACATCCGCTATAATGTGGGATATTAGAGCAGGTTTTTGGATACTGAGGGATATTTGCCCCCCCGATGCAACATCGAAGCTGGCGATGGTTGTGGATTTGGGTTGGCGTTTTAGTCGCGGGGTGCGGGCAACTCTGGTCATCAGATAGCACGCCCCCCCCAACACGCGAACCCACGCTGCCACTCTTGGGGTATACACTGCTGCCACCCACCATGACACCGGGCTGGACAGCGACACCGCTGTTCACGGTCGATGGCAGTGTGTCGCCAGTTGCCCTGTACCTCAACGTGAAGGGGTCCGCGTGTTACGCGACGCCGGTCGGCAGCTTGATCTGTCTGGGACAAATTCACAACGGTCTGAACGTACCCGTCGAAGCGATTACCGTCGAAGTGCGGCTGCTGTCGCCTGATGGCGTGCCATTGGCGACGGAGGAGGCGCTGCTCTCGCGCTGGGTGCTCCCGGCGGGAGACAGCGGGCCGTACCGCGTGCTGTTCGAACAGATCCCGGAAGGCTACGCGCGGGCGCAGATCGTCGTCGCGTCCGGGCAGGTCGCGCATGATGTCGAACGGCGCTATGCCGACCTGCGCGTGACGCCGGTGTCGGGCAAATTTGTCATCGACCAGTACCAGGTCACGCTCTCGATCCGCAATTACAGCCTCGCCCCGGCCACCGACCTGGCGGTGACCATGACGCTGCTGGACGAATACGGGCGCGTCACGGGCTTTGCGCGGGTCCATCCGGCGCAGAATTTGCAGCTTTCGCCCGGCGAGCCGATGGCGATCACGGTCAAGGTCATCCCCCAGGCTCCGGGCACGGTCAGCTTCGATGCGTTCGTGGAGGGATGGCTGATGTGGGAGTGAGCGGGGTGGGGCGTGGCGCGTTCACAGCCCGGCCTGGGCCGCCGCGCGCGCCAACGCCGCCCACTCGTCGAGCGCCAGCGTCTCGGCCCGGCGGCGCGCGTCGATCTCGGCCTGCGCCAGCAGCTCTCCCGCCCGCGCTTTGTCGATGTGCAGCCCGGCGCTGAGCGTGTTGCGAAGCTGTTTGCGCTTCTGGCTGAACCCGGCCCGCACCACGCGGAAGAACAGCGTTTCGTCGGGCACATCCACCGCCGGGCCGCCGCCGGTATCGATCACCACCACCGCCGACTCGACGTCCGGGCGCGGCCAGAAGGCCCCCGGCTTGAGGCGCATCGCGATCTGCGGCTGGCCGTACACCTGCACGCTGACCGCCAGCAGGCTCATGTCGCCCGGCTGGGCGGTCAGGCGTTCGGCGACTTCGCGCTGGACCGTCAGCACCACGCGCTGCGGGCGGGCGGGGCGCTCCAGGATGTGGCGTAAAATGGCGCTGGTGATGTAGTACGGCACATTGCCCACCACATAATACGGCCCCATCCCCACCAGTTCGGCGATATCGACTTCCAGGATGTCCCCCTGCACCAGCGTCACATGCCGGTACGGCGCGAGACGGTCGCGCAGCACGTCGATCAGGCGGCCATCCAACTCCACCGCCACGACGCGCGCCGCGTGCTCGGCCAGCACCCGCGTCAGGTTGCCGGTGCCGGGGCCGATCTCCAGCACGGTCGCGCCTGGCGGCAGTTCGGCCAGTTCGACGATCTTTTCCAGGGCGTTGGGATCGTGCAGGAAATTTTGGCCCAGGCTCTTTTTGGGGACAATATCGTAGTGGTCCAAAAGCTGGCGGTCGTTCATGAGGCTCCATTTGGGCGCGTGCCGTAGGCGATGATCGTCGGCACGGGCGATTGTATGATCTGTTCGTCCTGGACGTGGCGCTGGACCGCGCGCCCGTCCTCGTAGCGCACCAATACGCGCCGTTCGCGCTGGCCCGGTGCGCCGGTCTGGAGCACGCGCCGTGCCCCGGCAGGCAGCTCGTTGTCCGGCTGGTAGATCGTCCAGGATGGGATTGGCGTTTGCTCAATGACCAGGTCTTCGGTCACGCGCACGACCTGGATCACCATCTCCGGCTGGACGGGCGTATCCGGCGGGGGGATGGTGAAATCCTGCCCGACCGGGGCCACGCCGACCGCCGCCAGCGCATCGCCGACCTGGGGACCGGGGGCGCGGGTGGCGAGCGTGCGCCCGTCCGCGACCAGTGTCACCGGCTGCGAGCGGCGAATCGTGATCGCCATGCCGGGCGTGATGGGCGTATCCAGCGGGGGCGTGATCTGGTCGGCCAGGTACAGGTCCAGGCCGAGCCAGGCCAGCGCACGCCCGACATCCACCGCCGGGGTATGCACGAACAGCGTGCGGTTGCCGTCGCGCACTTTGATCAGCGCGCTGCGCTGTACGCGGATGCTAGCCGGGGCCAGCGGCCACAGCTCGGCTTCGAGCTGCGCGCGGGAGAACGTCGCCCCGTCGACGACCAGTTGATCGCGCAGGCTGACCTGGATGTTCTGTTCGGTGAGGATGTTCAAGGGGTGGGCGAACTGGGTTTGTACCTGCCGGCGTTTGCCGTCGGCGTCGATCTGGACGGTAAACGCCTTGTGGACGGTGATCGTCATGCCATCGCGCAGCGCGGTGGACGGGTCCGGCCAGACGACGTCCGCCTCGTCGAGCTGCACCCCGGCATCGTCGAGGGCTTCGCGCACGGTATCGGCGCGGGTGCGGTGTCGCAAACTCTGCTCGCCGATCTTGATCGTGACCGTCGAGGGAATCACGCAGCAAACCACCACCCCGCCAATCACAGCGGCGGTGGCCAGCCCCGAAACGGCCAGCCAGGTACGTTTGTGCACACGTAACGAAAATCGCTCTGACATCCGGCCCACTGCGCTCACCTGCCATCAAAAACGGGCGGGGCTTGCGAGCAGATTGCTCGGGCCAGGCACCCCTGCGGCACCCAGGGTGAAATCCTTAGTGCTGCTGCCTTCCGGCCCTGACACGGTTCGGATGCCCTGCCGCGCAGGACCCGGTCCGAGCAATTTGCCAACAAGCCACCGCCCATCACATACGGCAACGGTTGGGTGAATGTTAGCGGATTCAAAATGGGTTGTCAACCGTCACTCACGGTGCTGATCATGCTGCGCGTCGCCAGCCCGCTGAGCAGTCCGGTCTTGCCGGTGAGGGCCGGCCCGACGGTGATGCCGTCCTCGCTGATGGCGTAGCTGTGGATCGTGGTGTCGTGCGCCGAGGCGCGCATCTTGAGCACCACCAGCGCGCGCTGGATCGTGGAGTCGATCTCCAGGTAGCGCAGCATCATGATCGCATCGACCACGAACGACAGGCGGCCTTTTTCGCGGTTGGTGTAGTCGGAGCGCATCTCTTCGCCCAGGTACAGCCCGGTCACGCCTTCGCGCCGGAAGCCGTTGATCACCTGGTGGTACACGTTGCGCAGTTCGTGCCCGTCGGTGATGTACTGCGTGAAGTGCGTCAGGCTGTCGATCACCACGCGCCGGATATCGCCCTCCTGGATGGTGCGCAGCAGCTTACTGCTGGGCGTGGTCAGGCTTTTGAGCAGCACTTCGGGCGAGGTGAAGACCATCCGCAGCTGGCCGGTGTCCTCGATGGACGGCAAATCCCAGCCCAGCCCAGCCGCATCGCGGTAGAGCGATTGGGGGAACTCCTCGAACGACACGAACAGCCCCGGTTCGTCGTGGCGTACCCCTTCCAGCAGGTATTGCAGGCCCAACGTGGTCTTGCCGGTGCCGGGTGCGCCGCGCACCAGGACCGCCGATTCCGGGATGAACCCGCCGTTTAGCATGTCGTCCAGGCCGGGCACACCGCTGGTAATGCGGGTGTTGTGATCGGGGTTGTCCATGCCGCTGCGCTCCTTGCTCATTGTCGCCAATCCAGGTCCCCATCAATAGGGGTGATTTTGAATAAACTCTACTATTGTCACGTTGCGCTGGCAAGTATCGCTGGTTTCCACGTAGATCAGGTCCGAGACCGGATTGCCGCCGTTGGGGCTGAGCACGCGCAGCGTGTACGTGGCGCGGCGGGGCCGGGTGCCCAGCATGAACTCGAACGCGCCCGGCGTAGCCCCGGGGGCCATCCCCGAAAACTGGACCTCGCTGAAGCGCCCGTCCGCGCTGCTGAGCCGCAGCGCCACCCCGGTTAGCGGCGCGCCGTCCAGCCCGGTCACGACCCCGGCTACGCTCAGCCAGTCGCACTCCTCCGGGCCGGTGTGGGCTTCGTAACGCGGGTTGGCGGCGGTAAAGGCGAAGGGCGACCGGGTCGCTGCCGGGGGTGCTGTGGCCTGGGGTGCGCCGCCGCCGTTGCCCGCGACCGGGTTGCCGCTGCCGTCATCCAGCGGTGCGCCCGTGCGTGTGGCGGGCGGCGCGGGCGTGGCCAGCGGCTCGTCGACGACCGGCGTCGGGGTCAGGCTGGGCGTGTAGGTCGGCGTGGGCGTCAGTGTCGGTGTGGGCGTCGGCGTGGCGGTGGGGGACGGCGTCGCGGTTGCGCTGGGCGTGTAGCTCGGCGTGGGCGGGGGCGGGGTGTGGCTCGGCGTGAGCGTCATTGTCGGCGTGGCGCTGGGCAGCGGCGTGGCGGTGTTGGTCGGGATCGCGGCCTGCGTCGGCGAGGCGCCCGGCGGCAGCGGATTGATCGGCGTGCGGGGGTCGCGCACAATCAACACCATGCCGCCCAACACCAGCACCGTCAGCACCACGAACAACACCGTGATCACATCAAACAGGGGCGCGAAACGGTTGGCAGGCTGCGACATAGTGGCTCCGGTCAGTGGGGACGAATCCGCACGAAATTAATCTGGCCCAGGTTGGTCTGGCAATCGCCTCGCAGCAGCACATCTACCACCGGGGAGACCTGCTGCCCGTCCTGCCACAGCGACACCCGGAAACGCGCCGGCGTGGGTTCGTCGCCAAGCTGCACTTCCCAGCCGCTTTCGCCGTAGAGGGGCGCGTCGCCGCTGGTGATGGTCCATTCACGGCCCTCCTCCGACCAGATGCGCACCTCGATCCCGGGCAGGTGCTCGCCCTGGTTGGTGATCGTGGATCCGCCCAGCCCTTGCCACTCGCAGCCCGCCGGATTCAGGTAATTGTCCCGCACACGCGGCGTGCCCGGCTGCACCACGAACGGGTACGGGGCGCGGGTATGGGTCGGCACGGGGGTCGGCAGGGGCGGCGTGGGCGTGCTGGTCGGCGAGGCCAGCGGGGCCGGCGTCCATGAAGGGACGGGCGTCGGCGAGCCGGTCGGCAGCGGTGCCAGCGGCGTGCGGGTCGGGGCAAAGGTCGGCATGGGGCTGAGCGTCGCGCTGGCGGGCGGTGCGGATGGCTCCGGGCTGGCGGTGTGAGTCGGCACGACGGATGGGGTGTGCGTTGGCGCTGTGGTTTCTGTTGCGATCACGGGAGCCGGGGCGGGATCGGTCACTTGTGCCACTGCCGCTGCAGTCGCCGCGCGGGTTGGCGTGACGCTTGGCGCAGCGGTGACCGTCGCTGCCGGTGGCAAGCCTGCCGTTGTCGTGGTGGGAGCCAAAAACGGCGGCGTCACCGCGCCCGACGCCACGCCCAACACCAGTCCCCCGGTCGCCAGCGTCAGCCCGGCAAAAAAGAGTGTCACCCAATTGAAGAAGCGCTTCACGCCCCGGCCCATCAACGCGCCTATTGACTCGTGTCGTCTGGTGCCGGGGTCCCGGTCTGGTCCGGGGCCGGCGTTTCCGCACTGTCACCCGCTGGCGTCAGGGTGAGCTCGTCCTCCGGCAGTGTAAACTGGGTGGCCGTGGGGCCGGGTGTTTCCGGGGCCAGGAACGGCGGGTCCATCGACCCGGAGGCCACACTGAACACGATCACAGCGATCAGAATCGTCAAGCCCAAGAAAATCAGGCTGATGAAGTTAAAAAAAACAGTTGCGCCCTGGCTCATAGTGTCTCCCCAAACTACCAGAGGCGGACCACTCCGGCCCGCCCAATATGTCCTTAAGCTTAGCTCCCGATATAACGCTCGATCTCCGCGGCTTCCATCTCGGCCTGGAGCCACGCCATAAACGCCTGCTGCTTCTTGCGGGCCAGCGCAGCAGCGCTCAACTGGCCGTCATCGCGGCGTTCCAGTACCTCGATGATGTGGTAGCCCAGGCTGCTCTTGACTGGGGTAGCGGTGCGCGTCTGGGGCGGCATGGCAAAGATCACGCGCTCGACTTCGGGCTGCAGCAGATCGCCCTCGCTGATCCAGTCCAAATCCCCGCCGTTGGGCGCGGTGGTCTTGTCCAGCGAATACTGGCGGGCCAGTTCGGCGAAGTTTGCGCCGCTGTTCAACTGCTCCAGCAGCATCAGCGCCGTTTTTTCGTCGGCCACCAGGATATGTCGCGAATGGATCTGCGTCGCGGTCGGCGGGACATCGACCACCGCCGCGCTGACCTTTTGCGCCAGCAGCAGTTGGCCCACCGCCGCGCGATAGTCGTCCATCGTGTACAACTGCGAGGCCACGAACTCGTCCAGCGACACGCCGGCCTCGGTCGCGATCAGGGCCTGTTCGGCCAGTTCCGCGTCGACCTCGTCCTCGGTAACTTCGATCTCCAGGCGCTCGGCGGCCTGCGCGATCAGCACTTGCTCGATCATCGTTTCCAGCACGTAGGCATCGAAGGCCGCAGCATCCGCCGGCTGGATGTCCAGCCCGGCAGTCCGGCGCGCGCGCTCGCGCTCAAATTCGGCCATCGTGATCGGCTGGCCATTGACCACAGCCGCCAGATCGTCATCGTCCTGGCGTGGGGGCGCGCTGGGGCCGCTGGCCTTCGAATCGTCATGGGCGCAGGCCATCAACGGCACCACCAAGAGTACTAACAACACAAAGCGGTACAGCGTGTAACGTCGCACGATAGCTCCTGTACTTTTCAACATAGTCGATAGTGGCTGCCCGGCATATAACCCGGACAGCACCTCTATTATGCAGACAGGGTACTTCCCTGGCAAATTGGCGTTGGTGACAAAAGTTGTGCGTCCAGCCCCTCCGGCGGCCCGTTACCCCACCGCATCCTGTTCTGAGGTGCTGCGCCTGTCAGGATCGACCAGCTCGACCTCGTCCTGCACCGGCACGCCGGGGAACACCTCGTCGAACCGGTCGGGGATGTAGCGCCGCGCCATGGCCGAGGTGAGCGCGTTGGCCTGGCAGATTTCGCCGTACAGATCAGCGCTGCGGCGCTTGCTGCGCTGCTGCGTGTCGTGATCGCAGGCGTACAGCCCGAACTGGAAGCGCGGATCGTAGCCTTCCGACCACTCGAAATTGTCGGTCAGCGTCCAGTGGAAATAACCCTTGACCGGGTAGTTGAAGTTGATCGCCTGCCACACGCTCCGCAGGCTGCGGATCAGGTGCTGCGGGCGCAGTGTGTCGGCGGGGTCGGCGACGCCGTTCTCGGTGACGTACAGCGGTTTGTCGAGCGTCTCGCACAGCCAGCGAATATGCTCGAACAGTCCCTCCGGCCAGATTTCGCCCACGCTTTCCGGCCCCTGGATGCCGCCCCGGGGCTGGTACTGGCGGATGAAGAACGAGTGCGGGAACAGCGGATTGAACGCCGCGCCAAAACGATAATAGTAATTCAGCCCGATCCAGTCCAGCGTATCCTTTGCTTCCGGCACATCCACACGGCGGAAGGGCAGCCGCAGCTTGCCGGTCTTCAGCGCCAGGATGAACGCCCGGTTGAAGACGTGCCGTACCGTGTTGCGCGCGGGCAGGTGCACCAGCGGCGGCCAGCCGGGCATGAGGCTGAGCTGGTGCTTGGCCAGCCCGATCTGGGCGTTGGGGCGGATCGCCTTGATGGCGCGGTAGGCGGCGGCGTGGGCGCGCAGCATGTTGGTGATGACCTGGTAGGTCTGGCGCGGGCTGCGCGTGCCGGGCGGGAAGTGCCCCAGCAGCCAGCCCTGCGTGGCGTAGACCAGCGGCTCGTTGATGGTGCACCACATCGTCACGTCGTCGCCCAGCGCCGCGACTACGTGCTCCGCAAAGCGCATGAAGTGCCCGATCGCCTGCGGATTGGCCCAGCCGCCCTGGTGTTCCAGCCACAGTGGGTGGCTGAAGTGGTGCAGCGTGACCATCGGCTCCAGCCTGCGGTCGCGCAGCGCGGCGATCATGTCCGCGTAGTGCTGGAGCGCGTCGTCGTCGTATGTGCCTTCTTCCGGCTCGATGCGGCTCCACGCCAGCGAAAAACGGTGCGCGTTGTTGTGCAGCTCGACCGCGCGGTCGAAGTCCTCGACGTAACGCTGCCCCTGCCACCAGTCGCAGGCTGGCCCGGCCGGCTGGTCCTGGTAGACGTGGCCCGGCCCGGAGGTTTCCCAGGCGTGCCAGTTGTTGTTGGTGTGGTGGCCCTCGACCTGGTGGGCAGCGGTTGCCGTGCCCCACAGGAACGCGGGCGGAAAATACATCGTGAAATCGACCATAATGTGTCCTTACTGCGTGTTTTGCCCGCCGGGGTGCCCCGCGTAGAATGCATTGGCGTAGACCTGGCGCGCGCCGGTGTCCACGTAGCCAAGCTTTTCGGCCAGGCGGCGCGAGGGAGCGTTGTTGTTCTCGACGAGGTAAATCGGGATGCGTCCGCTGTCCAGGACCGCCTGTGTGATGGCCGAGGCGACGCTCTGGCCCCAACCGCGCTGGCGGGCGGGGGGGTCCGTCTGCACGTACACTTCGGCGAAGGCGGGACTCTGCCAGTTGACGCCGGCGCTGGCCTGGGACGTGCCGCTGTCGATCTTGCAGCGTGGGCTGCCGTCTGGGGCATTATCGCAGCGCACCAGCACGTTGACCTCCGGGGCGAAGCGGCGCGGGTCCAGCCGGTAGATGAGCAAGATGCGCTGCTGGCCCACCTGCAGGCTGCCGCCGACCAGCGGCAGTTGGTTCAGGTTAGCGAACAAAATGTACGGGCGACCCGGCGTCAGGGCGTCGGCCAGCAGATCCGCCGCGCACTCGGCATCGTGGCAGCGCAGCGTCACCAGCGGGCGGAACAGCTCGATCCCGGTCTGCACGCGCGCCACAAACCCGGTCGCGCGGCCCTCGTCGTTGGTGCGGGTGAACAACGCCGCGCGCTTCGGATCGCTGAACAGGGCATAATAGGCCGTCGGGGCATCCGCCGGCTGGGAATCGTCCAGCAGGTGCCGGATCAGTTTGCGTTGTTCGTGGATCGGTGCCGGTTGCATACCTGTTCCTACGGATAGAGCCGGTTCAACATGCGCGGGTAGGGCACGGCTTCGCGAATGTGCTGCAAGCCGCACACCCACGCCACCGCGCGCTCCACGCCCATCCCAAACCCGGCGTGCGGCACGCTGCCGTAGCGGCGCAGGTCCAGGTACCAGGCGTAGTTCTGCGGGTCGATCCCGATCTCCTTGATGCGTTCCTCCAGCAGGTCGGGGTCGAAGATGCGTTCGCTGCCGCCGGTGATCTCGCCGTAGCCCTCCGGGGCCAGCAGATCGACGCTGCGGCAGGCTTCGGGCCGCCCCTCGACGGGGGGCATGTAGAACGCTTTGGCGGCGGTGGGGTAGTGGTAGACGAAGACGGGCCGGTCGAACATCTCGGCGATGGCGGTTTCGTGCGGCGCGCCGAAATCGTCGCCCCACGTGATCGCCAGTTCGGCTTTGCGGTCCGGGTCGCCGGTTTCTGCGGCCAACTGGCCCAGGCGCTCGACCGCCTCGTCGTAGCTGATGCGCGGGAACGGCGGCTGGATGCTTTCCAGGCGGCTGGTGTCGCGCTCCAGAATCTCCAATTCCATCGGGTGCTTGTCCAGCACGGTCTGGATGATGGCGCTGACGAACTGCTCCTGCATGTCCATCAGGTCCTCCAGCGAGAAGAACGCCATCTCCGGCTCGACCATCCAGAACTCCATCAGGTGGCGGCGCGTCTTGGATTTTTCGGCGCGGAAGGTCGGGCCAAAGCAGTAGACCTTGCCGAACGAGGCCATGTTCGCCTCGTTGTACAACTGGCCGGTCTGGGCCAGGTAGGCCGGCTCGCCGAAGTAGTCGATCTCAAACAGGGTGGTGGTGTTTTCGCCGGCGGTCGGGGTCAGGATCGGCGTGTCGATCAGCAGGTAGCCGTGATCGTCGAGGAAGTTACGGATGGTGTTCATGATCGTGGCGCGGATGCGCAGCACAGCCCACTGCCGCAGCGAGCGCACCCACAGGTGCCGGTGGTCCATCAGGAACTCGACGCCGTGCTCTTTGGGCTGGATCGGGTATTCGCCGGCCATCTGGATCAGCTCGATGTTGCTGATCCCGATCTCGTAGCCGCCGGGGTAGCCCGGCGCGCGCGCGTCGGTGCGGACTGTGCCGGTGATGCGCAGCGACGACTCCTGCGTCAGCTCGGCGGCCACCGCAAACACGTCTTCCGGCAGTTCCTTCTTGAACGCCACACACTGCACGATGCCGGTGCCGTCCCGCACCAGCAAAAATTGCAGCCGCCCTTTGTCCGTGCGGTTATAGAGCCAGCCGCGCACCATGACTTCCTGGCCTTCGTACTGGGCAATGTCGCTAATCTGGATTTCTGTTGCCACGACCACACCTCTTTGTATGCTATAATGTGAATGAAAACACGCGCGTATTCTAGCCCGCCAGCCGGGACGGGTCAAGGCGAGCCGGGTGGCGCATGTGGACTGCCGTGTAAAAAAATCTTCATTGATTTATGGTTTTTTGTTAAAATAGAGTATGTACGATCTACAGTACATCACTCCCCGAAAACAATATTGTTTAAGGAGGAAAACCCCCATGAAAAACACCGCACCATCGTTCATTGAGATGGAACTGCGAACCAACGACACCCGCCGGCACTGGTCCTCGACGTCACAACCCTACGCCCCTGCCGATGTGCTGCTCCGCTACCTGGCCGAAGGGTGGGAAATTAGCCCGATTGTTGGGCTGGAAGAACACTGGCACGCGGGTGTGCGCCGCGTCGATGTCTATCACTTCGAACTGACCAAAGATGGCCAGGAGCAGATTTTGCCGGTGCAGAGCAACCCGATCGTGCGGCGTCTGCTCAACCAGTACCAGCTTAAGGTCGTGCTGCTCAAGCGCGACGACGTGCAGGTTTCTGACTGACGCACGCCCCCACCGGCGGCGGTGATGTCTGGTGCTCATAGCGGGCTGCCGGTGCAGCACACCGGCTTATGCCTGCTATTTCCCCCGCCTGACTATCACCCAGGCCAGACGTTTTTTCTACGCTGGCCCCGCATTGGTTCATTGCTGACATTTACACGTTACACATCACCCACCCTATTAGGGCGTTATGCTAGTTTTACCCCTCCCCCTGGCCCCCTCCCCGCGCGCGGAGAGGGGGAAACAAACCAGGACCCAAAGTCCCTCTCCGTTCACGGGGAGGGATTTAGGGAGGGGTAAACCATCGACACACGCGCCAGGATATCTAGCATAACCCCCTATTACGCTGTGAACAAAAAACGCGCCGTGCAGCATCTGCTGTGACACGGCGCGTGTGTGTGGTGGCGGGATGATCGCGCTACAGGAAAAACGACAGCACGATCAGGATCGCCATCAAAATCCCGGCCAGCACGCCCATGTTCTGCAGGTCGGAGAGCACGTAGGCGTACTCCTGGCGCAGATTGGCCCCGCGCACCACGCCCGGCTTGAACTGCTGGGGCTGTGCCGGGGCGGCTTCCTGCGGCTGGGGTTCCTCAGGCGCTTGGGGTTCTTCTGGAGCCGCTGCCTGCCCATACATTTCGCGGCGCGCGCGTTCCAGGGTTTCCTTCGGTAAATTCGGTTTACGGCCTTTCTTTGCCATGCGTTCTCCTCAACTGACAACGGTTTGGTTAAAGGTTATCGGTTCAATCACTCGGCGCTGGTTAGATCGGCGAATACCACCATGCGCTGGGTATCAACGCGGTAGGGATGACAGGTGATCAACGTCGCCGTTGGTTCGCTGGTTTGATCCAGCACCCAGACGTCGGTCGGGTCGACGACGACTTTCTCGCGCACCTGGTAAGTGTACCACACCCCGTTTTGCGCCATCACCCGAATCTCGTCGCTCGGTTTGAGCTTTTCGATGTAGCGGAAGGTTTCGCCATAGATATCGTTGTGGGCCGAAAGCACCATGTTGCCGTCCTGGCCGGCGGTGGCGCTGCCCAGCCAATGCCCGACCCCCTTCTGCAGCGCGTACCAGTCGTCACCGCCGAAAATCGAGGCGTCGATCTTCACCTCGGGCGTATCGACCACGATCCGGATCGGGCTGGTGGACTGCGGCGTAAAGTTCGTGGCCTGCGGGGCCGTGATCTGGGCGATGGCCTGCGGACTGACGTTTTCCGGCAGGGCGTCCATCAGCTCGGTGTAGTTGAACACGCCGTAGCCGTTGGTCAGGTCGGGCGAGTAGTGCCCGCCGGGCAGCACGTACTTCGACGACGAGAGCGCCAGTTCGGGCGCGGGCGTCGGCGTGGCGCGCAGCAGCGCCGCGTCACGCCGGATGTCGTCGGTTTCGGCAGCCAGGGCGTCGATCTTCTCGTTTTCGTCCATCACCAGGTAGATGCCCAGGATGAGCACCGCCGCCAGCCCCAGGATCGCCGCCACCTCGATCCCCAGCAGTAGTTTGTCCCAGGTTGGGCTGCGCTCGCCTTTGCGTTTGCGGCGATGGTTGGTGAGCCGCGCCGGGTGCCCGGTGTCGGGTTCGTCCTCAAAGCGCGGGATGTCGTCCGTCAGGTCGTAGGTGACGGGCGGCTCCGGCGGTTTGAGTTCGTGGGCGGCTTCGTGCTGGCGCGGGGCGGTGTCCGGCTCTGCGGGCGGGGGCGTCCACTCCGGCGGATCGGCGACACGCCGTCCCTGGTGCTCGTAGTGGCGCAACCGTTCCATACGGGCTTCGCGCTTGCGGACCGCCAGGATGCGCTCCAGTTCTTCGATGGTCAGTTCGTCTACGGGGCGTCTATCTCGCATACCACCCTCATCCTCATGTTGATTGGTATAGTACCAATTATTCTACGTCATAGCCAAACGTTTTGAAACTATTCGCCCGATCCAGTACGCCAGCCGGACCAGCGGCTGCGTCAGGGCGTACCCGGCGCGTGCCTGCCATGCTGCGTCCGGGGTCTCGCGCCGCAACTGCGCCCACCGGTCGCGCAGGCTCCCGGCGGCAGGCGCATCTTGCCGAACCAGTTGCGCGGCGTGTGGCGGGACCTGCCCCTCCGCGCGCCCATAGCGATACGCGGCCCGGACGCGCTGTGGCACGCTCAGCCAGTAGTGATGCGTCACCCATGCCGCCGGATCGTAGTAGATCACGGCCCCCCGTTCGCGCAGCGCGAGGTCGAGCAGCATGTCGTCGTAATACCACGCCGCGCGCGCCTCGTCGTAGGCCGCCAGCCACACCGCCCGCCGGAACGAGCGATTGCCGCCGAAGGTGAACCACGCGCGCCCGAACGCCCCGGTGTGCGTGCCCAGCGGCGCGTTCATGCGGTTGAAGTAAGCCAGGTGGCCCAGGTACTGCTTGCGCCCGGCGACGTTGACCTGTGCGCCGGGCCGCAGTCCTCCGGCGATGCCGTCCGCGTTGGGATGTGCGGCATAGCCGGCGGTGATCTGCGCCAACCAGCCCGGCGGCGCGATGCAGTCATCGTCCAGGAAGACGACGATCTCGGCCTGGGTGTGCTGCACGCCGGTCAGCCGGGCGCGGCCCCAGCCCTGCTGGTGCTGGCGCAGGCAGCGGATCCGTCCGGTGGCGATGTGCGGGGCCAGGACGCGCGACGCCGGGCGGCGGCTGCCGTCGTCCACGACGAGGATCGCGTGCCGGTCCGGGGGGAAGTCCTGCGCCAGCACGCTCGCCACGCAGCGGCGCAGCAAGCGGGGCCGGTTGTGCGTGGTGATGATCACGGCGAAGTGGAGTGGTTGGGTGTGCGAGGGGAGGTTTGTATTGCTTGCCGCTGCTGGTTTACCCCTCCCTAAATCCCTCCCCGTAAACGGAGAGGGACTTTCAATCCCGGCGTGTTCCCCCTCTCCGCGTGCGGGTAGGGAGCCAGGGGGAGGGGTAGATAGTCGGGGTAAATTCAGGGGCCAAGCCTTACTCCGTGAAAACCCGACACCTGGGAACGGGGATGGGGTCATGCTGCCGCCTCTGAGAATTGCGTGACACATACGCCGGGTTCGTCCAGCAGACGGTCCAGCCAGCGCCGCCAGCGTGCGCCGCGTGCGTTGAGCGTGCCGTCCGCGTGCAGCAAGCGCCAGGGATGCTGCACGAACACGACCGGGCACGCCCAGCGCGCGGCCAAGCGCAGCACGCGCCGCGTGTGCGGCCAGTCGCCGGCTTCCGGCCCGGCGAAATCCAGCAGCGTGATGTCGGTTGGCCAGCGGCCATCAGCGGGGGGGGCGAAGGGCAGCCCGCGCCCGCGCCGGAGCCGTCCCTGCCAGTGGGCGCGGCGCGTCCCGCCATGCACCGCCGCCCAACTGGAGCAGACCGCCCACCCCGCCGTCCGGAGCGCGTGCAGTCCCGCGGGGGACAGGTAATCGTGCGGGGGTACGGCCACATGCAGCGGGGCATCCGGCCACGCGGCGCGCAGCACGTCACGCCCGGCGCGCACGCGGTCGGCGATGGTGGCTGGCGATGCAGTGGCCCACTCGCCGGGGTGATGGTGCAGCCCGTGCAGCAGGATCGCGGCCAGTCCGGCACGCTGCTGCGCCGCCAGCAGCGCGACAAGCTCTGGGTTGGCGCGGATATCGACGGGATCATCCGGCAGCGGACCGCCCGGCGCAAAACGATAGGCCGCCACCGGGATCACGCCGCAGCACAGCGGTACGCCGCGCGTCCAGGCCGGGCCGTAGAGCGTCGCCACATCTGCCGGGCGCGTGGTGGCGCAAATGTCATCCACGCGAAGGATAACCTGCGTCATGCAGCCACCTTTCGATCTGCTCGGCGGTGGGGCGGCGGACGGTCGCGTCGTAGCCCCACAGCGTGATCGGACGGTCGGCGTACTTGCGTCGGCGGAGCTTGCGCGCCAGATACACCCGCATGGAACGCACGAAGATCAACGGAAGCTGCACCAGCAGCAGGGCCGGGATCAGGCTCGGCCAGTGGCGCGGGCGGCTCATACGCAGGAAAAACAGCGCGTGGTTGCGGATGCGCAGGGTGGTTTGCCACGCGAAGCGCTTTTCGCCGGAGCGCCCGACCTGATGCACGACGCGGGCGCGCAGCGCGGTGATCGTGGTGTAGCCCCGGCGTTTGGCACGCAGGCAAAACTCGGCGTCCTCGAAATAGGCCACGTACAGCGGCTCCAGCCCGCCGATCTGTTCCCACACGGCGCGATGCGCCATCAGCGTGCAGCCCCACACGTAGTCGATCGGCAGCACGTCGCGCTCATCCAGCGATGGCGCGACCTGCCGCAGCCGGACGCGCCCCCACCAGAAGTTCAGGTCCCCGCCCAGGTCGTGCATATCCGGGCGCAGCGTGCGCTGCATCACCGGGCCAACCACGCCTGCGCCGGGGGTGTCCTGGGCGGCGCGCACCATCGCGGCCAGCGCATCCGGGGCCAGCCACACGTCGTTATTGAGCAGCAGCACCCACTCCGCGCCGTGATCCAACGCCCAGCGCGCGCCCTGGTTGTTGGCGTGGACGTAGCCGGTGTTGGTGGCGTTGGCGATGATGTGCACGTCCGGGAAGTAGCGGCGCACCGCCGCGACCGTGCCATCCTGCGAGGCGTTATCGACCAGCACCACGCGCCGGTTCGCGTAGGTCTGCGTGCGGATCGATTGCAGGCAGGCCAGCGTATCGCGCAGGCCATTCCAGGTGACGACGACGAGCATAACCAGGGGATCGGCGCTCAATGGGTGTCCTTATCTTCTAAACCTACGGTCAGGTGGCAGGCGACGCGATACGCCGCTTCGAGTGCGTCCAGGCTGGCGGACCAGTCGAAGGCGGCCCGCACATGCTGCCGCCCGGCCCCGGCGACCTGTCGCCACACTGCGCGATCGCGTAGCAGCACCAGCACCGCGCCGGCATAGTCGCCGGGATCGTCCGCGACCCGCAGCGCGCTGGCGGGGGCCGCGATCCCTTCGCCCCCGTGCGACGTGGTGACGACCGGGCGTCCGGCGGCCATCGCCTGGGCGACTTTGGTCACGACGCCGCCGCCGATCAGGGAGGGACACAGCGCCACGTCACACGCGGCCCACACCGCCGCCAGATCGGGCACGTAGCCGGGCACGTTCACGCGTGGATCACGGGCGGCGCGGCGCGTCAACCAGCGCGGCGGATACGCCCCGACGATCCACAGTTCCGCGCCGGGATGTGCCGCCTGCACGCGCGGCCAGACGCGGTCCAGCAGCCAGCGCGCGGCGGCCTGGTTGGCGACGCGGTCCAGCGCCCCGACGAACACACACCGGCCCGGCACCGCTGCATCCGGGGGCACGGCCAGCAGTGCGTCCAGCCCGATCCAGGGCGGCACGACGTGAATCCGTGCCGCGGGAGCCAGCCGTGCCAGGGCGATCCGGTCGGCGGCGGAGCGTGCCAGCACCACATCGGCGCGTGGCACGGCCCCTTGCTCGATGCGAATCACGCGGCGGGCTGCCCCTATTCTAGCCCATCCCCAGGGCAGCAGCGCAAGCTCGCGGGGGCGGACGATGTACTCGGCGTCGAACGTGGCGAGGACGGTCCCGACGCCGGACGGCACAGCGTCCAGGTAGCGGCCCATTTCGGTCCAGGCCAGATGCACCACGTCGATGTGGTGATCGCGGCACACGGCGGGGAGGGCGGATCGCAGCGCGCGCTGTGTTCGCCGGCCCAATTGCAGCGGGTGCCGCCAGCCGCCTCGCCGCAGGTTGTCCAGCTTGTGCCCCCAGGTGTACGCGGGGGTAAGCACGGTCAGCGAGTCACAGCGGGCCGCCAGCGCGCCAACCTGCGACGTCGGCTCCCCGCGCCCGAAGCAGATCACCGCGAGGCGGTGGCCGCGCGCGCGCAAGCCCGCGACGACCTGCCAGAGATGCTGGCCGCCCGCGTGTGGAATCGCGGGGTGTGGCAGCCAGGGAGAGACGATCAGCACGTTCATGCGGCGTGCCTTTCCCGCCAGAGCAGCACGCCCCACCCGGGCAGGACACTCAGCGCGGTGACGAGCGCCACGCCGGGCAGTTCCCAGCATGGGATGACCGTCCACGCGCCGAACGCCAGCACCCCGACGCCCAACGCCGATCCGAGCACCGGCCACCAGGGCGTGCCGGCGGCGTAATGCTTGAGGATCAACGGCTGGAGACTGCTGACCAGCACGAAACGCGGCAGCAGCACGAGTGCCATACGCCCGGCCTGTTCCCCGGACGCCCAGGTGTGCAGCGGGGGAGCCGCCAGCCCGACCGCGACCGCCGCCCCGATCCCGGCGGCGGCGATGACGCTCAACGCGACCGCGCGGCGCAGTGACCACGCGCGCAGCGCCCGCACGGTGGCCCGGTCCTGATGCGCGTGGGCATCCGCCCAGCGGGGATAGGCCGGCATCACCGCCGCAGCCACGATGACCGCGATCACGGCCTCCCACCCGCGCCCGGCGACGGTCAGCGCGGTGACGGCACCGGTCGCCAGCGGACGCACGGCGGCCCGTTCGATGAGCGTTTGCAGATGGGCCAGTCCCGCCGCCGCACTCAGCGCGACCAGCGCGCGCAGCAGCGGGGTGAGGGGGATCGTGTGGGGTGGTGGGGTGACATCCGGGGGATCGACGGGCGTGCCAGCGCGGGTATACCACGCCGCCAACGCCGCCCCCAACAGCACCGCGCCCAGCGCCGTGAGGGGCAGCGCCCGCGCCGCCGGTCCCGGCAGCAGCCCGTAGCCCGCCACCGTCAACAGGCTGCCCGCCAGCAGCGTGATCCGCGCCCGCACCAGCCGGTCCCCGGCGATCAACACGCCGCGCCACAACCCGGCCAGCGCCGCCGGGATCACCTGCGCGCCCATTGCCGCGCCCATCCACGCGCTGAGGTTCGGCGACAGCCCGTCCGCCGCCGCCCACCCTGCGACGATCCCCCCGCTGAGCAGCGCAGCGAGCGCGCTGGCGAGTACGCTCAGCCGGGCGACGCGCCGCACCAAGTGCCGCACCGCAGGATCGCCGCCCGCCGCCCGCGCACGGTGAATCGCCGCCGGGAGCGCCAGCTCCAGCCCGGTGATCAGCACGGCGGCACTCGCGACCCAGGGCACGCCGCTCAACAGCAGAAACAGGTCGGTCTGGATGTCTGGCGACCAGCGCGCCAGCAGCACAAGCTGCCCGGCCAGCCCGCTGCCGACTTGCAGCGCCTGGAGCGCGGCCAACGTGCGGCCCCGTGCCGCGAGGTGCCCGCCCTTCACCGCCGCCATACCCAGTCGTCCCAGGTCTGCCGCGCCGCGTCCTGGCGGGCCTGCCAGTGGGCCGCCGCCTCCGCGTCGCCCTGCGCCAGCGCATAGACCGCCAGTGCGCCATAGGTGCGCGCGTAGTCCGGCAGCAGTGCGTCCGCCTGCTGGATGTCGGTCAGCGCGCCCGCTGCGTCGCCCATGTCCAGCCGCAGCAAGCCGCGATCCAGCCACAGGTCGGGGTCGCGGGGACTGCGAGCCAGCGCCGCGTCATAGGCGGCTACTGCCTGCGCGGCGAGTTCCGGGCGGCGCGTGACGCTGTACCAGCGCCGGTAGTGGAGCGCCTGTCGTTCCCGGTACGCGACGATAGCGGGATAATCGGCGGCCAGCGCATCGTGCACCGCCGCCCCGCGCGCCCACAGCGCCGGGTCGCCGTGCTGCGCGGCTCCGGCCCAGCGCCAGCCCAGCGCCAACCGGAACTCCTCCGGCACCGGCGACCACGCGGCGGCGCATTCCAGCCATATCGCGGTGGACGACCACGCGGCGGGGTCCTGCGATGTTTCGCCCTGGTACGCGAACATGCCGGGCACGACCATGAACGCGGCGAGGAGCAGCGCGCCGCCCGCCAGCAGCACGCTCCCCAGCCGGCAGCGCGGGATGCGCGGAGCGTGTACCGGGCCGGGCCGGGCGTGCGCCATCCCGGCCAGCGTCCAGAACAGCAGCACGCCCGCCGCACTCTCGAACGAGAACAGGTTGTTCACCAGATGCGCGACCAGCCCACCCAGGATCGCGGCGCGGAGGGATAAGCTCTGATTTAGCCCTTCCGTAAACGGAGAGGGGACTTTTTCACGGCCAGATTCCCCCTCTCTGCGTGTGGTGAGGGGGCCAGGGGGAGGGGTAAAAAAGCCCACCACGACCGGCCCCAACAGCGCGGCCAGCAGCCCCAGGTAGGCCGCCAGCCCGAGCAGCCCACTCTCGACCGCCACCGCGAGATACACGTTGTGCGCGCGCCCGCCGAGCGCTGCCGTCCTGCCGAATGGGGCCAGTTCCGGCGGCAGGTGCCACGCCAGCACCGGCTCGAACGTGGCCGGACCGTAGCCCAGCAGGGGCCGGTCCTGGATCGCGTCCAGGCTGGCGGCCCAGGCGTGCAGCCGAATTTGCACGGTCGCGCCCTTGCGGCGGAACAGCGAGGTGAGGGTTTGCAGCACGTGCGGCGCGTCGGAGGGCAGCGGCGGCAGCAGCGATAGGACCAGCAGCGCGATCCCGCCCAATGCCATGCCCGCCGCCAGCAGCGCCGTGAGCCGCCGCCGGTCCGCAATCCACAGCCGCGCCAGCCCAAACACGACCAGCCCGGCCATGCTCGCCAGCCAGCCCGCGCGCGAATAGGTGAAGACCAGGCACACCCCCAGCACGATCAGCAGCCCGGCGGCCCCTACGCGCCCCGGCCCCTCGACCAGACGCCACGCCGCCAGCGGCAGGACCACCGCCAAATACGCGGCCAGCAGGTTGGGATGGGCCAGGGTGCTGGCGACGCGCCCGATGGTGCGGCCTTCGTCCAGCCCCAGGACATCCCCCCCGGCGTATTGCAGCACGCCGTACCCGGCCACCGGCAGGCTGCCGAGCAGGATCGCGTGGACCACCCACTGCTGCTGCGGCGCGGTGACGAACTGCCGCCGCGCCAGCCCGAAGATCAGCACCCCGGCCAGCAGCAGCCACAGCCCGTTTCCCCAGGCCGGCTCGCCCCACAGGCTCCAGTGCGGCAGGATCGAGTGCGCGGTCGCCAGCCAGCGCACGCCCAGGTAACCCACGAGCCAGCGCTCGACGCGGGGGGCGGCCAGCCGGGGCACATCGCCGCGCCACAGCGCCATCCCCGCCAGCAGCCCGGCCCACACCAGGATCAGCGCGGTTTTGTCGGGTTCGTACTGCCATTTGCTGATGGGATTATAGGCCAGCGGCACGCTGATCAAGGCCGCCGCCCACAGCCATTTCGACATAAGTCACTCCGATTTCTACTATACCGTTTTTCGATAATTGCGATACAATGGGGTGTGGCTACTTTGCGTTTTGACCTCATGCCGCCACACCTCCCAGCATGAGTTCCTCAGGCACAACATCAGGATGAACTGAGCCGTAACGGTGTTCATGGACCTGATGGCGACGAAAGCGCTGA
>DAOTUD010000125.1:0-6634 GCA_034437275.1 Anaerolineae bacterium
CGGGCGCCCAATGGGGTGAGCGCGGTGCGCGGCTCGTCGCCAAAGCTCGCGCCGCCTATCTCAGCGGTCAATGGGATGCCTTCTGCGCCCGTGTGGCTTAGATTGCCTGTCAGGTTTTGCATGCACCCCTCGCAGTTGACACGCTGCCGTGCCTCCCGTATAGTTAGGAACATGCACATACAGTCTCGTTTTTCACACGACGCCCAGAGCGTCATGCTGCGAATGCCGCGCTTGCCGTGGCCGGGAACGATCCGGCGATGGCGTGCGGCGCGTGCCTAGCGCCCGCCCTGCCACCGGCTGCGGTAAGCAAACCGTCGAATGTCTTCGGCGGTTTTTGTTTTCGTGGGGCGCTTGTTACAATGTCCGAGTCCTAGCCTGAGCAAAGAGGAATGCTATGTCAGAATTTATTCAAGTTTCCGTCGCCTGGCCCTATGCCAACGGCGACCTGCACGCCGGGCATCTGGCCGGGTGCTATCTGCCTGCCGACATTTTCGCCCGCTATCACCGCCTGAAGGGGAACCACGTGCTGATGGTCAGCGGCTCCGACGCGCACGGCACCCCGATCACGGTCGAGGCTGACAAGCTGGGCATCTCGCCGCGCGCGGTGTTCGAGCACTATCATCACCGCTTCCTGGAGACGCAGCGGCAGATCGGCATCAGCTACGATCTGTTCACCCACACCGACACCGAGAACCATCACGCCGTCGCGCAGGAGATCTTCCTCAAGCTGCTGGCGGGCGAATACCTGTACCGCGCCAAACAGCGCTTGCTCTACAGCGAAACCGAGCAGCGCTTCCTGCCGGACCGCTACGTCGAGGGCACCTGCCCAATCTGCGGCTACGAGCAGGCACGCGGCGATCAGTGCGACAACTGCGGCAATCTGCTCGACGGGGTGGACCTGATCAACCCGCGCAGCCGTACCGACGGCAGCACGCCCGTCGTGCGCGAAACTGAACACTACTTCCTGGACCTGCCCGCCTTCGCCGACCGGTTGCGCGGGTATCTATCTGACCCGCGCAAAAAGGCCGAATGGCGGCAGAACGTGCTGCGCGTCTCGCAGAACAAGGTCGACGAACTCAAGAGCCGCCCCATCACGCGCGATATCGTGTGGGGCGTGCGCGTGCCGTTGGATGGATGGGAAGACAAGCGCATGTACGTGTGGTTCGAGGCGGTGATGGGCTACCTGACCGCCAGCATGGAATGGGCGCAGCACAGCGGCGATCCCGACGCCTGGAAGCAGTGGTGGTACGACCCGGACGCCAAAATCTACAACTTCATCGGCAAGGACAACATCGAGTTTCACACCATCATCTGGCCGGCGGAGTTGATGGGCCTGGATGGCCTGTACGCCAGCGCGGACGACCCGCCGATCACGCTGCCCTACGACGTGCCGTCCAACGAGTTCATGAACATCGAGGGGCGGCAGTTCTCCAAGAGCCGCAACTGGGCGGTGTGGATTCCCGACATCCTGGAGCGCTACGACCCGGACGCGATCCGCTACTACATCACCATGACGCTGCCCGAAACACGCGACTCGGACTGGAACTGGGAAGGCTTCATCACGCGCAACAACTCCGAACTGCTGGCGGCGTGGGGCAACCTGGTCAACCGTGTGCTGAAGTTCACCGCCAAGCATTTCGACGGCGTCGTGCCCGATCCGGGCGAGCTGCGCGACATGGATGCGGCGATCATCCGGCAGGTCGAGCACGGCTTCGAGCGCATGGGCGGGATGCTGGAAGCCGTCAAGCTGCGCGAGACGCTGGCCGAAACGATGGCCCTCGTCCGCGAGGTGAACGGTTACCTGGACCGCGCGCCCTGGTTCAAGGTCATCAAGGAAGACCGCCAGCAGGCCGCGACCACGATCTATACCGCGCTGCGCTGCATCGACAACCTGAAGACGCTGCTGGCCCCCTTCCTGCCGTTTACGGCGCAGCAGGTCCACGAATTGCTGGGCTACAAGGGCGCGCTGTTTGGCGAGCAGGTGATCGAGACGGTCGCGGAGTCCGAGCGCAGCCACGCGGTGCTGGCCTACGACACGACCAAAGCGATGGGCCGCTGGATACCGAGCGTGCTGCCGGTTGGGCAAAAGCTGTGCAAGCCCAAGCCGTTGTTCAAGAAGCTGGAGCCGGCGCGCATTGCTGAGGAGCGTGCTCGCCTGGGCCAGCCGCGCGAACGCGACACCCAGCCCGGGCAGGTGTAGGTCGCGCGCAGGGTGTTTCCTGGCATAAGAGACCGGATGAAAAGCCCTCACCCTTCCGGCAGAGCCGGGTCCCTCTCCCTCAGGGAGAGGGAAAAAACGCTTTGCCCCCCTTCTACCTGAGGGAGAAGGGGCTGGGGGATGAGGGCCAAAAACCCTGGCAAAACTTATCAAATGGCTCTAAGGGCAAGGCTTGTGATATTGGCTACTGCTGGTTTACCCCTCCCTAAATCCCTCCCTGTAAACAGAGAGGGACTTACCTCCTCGATCCGATTCCCCCTCTCTGTGTGCGGGGAGGGGGCCAGGGGGAGGGGTAAACAACGCTTGCCTGCCCTACCAGACCACCATCAAGCATGGCCACCAGCGTTTTGCATCACCAACCCCCACCTGAAATCCTACATCTACATCTGGAGCGAACCCCATGATCCGCCGCATCGAATGGTTGCTCGCCGGAGTTATCCTGCTCACCTACCTGGTCATCGCCGGGCAGTACGCCACGCAGACGCCCGCCTGGCAAGCCCCCGACGAACCCGCGCATTACAACTACGTGCGCCAGATCGTCGACGAGGACCGGCTGCCGGTGCTGGAGTCCGGCGACTGGAACCAGGTATACCAGGATGCGCTGACCGGCAGCGGCTTTCGTCCGTCGTTGATCAAATGCGTCGATGTCCCCAGCGATACTCCGTGCCCCGGCCTGGACGCGGTGCAGTACGAGGACCACCAGCCGCCGCTGTACTATCTGCTGCAAGCGCCGGTCTACGCGCTGAGCGATGGCGACCTGGAGGCCATGCGGCTGTTCTCGGTGCTGCTGGGGGCGGGCGTGGTCTTCACGACGTGGGCCGCGCTGTGGATGCTGTTCCCGCGTTATCCCTGGCTGGCGCTGACCGGGGCCGGCTTCGTGGCCTTCATCCCCCAGCATTTAGCGATCCTGGGCAGCGTGAGCAACGACGCGCTGGCCGAACTCGTCGCGGGCGGCACGCTGCTGGCGACGGTGATCTACCTGGGCAACTGGCGCACGGACAGCGCCGATGATGGCGCGCGTGTCCGGCGCGTGCATCCGGTCGTGCTGGGGCTGCTGGTGGGCGTCGCGCTGCTCACCAAGTCGACGATCTACTTCCTGGGCGGGATCGCGGTGATGGCGGTGCTGCTGCGCTGGCACGCGGAGCGCTGGTCCTGGCGACGGGGTGCGCGGCATCTGGCGTGGGTGCTGGTCCCGGCGCTGGCGCTGGGCGCGCTGTGGTGGGGCCGCAATCTGGCGGTGTATGGCGGCACGGACTTTCTCGGCTTGCAGCGTCACGACGCGGTGACGGTCGGCCAACTGCGCACCGAGGATTACGTCGACCAGGTCGGCGGCTGGCAGGCGTACCTGGAAAACATGGTCAAAACCACGTTCCACAGCTTTTGGGGGCAGTTCGGCTGGATGGCGGCCCCGATGCCGGCCAACGTCTACCGGGGCTTTCTGGCCTTTACGGTGATGGTGCTGGTGGGGGGTGGGCTGTTTTTCTGGCGGCGCGACTGGCCCGGAGCGCTGCCGCCGCCGCAGCGGGGCGCGCTGCAAATCTTCGGCACGACGCTGCTGCTGGTGCTGGCGGCTTACGCGCTCTACAACATGGACTTCGTACAGTTCCAGGGGCGCTACCTGTACCCGGCGCTGCTGCCGCTGGGGTTGGCGGTGGCGGTCGGGCTGTACGGCTGGACTGCGCTGGTCGAGGATCAATTTCCGGCGCTGGCGTGGCTGCCGGTGCTGCTGATGATCGGGCTGGCGGTGTTCGCGATCCACGCGCTGGACACCTACATCATCGATAACGCGCTGCTCCACCCGCGATGATCATCCGGCCCATCACCCCGGCGGAGTGGGACGCGGTGCGGCAGCTCAAGCCGCAGATGGCCGCGCACACCCTGAAGCGTCGCATCACCGAGACGGCGCGCGGGGTGGCGGTGTGCTGGCTGGCGGAGGAAGCGGGCGAACTGCGCGGGCAGGTGTTCCTGCGCTTCTACGGGCAGCCTGCCGCCCCGGATTATCCCGACATGGAAGACCTGTACGTGCATCCCGACTGGCGCGGCCAGGGGATCGGCACCGCGCTGCTGCGGCAGTGCGAAGCCGTCGTCCGTGCGCGGGGCTGTGACCGGATCGGGCTGTCGGTCGGCGTGCACAATCACCGGGCGCGCCGCCTGTACGAGCGCCTCGGCTACCATGACGCCGGGCGCGATCCGTATATCGGCGGCATGGTCAACGGGCGCGCCGAAACTGTGCTCGATATGGTCAAAGTGTTGGCGTGATGGCCGACCGCATTGTCTACGGGCTGGACTTCACCAGCGCCCCGCGCCCGCGCAAGCCGATCACCTGCGCGGTGTGCACCTTTGACGGGGCGGCGCTGTGCCTGGACCGTGTCGACACGCTGGACAGCTTCGTCCAGTTTGAGGCGCTCTTGCAGCGGCCCGGCCCCTGGATCGCCGGGTTCGATTTTCCCTTCGGCCAGCCCGCCGCGCTGATCGACGCGCTGGGGTGGGGCGATACGTGGGCGGCGTATGTGGGGCACATCGCGCAGTTGGGCAAACAAGCTTTCGAGGAGGCCATCGCCGCCTTCCGCGCCGCCCGTCCGCCGGGAGAAAAGCACCTGCTGCGCCGCACCGACCTGCACGCGCAGGCGGTCAGCCCGATGATGCTGCACGGCGTCCCGGTCGGCAAGATGTTCTTCCAGGGCGCGCCGCGCTTGCTGCACGCCGGGCTGCACGTCGTGCCGTGCCATCCGACCGGTGACGGGCGCGTCGCGCTGGAAGCGTATCCGGCGTTGGTTGCCCGCCGCTGGACCAGGGGCCGGAGCTACAAGAGCGACACTCGCCGCAAACAGACCGCCGCCCACCGTGACGCGCGGCAGGCCATCGTCGCCGGGCTGCGCGCCGCTTGCCGGGCGCATTACGGCTTTGCGCTGGCGCTCAGCGACACACAGGCCGCCGCCCTGGTCGACGATCCGCGCGGCGACACGCTCGACGCGGTGTCGTGTGCGGTGCAGGCGGCCTGGGCTAGCACGCAGCCGGCCTATGGCGTTCCCCCGGATGCCGATCCGCGCGAAGGCTGGATCGCCGGCGCGGGGTGATGCGTGCCCCACGTTGATTTTATTAGAACATATGTGCTATACTGAGGGCATCGAATATGCTGTGTATCAGGAGGATGGCATGGCAGGTACAGAAGGTGATCCCCGGCTGGTCGGATGTTGCGGGTTGTACTGCGGCGAGTGCGGCGTGTATAAGCGCGGGCGGTGCCCCGGCTGCGCGGAAAATGAGAATGCGGGCTGGTGCAAGGTGCGGACCTGCTGCCTGGAACACGACTACGGCTCCTGTGCGGACTGCGCGCAGTTCGCGGTGGTGCGTGACTGCCGGAAGTTCAATAACTTCATCGCGCGCCTGTTCGGCTTCGTGTTTCGCTCCGACCGCGAGGCGAACATCGCGCGCATCAAGGCGGTGGGCCGCGCCGCGTTTGCCGAGGAGATGGCGACCCGAGGCCGGCAAAGCCTGCGACGCGGGCCGCGCACGTAATCCGGCGCGCGGTGGCCCCGTGACGTTTTCGGATGGCGGCGGCTTCGCCCCCTGATTCACGTTTTTGGCGGATTTGCTCTTGCCAAACCGCCCGTTTTGGTCTATACTGTGGCGCAGTTGAGCCATGCGGGCGTGGTTCAGTGGTAGAACGTCTCCTTGCCAAGGAGAAGGTCACGGGTTCGAATCCCGTCGCCCGCTCAGAAAACGCCGTCACGCACGAGGGAAACCCAGCGTGGCGGTTGTTGTTTTTCCTCAGAATGTGCGCCCGTTAGTGCGCCAATTTTACGCCACTGTTGTTGTACGGTTGTTGTACAAATTAGTGCCCAAAAACATGGCCCGTCGGCGTCATTGTCCGGCGGGCCAGCGTATGCTACACTATTCCTGCCGGGCTGGGGAAACAGCCGGGCCATGCCTTGGGTTGTCAACAGCAACGCCAAGGCTTTCTGTTGTTAAAGTACACTTTCAGTGTAGTGGAGAAGCTACCCTACCGCAAGTCTACCGTAGGACTTCTGCACGAATGTAGTGAAGTGTTGTAGGCAAAATGCGCCAACATTTTCCAACTATTTCGCCCAACATGGTGCGGTTTTTGAAAGTCCATAGGGTTGAATAAATGACGCTATTTGACATGTACTTGACACATAAAAAGCGTTCGAAAATGTCACCACAGGGTGACAATATTTGCACATTAAAAACTAGTCTGGCGAGTTTTGGTTGCCGTTTGGTAAAGTGCTTTCCCTTACTTCACTTTTTCGAATGTGACGGTGTATTCTCCTGGCTCCCCCGAAAAAACTCAGGCGGCTACAGCCCGATTATGCGGCTGAACGTCGAGCAAATGGAAAAACGAGCGCGAAAAAGCGCGGAACGCCAAAGAAACAACGCGTTGCAGGGCCGTGTTGACCC
>DAOTUD010000126.1:0-5650 GCA_034437275.1 Anaerolineae bacterium
GAGGCTATTCTCCTTCTGACGTTTAGCGCACAATCGTATTTAGTGAGTTGTACCATATAAGGCGCTTGTGCGCCACGCCTTATATCCCCATAGCTAAAGACAGGGGCTTTACGGCGCATTTTGGTAAAGGGGGAGCATATGTCACCTGCACAGCCGGAGTCCCGCATCGACGTATGGGCGGGGCGCATCAACCGCTTGCCCCGCCTCGCGCGGGTGTTCTTGAGTCTGCTGATCACGCTTGAATATACCGGTTTGTTGTGGCTGCTGGCCGTCCTGGTGTTTGATATCGACGTGTTTGCTACCGACCCCGACACCACCTGGCCGCTGCTGCTGGTGCTGGGCGTGGGACTGGTGGTCTATGGCGTGGGATGGTGGGCGATGGTAGGATTTGATTGGGACCCCAACCGGCCCTGGCAGGCGGAACGGCCCGCGGTGCTGTTTGTGGCGGCGGGCGTGTTGGCCTTGATCCTGCTCGTGGCGCTGGTGCTGTTTGGGTTGGCCTTTGGATATGTGTTGTAGCGGAGAGTGGGTCATGCGAAAAACGTGGTTTGTGATCACCCTGGTGTTGGTGCTGGCGTTGGCCGCCTGCGGCGGCGATGATGAGGGCGACAGTGGGGCGGACGATGGCGGGGGAGAGGTGGCCGCGACGGTAACATCTGCTCCGTCCCCGACGACGATGCAGGATATCCCGACCTGGACGCCCGGCGACCCGCCCACGCGCATCCCGGATACGCCCACCGCCGCGGGCGATGATGCGGCGGATTCCGGCGGCGCGGGCGACGGTTCCTATGGGCCAACCTGGACCCCGGTGCCTTCACCGACGCCGATCCCGACGCTGACGCCTTCGATCACGCCGACCTATACCCTCACCCCGACCGCGCTGCCGCCGGAATGTTTCGAGCTGCTGCCGGTCGAGATGGAGGACGTGACCTACGCCGGCTATTCGATTGCGGTGCGCTGGCAGATCATCCCCGATTTTCAGACGTTCCCCAAGTACCTGCTGCGCGTCTATAAGGGTGACCGGACGAATGAGGTCTACCACCAGCATATCGATCCGCTGGAAGCCATCGTACCCGGCACCGATACGGCGGAAGTGGTCGTGCCCGGCGACGTGTTTAAGGAGAAGCCCGGGCGGCAGGTTTACGGGTGGGAAGTGTGGGCGATTGACGTCAACGGCGAGCTAGTCTGCTTCTCGATCAGCGGTGAGATCATCGTCGAGCCGGGCGAACCGCCCACCGCGACGCCGCTGGCGCCTGCCGGAGATGCCGCCGGCTAGGACGAGCAGCATCCCGTCGGTGACACTGCGCGATACGCTATACGGGAATATACAGCGGGCCGCCCGTTTGTGCGTGGGGACGTGTCAGTCGTCGATCTCTGGCAGAATGTACGTGGCGAAGGCTTCCGCCGTCCAGGGGAGGGCCGGCTCGAAGAAATGCTCGTAGATCGCCCAGGCATAGGCGCGGATCTCGTACTGCGCGTCAGGAGCCATGCGCAGCCGCAGGAAGTGCATCAGGTTGTGCGCGTCCACCTTGAGCACCCAGGTGTAATACACCGCGAATCCCGGCAGGAACAGCCGCGCCATTTCCCGCGCGACGCCGGCCTCCAGCGCCTCCTGGTACAGCGCGAAACTGCGTTCGTAATGGGCGCGCAGCTTGTCGCTGAGCGCGGCGTCCTGTGCGGCGTCAAGCGTGCCTACGCTGGCCTGTTTGTTGTCGCGGGCTTGCAGCCGCCACGCCTGCGGCACGTAGAAGGCGTCTTCCTCGAAGGGGGTGTAGCGTCCGGACTGGGCATTGACGTGCCAGGTGCGATGCCGCACCCACTGCCACCACGTGACCAGCGGCGCGTGACAGCGGAACTTGAACTCGACCTGTTCGAAGGGCGAGGTGTGGTGATGTTCCAGCAGGTAAAAGAGCAGCTTTTTGTCTTTTTTCGGGCCTTTGCTCTCGCCTAGGAATGACACCCGCGCCGCGTTGACGATGGCCAGGTCGTCGCCCATCAGGTCTTGCAGTTCGATCCAGCCCTGGTCCAGGACGTTGACCCGCTTGCCGATTAGGTCGCTCATGGTGGAATCCTTCCTGTGATGCTGGGTGTCACGAGAAATATTGCAGCGCCAGCCGCACCCGTTCTTCGACGTTTTCTGGGGCGTCGCTGGGGATGGCCTGCAGCGCGGCCTGCGCCTCGACGATGCTGTAGCCGAGCGCTGTCAGCGTTGCGATCACGTCGGTGTCGATGTCGCTGATCGCGGCCAGCCCGGTCGCCGGTTCGATCACCAGCCGGTCCTTGAGTTCGAAGATGATCTTCTGCGCGCTCTTTTTGCCGATGCCCGGCACGCGCGTCAGGATTTCCGGCTCCTCGCTGGCGACGGCGTTGTGCAGGTGCTCGACCGTCAGCGTGCTGAGCACGGCCAGCGCCAGGCGCGGCCCCACGCCGCTGATGCCCAGCAGCAGCTCGAACAGCGCGCGCTCGTCGTGATCGACGAAGCCGTAGAGCGTCAGCGCATCCTCGCGCACGGCCAGATGGGTGTAGAGTGTGATGCTTTTGCCCGGTCCGTCCACAATGTCGAAGACGGTCGTCGGCACGCGGACGCGCAGCCCCACGCCGCCGATCATGATCACCAGGTAGTTATCCTCGACGGCAGCGATCTGGCCGGTTACGATGTCGATCATGTTCCCCTCCACAGCGATGCCGCTAGACCATGCGCTCCCACCGGCTGGTGTTCAGGTCGGTGATGGCAACGCCCAGCCCGTCGGCGGCGTCATCCGGGCGCGGCAGTTCATCGAGCGCCAAGAGCTGCCGGATCATCTCCTGCACTTGCGCCTTCCCGGCGTTGCCGTAGCCCGCGATGGCCTGCTTGATCTCCGCCGGTTTGTACTCGCGGATCGGCAGCCCGGCCTCGGCCAGGGCCAGCAGGATCACGCCGCGCCCCTGGGCGACGGTGATCGCGGTGGTGACGTTGCGCCCGAAGTACAGCGTCTCGACGGCGGCGGCCTCGGGCCGGTGCGCGTCGATCAGCGCCGTGATGTCGTCGTAGAGCTTTTTGAGCCGGTCCGGCATCGGCTGTTTGGACGCGGTGCGGATCACGCCAAAGTTGACCGCTTCGAGCGTGCCGTCGGCGTGTTCGCGCACCAGCCCGTAGCCGGTCGTGGCGGTGCCGGGGTCAATTCCGAGAACGAGCATGGTCGGTCCTTACGGCGGTGCGTCGCTGGAATGATAAAACCGCGGACCGCAAACCGGCGCGCGGCTGGGATGGGCAGCGGTGCGCGATCAGGCGGCGGTCAGCGCTTCGGCGACCTCATCGGTGATGGCCAGGTTGGTCGAGACGTTCTGCACGTCGTCCAGGTCTTCGATCTTCTCGATCAGGTTCATCACTTGCAGCGCCTGATCAGTGTTGAGCGTGACCTCATTCTGCGGCATCCAGATCAGTTCGCGCTCTTCGAGGTTATAGCCCACCTCGTTGAGCGTGGTGGCGACGTTCGCCAGTTCCTCGCGCGGGGTGTAGATCGCGAAGATGTCGTCCTCTTCCTGGACGTCATCGGCCCCGGCTTCGGCGGCCATCAGGAAGACTTCCTCGAAGTCGGCCCCCTCGGTGTTGACCGCGATGTAGCCCTTCTGGTCGAACTGCCACGTCACCGCGTTGGAGGTCGCCAGGTTGCCGCCGTACCGGTTGAACACGTACTTGATGTCGGCCAGGGTACGGTTGCGGTTGTCGGTGACGACGGTGATGATCAGGGCCACGCCGTGCGGGGCGTAGCCTTCGTAGATGAACTCCTCCATGGCGGCGGCTTCGTCGCCGATGCCCGCGCCGCGATTGATCGCGCGCTCGATGTTGTCTTTGGGCATGTTGGCGTCTTTGGCCTTGTCAATCGCCAGCCGCAGCGCCGAGTTGGTTTCCGGGTCGTGGCCGCCTTCGCGCGCCGCCAGCATGATCTCCCGTCCCAGGCGGGTGAACAGCTTGCCGCGCTTGGCGTCCTCCGCGCCTTTCTTGCGTTTAATCGTTGACCATTTACTATGACCAGACATAGACACTTTCTCCCACGTATGCTTTGCACCATGTCACGACCAGCGGTCGCGACCGGATGTGTGATTGTCAAAGCGTGTGTTTGCTGCCCTCATTATACCTGACCCGCCAACCGGCAAGCAAGGGCTAGGGCTGCGGCGTGGGACACAAAATACCCTTGCTGAGAATTCAGACAGATTGCATAATGAATTAAGCTATGATATTCTATCAATTGGTTGTTATTTGCATTAACATACTCGTTCGTGAAATTAGTAAATATGAAAGGTTGGCTAAATATGGCTAAATATCAACAATGCCCGAACTGCGGGAACTCTGAAAAAGGCGCTGAGATTCGCCAATGCAAAAATTGCGGGAAGACCTACTGCATTGAATCTGGTTTTTGGGGTGGCGTGTCCGGCGGCTGCGGAAGTAACGGTTGTCCTGGCTGTGGCAAGCGGGATTCGCGGAAACTGGGGACGCTGCGGTAATAGAAGTGAAGTGCAACAAAGTGCTCCCGATTAGTCTGTCTGCACTGCGGGGAAGGTTAAAGCATGGACAGAACTATGGCCTTGCATCCGGGAAATGGTAGAGTGTTCAGCGGTTGTGAGAATAATGGCTGTCCTGACTGTCTCAAACGGGATTTGCGGTAGTTGGGGACGCTACGGTAATAAGGGGAAGTGAGCATAACTATGGAGATTATACTCGTTGTTTGGGGAATTTTATCCATATTTTCAGCTATAAGCTTATGGAATGAGTTGTTCGATGGTGCAGAAGTTCCGGGAAGCGATGGTGAAAACCCGATAATGGCGATTGTCGCACTGATAATCGTCATAGTTTTTTTGCTACTAGGTGCGATTTGGGTGCCAATTTATCCATTTCATAAGCTCTATACGTGGTATCAGGATCAGCAACATGATGCCCAGATTAAGGAAAGACGCCGACAAGAGGCTGAAGCTGCACGTAGAAAGGGAGAAAAGGCGAGACAGGAAGAAGAGGAACGTAAAAATCTGGTGCATCAGGCGAGAGCCAAAGCGGAGCGCCTGATGCAAGAAGGGCGTGCTCAGGGTTATATTTTTCTCGCATTGTATCCCCGTTCTCACGAAAATTATCTTACTCAATATCAATATAGGATTATGAAACAAGTAGGATGGAATGTTCTCGATTTTGACTTAGATTTACATTTCGGAGGATATCCTCATTTTCACTATGGGGACCTTACTATACCAGAGGGTGATATTCCAAATACCTCCACTATCTGGATATCTATGAGGGCAGTTGCTTGCAGCGGTTCTTTATATACATTCAAGCCTGTGCTAGCAGAAGACTGGCAGATAAATGTCTATGGTGATGATGAAGAAATTCAATTGTACCTCGAAAATGGGAATCTTAAATTAAAGCAGAAATTACAGCTTGAATACAAATTAACAAATCGTGATCGCGAAAGCCTAGTTGGCGATGAAGTCTTCGCTACTTTCACGATCTTTCCTAAGGTGTCGACTGTTCTCAATGGATGGACTGAAGTAGATAATGCTTGGCGGGCAGATTTCTATCTCCTCTTCAAAGCAAAGCTCGTCACCGAATAATCTCTACCTGCTGTCATTGGAGGGGAAATCGCCGGATTTCCCCTTTTTCGCGTAGTGCATATTGTCTAGG
>DAOTUD010000127.1:0-120686 GCA_034437275.1 Anaerolineae bacterium
CGTCGACGTACTCCGAAAAAATGTGAAGTCCGTTCCCGAACCCAAAGTAACCATTCCAAAAGAGTCCAAAGTTGCCATTTGTGACGTTAAGTACAAGCATCTGCGTGGTTAGTGAACTGTGTTGGATAAGGGCACACAACCACACTGCATCCCAGATTTCTATGCCTGCAACGTAACCGAACTATTGATCACGCTCATGCTGAACTGGACTGTGGCTGGATGCTAGCTGGCGCAGGTAGAACGACATGGAGAGTGGCGATAGTCCCCTACTGAGCAGCAGGGCGCTCGAAAAATATAGGCGTGGGATAATTTGCTCTTTTCATGATAAGCCAATAACATAATGAGATAAATGAAACATGCCGCCTTCTTATGTAATACTGGCTTGGAGGAAAGAATATGCCTACATCGATCGTTATCAGCTTTGTCCCCGAAGATCACAATTTCGCTGTCTGGCTGGACACCCAACTTCGCACCCAGCATTTTGCCATCTTCCCCATTGCCAACCAGCGTGCCATCCATACTGCAATCAAAAACGCTGTGGTCGTCATTCCACTGATCAGCCCCAACAGCCTGATGTCACAAAAGATCATGCAGGAATGCGCCATCGCTCGACAGCATGATCGTCTCGTCATTCCACTCTTGATTCACCAGGTTGATCATCTGCCCTGGTATCTGGAAGGATTACAAATTGAAGATTTCACTGACAATTTGCAAGATGCACTACCCCGCCTCATCAGCCAGCTTCCTACCCCTAATGTGGGATATTCTTTTGATGACGCCAGAGATGCCTACCTGCAACGAGCCACACTCAAGTCCCAACATACGATCAATGCCTACCAGCGGTCCATCGAACTCTTCTTTATGTTCCTGGCAGATCGTACTGCTGCTCGCCAACTGCCTATTCAACAGAAAACTTACGTCCTTCCCAATGAAATCCCCTTGACCGACCTGGCTGAGGAAGACGCTCCGCTGCTGCTGCACTTTGCGCAATGGCTCCTTTCGCCAAGTTCGGGAAAATCGGGTGACAAGCGCCCCTACAAACCATCTACTGTCCAACTGCGCCTGGCGGGCGTCCAGAACTGGCTCCAGTTTTTGGATGATTATGGCTGGCTGCCACCACAGTTCCCCCTCGCTAAAGCTAAACGTCTTGTACGTGATGAACTCCGTACGCAGACCCGCACACACAATCCGCCACAGCCACCCGACCACATCGAAGAAGTAATCTACTATTACGATAACCTCTCCCCCCCGCGGCACCTGCGCAAGCCGGACGCCAATCCTGACCGCGTCAGGCGCTGGGAACTCACCAGATTGCGCAACCGCACGCTGCTGCACACCCTGGCAGAAACCGGCGGGCGCATCAGTGAAATTCTGAGCTTGAACCTATCTAATTTTCCGCCACGTCATCTACATAACAATGAGGTCTTACGCGTCGAGGTGACAGGCAAAGGGGGCCACACTTACTATCTGCGTTTTCTGGATTCACTGCCGGTGATTCGAGCTTATGTCGAAGCCAGGGGTGCAAATCTGCGTACAACCGGACAGGGAGATGTGCCGCTGTTCATCAGCCACGATCCGCGCTACGAAGGGAATCGTACCAGCCGCGTAGTCGCCTGGCGTGTCGTCCAGCGCGCCGCACGTGCGCTTGGCTTGCAGAACATCACCCCTCACGATTTTCGCCACTGGCGCGCGACCCAACTCATCAACGCCGGACATTCACTGGATGTTGTCCAGGAATACCTGGGCCATCGCTCGGTAGAAACGACACGAGCCTACTATGCGCACACCGATCCACTGCGGGTCGATGATGCTGCGAAGGATACCGGGCTCCCAGAGCCGGAATAACGTTATTGCTCGTTCTTGTAACCTTGTCCCAGCGGGGTTGCCAGCATAATGCCGGTAAAACCAATCAGAACGCCCGCGTGGAGCAGTGAGAAAGGAATGCACAACAAATACAGCGTGTGGCTAAAATCGGACGCAGAAACCATAAGGATGATGATCAGTCCATGTACCAGCAAGCTAAGCAGCAGCAGCCCGGTCCCCGTCATCAACAGCAATCCACGCTGAGTGGCCATAGAAGACGATAACTGATTAATGCCATTGCTCAGCGCCTGTGATGAGTCGATACGCTGCGTAAATGGCCCGAGTATGAGCCTCATCCCCCAGCCTAGCCCGCGTATCGCTATCCGCACAGGCCACAAAGTGATCCACAACAAAAAACTAATTAACCGCCTCACAACTGTGGTTCTTCTCCTGTCGAATCTGAAACCGATGGCAGACTTTGCAACTGTCCGGCCATCTGAAGGGGAACATACCCAGACACAATCACCCCTTCAGCCGTGTGCTTTTCTTCTTCAACAACACCGGATTCGTAAATCGCTGACAACACGTCACCTTGCTCATAGGGGATCAAGACAGTGATGCTGACCAATTCCTTCAACAAGACACGGTCGACTGCCGCTAGCAATTCATCTAAACCGGACTGCCTTAATGCCGACACGCGAACGACGGCTTGGTATCCCAACTGCATAAAGTTGATATTTTCGTCATATTCGCCTAAGTCGACCTTGTTCAACACCAGAATCTTCGGGACGCGCGCTGCCTCTAGCTCGGCCAGCGTGTCTTCGACGATATCAACATGATCCCAGGCCTGAGGATGGCTAGCATCTACGACATGCAGCAGCAGGTCAGCCTCGACAACCTCCTCAAGCGTCGCACGAAATGCGGCCACAAGCTGCACCGGCAGCTTCTGAATAAACCCGACCGTATCCGAAAATAGAGCCGTCCGTCCTGACGGCAGTTCCACGCGGCGTGTCGTCGGATCCAGCGTGGCAAAGAGTTGATCAGCGACGTACACCTCCGCGCCGGATAAGGCATTCAAGAGTGTGGATTTGCCCGCATTGGTATACCCGACTAACGCCACTGTCGGCACGCCTGAGCGCGCGCGCTGTGTGCGGTGTCGCTGGCGGTGCGCACGTACATCTTCTAATTCTCGTTTCAGCCGTGCAATGCGGCGCCCAATATCGCGCCGGTCGACCTCAAGCTGCGTTTCGCCCGGACCACGCAAGCCTACGCCTCCAGTACCACCGCGTGCTGCACCACCGCCGGCCTGACGCGCGAGGTGTGTCCACTGGCGCGTCAAGCGAGGCAGGCGGTATTCGTACTGCGCCAGCTCAACCTGCAAAGCCCCTTCGCGCGTACGAGCATGCTGGGCAAAAATATCAAGAATCAAGGCGGAGCGATCCAGCACATGGACATCCTCGCCCAACACCTTCTCTATCTCGCGCTGATGACGAGGCGAGAGTTCATCATCAAAAATCACTATGCTGGCATCACGCTCAGCCAATAACTCGGCGATTTCCCGCAGTTTTCCCGACCCGATAAAAGTCGCAGAGTCAACCTGAGATAATCGTTGAGTAACGCGACCTCGCACGTCAACTCCTGCAGTTTGTGCCAGTAACTCCAGCTCGTCAAGCGATTCCTCGACTGTGAACAAGGGACGATATGCCTTGACCTCAACGCCAACCAACAGCGCTCGACTAGCAGCGCGCTTCACCTGGTGACCTATGATGTTTTCCCTCCCTTATTAGTCAGCTTGTCCGTTACAGCTTTCTCGTCTTCCGTTGTATCTGCCTTTCCGCCGGTCCGCTGCGCTTCCGAGTTGTCGGCGGATGCCTGCCCGGTGGATAGCACCGAACCCGCCAAAGACCCAATTGCACTGGCAACCAACGGCGGCATACCTTCACCAGAGTATACATCATGTGCCGGCAGCATGATATGAAACTCGCTGCCGGGACACTGCTGCTCATTGTACCCGGCGCTCCTGACCCAGATTGTCCCGCCGTGAGCTTCGACAATCCCTTTGGCTATGACCAGGCCCAGTCCGGGGCCAGCCCCCTTAAATTTTACCTTACCGCTGGAATGCAGCAACTGATCACCCAACGTCGAAAACTTCGCAAAAATACGCTCCAGATTTTCCGGCGCAATGCCGATCCCGGTATCCTGGATCGTGATGTCGACAAACCCTTGTTTTCGCTGGCCGTAAATGGTGATGCTCCCACCGTCAGGAGTGTATTTGATGGCGTTGGACAGCAGCTTCTTGAACATTTGAAGCAGACGTTCCGGGTCACCGGCTATCGGTTTGGACGGAATGGTGTTTTGTTGAACCTTCACCGCCAACTTTCGCTGCTTAAGCGCTTCGCTCATCTCACGCACGGCGATGTCCAGCACCCGGCGCAACCATACCGGCTGCAATTCCAGATTCAGCAGCGCCATTTCGATCAACGACACATCAACCAGGTCTTCCACCAACTCCCGCAACCGATTGATGCCGCTCTCGATCCCGTTGACCATCAGCGCCAGGCGCGGACTCGAGACTTCCGGCAGTTCAATCTTGAGCATGTTGGCGTACCCCTCAATCACCGTCAGCGGCGTTTTTAGTTCATGAGCCGCGACGGAGACAAAACTGGCCTTAACCTTTTCCGCGGCTTCGGCAGATTCTCCTCCCTGATTGGCAGCAAACTGGTGGCTCAGCTTGTCTATCAAGGCTGCTGCTTCAACCTTCGACAAATACTCCACAGCCTGGCTAACCACGGTGTCGAGTTGGATCGCCAATGATAACGCTTGTTCGGGCGGATCGACCTTAAACTCCTGCCAGATAGCTTGCTTAAACACACTCAGCACCGGAAGCAGCCCGACTGGTTCACCGTCAATGGGAATGGTGCACATCGCCACCCAATTACGCAGCAGCGACTCAAGCTGTTCTTGTTCGCCCTCGACAATCGCCTGAATCAGGCTGTCGAAGAACCAGCGTGCTGGTCCCTGGGCTTGTTTCTGCAATGTCTCGCACTCTGAAAGCTTCTGTACCGACCATGCGATGAGCTTGTCTTTCCGCGCTGCTAACCATGCAGCGAGTGGAACCATTGCTGCCTCCCTGCTGTACACCTGTGTGTCACACCTCTATTATAGTCGGTCCGCCGGTTTTATGCTGACCGGCTCGAAGTTGTGCATACGGAGAAATACCTCCAGGTCCGTCTCCGCCCGTGCAGCGTAGGCTTGCTTGCGCTGCCGCTTCCGTTTCGGCGGATCGGCCAGCGGCGGCACAACCCCAAAATTGGCCTTCATGGGCTGAAAATTAGCCTGGCCAGCATGACTGATATAATGGCATAGTGCCCCCAGCATAGTTGTGGACGGCAACTGCCACAATTCCCGCCCCATTATCACGTTGGCCATGTTTAGCCCGGCCAGCAGACCGGTGGCAATGTTGCCGACGTAGCCCTCAACTCCCGTGATCTGCCCGGCAAAGAAGAGCCTGGATCGATCTCGGAAACGCAGGGTAGCGTCCAGATAACGCGGGGCGTTAATGAACGTGTTGCGGTGCATCTGACCATAACGGGCAAATTCGGCCTGTTCCAGGCCAGGGATCATCCGGAATACACGTTTTTGTTCTCCCCAGCGCAGGTTGGTTTGAAAGCCGACCATGTTGTATAGCGAACCGACCAAATTGTCTTGCCGTAATTGCACGACAGCGTAAGGCCAGCGGCCCGTACGAGGATCGTTTAACCCCACGGGACGCATCGGGCCGAACGCCAGCGATTGCATCCCGCGCACGGCAATCTGCTCCACCGGCAGGCACCCCTCAAAGAAGTGTGGATCCTCACGCTCGAAATCGCGCTGCACAATCGTCTTGGCCTGCGACAGTTCGGCAACAAAACGCTCATATTCGGCCTTGTTCAACGGGCAGTTAATGTAATCGCCGGCTGTTGCTTTGCCGCGTCCATAGCGATTGGCTCGAAACGCAATCGACATGTCAATTGAATTGGCAAAAAGTGTTGGTGCAACAGCGTCGTAAAAAAACAGATGATCTTCACCAACCAGGCCTGCAATGTCATTCGCGAGGTTGGCCGCCGTCAATGGTCCAGAAGCGATAATGCAGGGGCCAGCAGGGATACATGTAACTTCTTTCCTGATGAGGGTAATCAGCGGGTGAGATGCTATAACACCGGTTACTTGCCGGGCAAAAACTTCGCGATCAACAGCCAGCGCTCCACCGGCGGGTACCGCAGCCTGATCGGCATATGCCATCAGCACCGACCCCAGACGGCGCAACTCCGCCTTCAATACACCGGGCGCACGGTCCGGCAAGTCCGATCCAAGCGAGTTGCTACACACAAGTTCCGCCAGATGGCCGGAAACATGCGCAGGCGTTGTCCGGTGTGGGCGCATCTCATACAATCGCACCGGAATTCCACGCTGAGCAAGCTGCCAGGCGGCCTCTGTCCCTGCCAAACCACCACCAACTACCGTAACTGTTTCTCGTGTGCGCATCATTCACCATGTCCGTCTGTACACGGCCAGTATAGTTTCACGATTCTAGCGGCCCACTATCTGCTTGTCCAAAACAAAAAAGATAAGAAACCCGTAACAAACAGGCCGGTGTTGTTGACTCGCCAGCGTGCCTCTTGTATTCTTTATAAACGCGCAAAAAACGATCAGTCACACGTTACCATATGCTCAAAGCTATCACCTCTCACCTGCAACTTTCGTCGCGAACCTGGTTGGGGATCGTGGCGCTAATATTGATGGCCTGCGGCCTGGTTGGATTTACCGGCACATTGGCCGGTCTGATGTTTCAGGAAGCACAGTCACCCAGCGTGTATACCATCGAGCCGGGACACCAACACTTTCGGCCCGACAGCCCCATCGGCCCACAAGCGGGCACATCGCCGCTGTCCCCTGTGTTCTCCCCGGAAGTGTTGTTCTGGGCGGATTTGATCAAAGCCTGGGCGATCTACTACCAGATTGACCCTAACTTAATAGCAACCATCATCCAGATCGAAAGCTGTGGACACCCGCACATTTCCTCTTATGCTGGCGCACAAGGACTGTTCCAGGTTATGCCACTACATTTCGCCCCAGATGAGGACCCACTGGACATCAGCACCAACGCCCGGCGCGGCTTAGAGCATCTCCGTTTTGGCTTGCAATCCTACAACGGCCATGTAGGGCTGGCCCTGGCTGCCTACAATGGAGGCGTAAAAGGTGTGAAAAACGGGTGGGCTACCTGGGACCAGCAGACACGCGATTATTACAAGTGGGGAACCGGCATTTACTCCGAAGCCATTGCAGGCTACACCGCTAGCCAAACACTGGAACGTTGGTTAGTAGCCGACAAGCAGAACCACCCGAACGGAGCTAGCCTGTGCGAACAAGCCCAGACGGCTCAACGTCAACTCCAAGCAGAACAGGCCAGATCAGCTGCCATGAGCACACAGTGATCTCGCCTGCTTCCATTCTGCATCGCCTTCGTATGACCTGCCGTCAGATAGTGCTTAACACAACACACGCGTTCTGCCCACCCAGGCCAAAGCTGTTCGACATCGCATATCGGATGCCAGCATCGCGCGCCTCGTTCGGAACATAGTCCAGATCACAGTCGGGATCAGGGGTCTCATAATTGATTGTGGGATGCAGCACTTGCTCTCGCAAACTCATGATGGTCGCGATGGCCTCCACCGCACCAGCCCCGCCCAGCAAATGTCCCAGCATACTCTTGGTCGAATTGATCGCCATCGCATAGGCATGATCGCCAAAAACATCCTTAATCGCCTGGGTTTCAATTGCATCGTTGGCTTTTGTAGAAGAGCCGTGCGTGTTGACATAATCAACCTGGTCAGGCAGCAACTGCGCATCCTCAAGTGCCCATCTCATCGCACAACGAGGCCCCCTGCCGGTCGGCTCGGGCACTGCCACATGATACGCGTCAGAAGACGTCGACATGCCCATTACCTCAGCATAAACCCTGGCTCCGCGGGCACGGGCGCGTTCTAGCGTTTCCATGATCATTATGCCGGCACCTTCCGCAAACACAAATCCATTCCGATCCGCCTCGAAGGGACGGCTGGCGGCAGCGGGATTATCGTTGTAGCCGGTCGCCAATCCTCGCATCGAGATAAAGCCCGCAATTGCATAATCGAAAATCATAGCCTCAACGCCACCGGCAAAGACCAGGTCTGCCTTCCCCTGGCGCAGCATATTCAACGCATCGCCAATACTGTGCGTCCCGGTCGCACAGGCCGCAGAAATGCATACCAACGGGCCGAGTGATTCAACCATCCGGCTCACATAATGTGCCGGAATGTTGGGAACAGATTGAATCAATGAGAACGGACCGGGCCGCCGCCGGCGTGTCCGGTAGCCAAACGACGCCTGCTGCGCAAGATCGTGAGCGCCCATCGACGATCCGACGTCAACCCCGACTCGCTCTTGCATGGGACGCAGATCATCGACTGTCAGCCCGGCATCTGCCAGTGCATCCATCGCGGCGGTAACGGCAAACTGCGCCGGACGCCCAACGCGCCGAACCTCCTTCGAATCAAGATACTCGGTTGGATCAAAATCAGGAACCTCGCCCGCTATTTGTACTTCCAGATCCGAAGCGTCAAAGCTTTGGATCTGGCGAACTCCCGACTTGCCTTCCTTCAATTTTTCCCAAAACGCTGGAAAACGTCCTAGCGGCGTAACAGCCCCCAGGCCGGTAACCACTGCTCGCGGGAAGCCATTGCGTGTCAGTTCCATGTTTGCCAATCCTTTTCCGTAAAAACAGCCTGCTAATTCTGTGAAAGCCGCTCCTGAATGGCCTGGACAATCTGCCCGGAGACCGCGTCGCGTGCCTGTCGAATCGCATTTTTGACGGCCAACGCATTTGAGCGGCCATGCCCAATGATCACAACGCCGTCTATCCCGAGCAGTGGTGCCCCACCAACCTCGAAGGGGTCTATCTGCCGATACACCCGCCGAAAGGCCGGTTTGGCCAGAAAACCGCCCACCTTCGACCGCCAATCTGCCATCAGTTCCGTGCGGATAAGCTCGAATAGTGTTGAGCCTAAGGCCTCCAGCGATTTAATCATGACATTGCCAGGAAAACCATCCATCACGGCGACATCAACGTCGCCACCTAGTATCTCCTTTGGCTCAGCGTTTCCAATGAAATTAACCCCTTCCGCGCTCAGAAGTTCCGCTGCAGCCTGCACAACCGCCGAGCCTTTGCCGGCTTCTTCCCCATTCGAAAGCAAGGCGACACGCGGGTTTGCCCGCCCCAACGCCCGTTCCGCATAGAGACTGCCCATCCAGGCAAACTGTACCAGCCATTCCGGCTTACAATCGATCGAAGCCCCAATGTCGAGCAAGATGGTCGAACGCTGGTTGAACGTCAAAATCGTGGACAACGCGGGACGGTGTATACCTCGAATACGCCTCAAGGTGTGTACGGTCGCGATCGAAAGCGCAGCACCGGTGTTACCCGCTGTCACGAAGGCATCTCCTTCTCCCTGAGCAACTAACTGCATCCCGACGTACATGGACGATTGAGGCTTGTTACGGCCCGCTGTGGTCGGTTTATCTTCCATCGTCACCACTTGCTCAGCATGCTCTACACGGATTGTGTGTGATATGGTGTCATGCTTGGCCAGCTCAGCTTCGATCTGTGGACGATCCCCAACAAGGGTTATCTCGACGTCACCATAGACTGCTGCTGCCTGAACCGCTCCGGCCACATCGGGCGCGGGATGACTGTCACTTCCCATGGCATCCACAATGATCTTCATGCTCTCCATCCTTGCGCAAAAAGTAAGCAGTTGACCCCTGATTGTACGCAGCAACCCCCGGTCTGCCAACCATTGACATCCCGGTCCAGGTGTGTATAATGACGAGCAGAAGCCCTGGTGGCGGAATTGGTATACGCGGCAGGTTGAGGGCCTGTGCTCGAAAGGGCGTGGAGGTTCGAGTCCTCTCCAGGGCATGCAGCGGACACATCGTTGATGATGCGTCCGCTTTTCGATTCCTTTACAGTTGCGCAGGAAGCCAATTCAACGTAAACTGCTCCTAGGACATGGACACCAGGAGGAATATCGCCATGCAGCGCAACCGAGCCAAATTTATCACGCTACTTAGCCTGGCTATTATGCTATCCATCGGACCAGCCGGGGCCGCGCTTGCAGCCCCGCTCGCGCCAGGACATACGCGCCAACTTCAAACTGGACCGTATGCGATTACCAACGGCACAACTTATGTGCGAAGCGGTCCTGGCACAGGATTCTACATCGTTGGCACCCTGTACAGTGAAGCTACAGTCCCCATTTCAAGCATCAGCCCGGACGGCAACTGGTGGTATGTAACTGCCAGCTTTGGCGACGGATGGGTTTCTGGTATGGATGTGACGCCCTACAACGCAGCCGACGTTGCTGTGCGTGATCCAGGCCCGGTAGCGTTGGTTACCACGGGCCTTCTGAATGTGCGCAACGGTGCTGGCCCCACTGCACCTGCATTGGGCCGGCTCAGTCGCGGCCAGCAGGTTTTCGTATTAGCCCAAAACACTGATGGAACCTGGCTGCAGATCCGATGGGAATACGGCACCGGCTGGATCTCATCGGCTTACGTTTCGTTGACCGGCGTACCAGCCCCCGCAGCGGATGGCAACGGCGATAGCATTCCGCTAACCGCCGATACCCCCTACGGGGTCGTGCTCGTCGCCTATCTCAATGTGCGCGATGGTCCGGGGATCAACTATGCTGTGCTTGGCCAGCTATCCGGTGGCAGCGAAGTGCCGATTGTTGGTCGCTCAGCAGACAGCCAATGGTATCAGGTCGATACGAATTTTGGTGAAGGGTGGGTCTATGCAGAATATCTGCTGCCCCGCAACGAGTACGGCACGGCTCCTGTCAATACCCCAGACAGCACTGACGTCGATGTCGCGGGACCTATCGGCATCATCAACACCGGCGCACTCAACATTCGCAGCGGACCTGGGCGACAGTACACCAGTGTCGGCGTGCTGGCCGGTGGTGAGCAGGGGCAGATCATCGGTCGCTCAGCAGACTGGAGCTGGTGGCTAATGGAAACCAGCATCGGTGCCGGATGGGCCAGCAATTACTATGTGATCGAACGCGGTGATCTTTCATCTGTGCCATACGTGCAGCCGGGCGGCACCGCAGCTCCTGCTCCTGGACAGACAGGCGGCACTGCTCCAGAGCCGGCACTCGGCAACCCCACCGCCGTCGTGACCACCGGTGCGCTCAACATTCGCAGTGGCCCCAATAGCGCCTTCGAATCAATCGGCACGGTGTACAGCGGAGACACAATGCCTGTCATCGGCCAGAGTGTGGATCGTGGCTGGTGGCAAGTTGAAAGTCCCTACGGTGCGGGCTGGGTTTCCAAACTCTATGTGGTGGTGGATGGCGACACAAGTAATGTAGCCGTCACGCAGTAAACACCGTATAGCTCCAAACACAAACACAGACACCGCGCCTGGAGTGGGGCGGTGTCTGTGCGTGCCTTCAACACATCTCGTAATTGCTGCTGCCCCTAGCTCGCTGCTTGCAGTTGGATTGAATAATCGCCGGACGACGAACCTACTGCCCCATCCGCGCGTGTCACTTGAATGACATAGCGCCCATCACGAGGCAAACTGGTTTGGATGTCGACGACATCAGTCGCAGACTGCGCTGCCACCTGGTTTCCATCTTCATCTAGCACCACGACGGATAGCTCGAGATCGCCGGTGAGCACTGCCACCTTGAGTTGCCATTGCTGCCCTGCTTGCCCTTGAACGTACCATTCATCACCAAGGTGTGTAGCGTCGATCCGCCCCACGTCCGGCTGACCAGCAGTGAGGCTGCCGCCATTAGTGATTAATGCGGCAGGAATGATACGAACAGCATACTGCCCATGCGACGCGAGAGGTGAGCCGGAGACGACAGCATGGTAGGACCCGTCAGCCTGTAGATATGCCATGGTCATCTTATTTCCATTGCCTGCTGCCATAGCAGTTCCAATCGTATCTCCGTCCGCATCAAGAATGAAAACATCCAGCGAAGCCGAGAGAATAAGCGAGACGACCTCAACCACATAGTGCCCTGAATACTGAGGCGATACTTGCCAGTCGTGTACTGCAGCGGGCGCAGTGAGCTTGCCAGCTCCTGAGTCAGTTAGCATCCCCTGGCTAACAGCCCCTGCCGCCAGCCGCTCTAGATTAGCGGTATAGGGTGCGTCCACAACCTCTGATTGCGCAGAGGAATACCCTGCCACCAAACCGTAAAAACCTGTCTGGACCAGCGTGAAGTCGGACAACTGGGCGGCAGCGCCACCCATGATGTTGGCGTCGGCGTAGATGATTTCCCCATCCGGGCCGACAAAATACAGCGCCGGAATGAACTCATCATCGTCTGGAGTTATGGAACCTCGTACCCGCTCGCCAGCCCGGCCATAGAAAACCCAGGCCTGATAGGGTTGGGCGCTGGTAAGTAAGCCAGCCCCGCTGGTGCCATATTCGATCCCCGCTGCCGTCTGGATGCTAGCTACCACCGGCCCCTGGAGCCGAAGCAGCGTCAGATTGTACTCAATCGCCAACTCCGATGTCGGGCTGCCTGATACGACGATCTCATAGCGTCCGTCAACTGGCAGCATCACCGCCTCGATCTCAACGCCCCGGTACGTATCGCTGCTCGTACCAGTGACAATACTCACGCCATCTGGCCCCCTGAGTTTCAGCGACAAAAGTTCATTGCCGATCAACTGGGCAGCCCGTATGGCAATCACCTCGCCGCTCCGTCCTTTGAAGGCCCAGACATCAGTCGCGTCTTGCGGGTTCAAACCGCCAAAGACCGGGGACGAATCGGGGTAAATGTATCCTCCCGCCGATCCGGATACTCCTTCCGCGGCACGATCGCGGCGCACAGTATACCGGCCACGGGAAGCATTTAACCAGGCCCCCACAGATAGATAGTATTCTCCATCAGCAGGCAGCCGGACCGGCCCCAATGTGACAGTCTGCGAGGCGGCAGTCTGCGCCGCACCAGCTATGAACCCTTCTGGCCCATAAAGCAGCATGGTAGCCCGCAGCCCGCTGCCTGTTGTGTCGGTTTCGAATGTAAAGACATCCCCCATCTCTGCCGAGAAGGTCCAAGGTGTTGCTTGGTTAGGCTCAGTCACAGCATGGTTACGTGGCTGCCCCAGGATAAGCTCGCGTGGGGTAGTGCCGGCACGTGCCGGATCGTGGCGAATGGCAGTTAACGCAAAGCGGACGGCGTCGCCACCCTGCAGCACCAGAATATAGCGTCCATGTTGAGGCAGTTCAAAGCCGGTAATACTGGCCTCGCTGCCGGTGACCGTCACCGGCACCTCCAGTTCTGTGCCGCTTTCATCCTCAAGGCGTAGTTCAGGGGCAGTTGTGGTGCCGTCGACTGCCCGCACGGAGACTGAAACAACATCCCCTGCCGTCCCGCTAAATGCATATGTCTCGGGCGTACCCTCCGTGATGATCCCGTGAACGTCGTCCCCATAGTTTATGTCGGAAGCAAACAGTGCCCGCCTGGACATACTATGCTGACGCAGCATTAAACGATAGCTGCCCGCAGTATTCCCCAGCTCGCCAGTGTGCCGGCTGACCGACACGTAGTACGTCCCGCTTTCGGGAACCACATGGCGGATGGTGGCGATGCCAGATGTGGCCGCCCCGCTGCTGACCAGCGGACTCCGATCAGGCCCCCACAGGGTTAGCGTGGGAGATAAATCTCCCTCAACAACACTGGCATGCAGGAACACAGCTTCGCCAGCATTGGCCTCAAAAGTCCACTCCTCACGCACCGCGAGATCATTTAACACCCCATAACCGTCCTCTAGCGGACCCAGTGAACGTTGTGGTGGGTCGGCCAACGATACATCTTGGGCCAGCAGTCGATATCTCGTGCCAGGCATAGAGTGGTCGCTGGCAAAGACTACGGTATAGATGCCATCTACCGGCAGCGTAATCTTGCCAGGGAAGGCAGTCCCAACAAGATCGGGGTGGACCGGTGTCGTAAATTGCACCGTTCCGCCAGGCCCAAACAGCACGAATTGGCCTGACAACACGCCCTCCAGACCAGTCAATGAAAGGGAAATCTGCTGGCCAGCGTTCCCCTGCACTAACCAGATATGGGAAGAGGGAGCCTGCGCAAATTCGCCGACGACTGCGCGATCAATTGGCAGCACGCCACCTTGCGAGCTTGTCGAGTCTGCGGCCTTCACAAGGTCAAGCTCCAGTGCGTAGATGCTGTAAACAGAACTGGCATCCCCCGGACGGCGGACCTCAAACGTGTACAATCCGTTGGTAGGGACGGTGAATGTGGCAATCGAGGCGTCGCCAAATTCTCGCACGCCTTCGGCCAGCAAATTGCCTGCCGGATCGCGCAGATACAGCAATAAGGGAACATCGTCCAGCGGAAACTGGAGATGAGCCTGAATGACATCACCTTCCTGGCTGGAAAAAGCCCAGAAGTCGCTGCGCTCCTGGCTGCTAATGGTTCCGTTCACCCGATCACCATAACCCAACAAGTACTGCATCTGGATCGGCTCGAAACGATATATGGACTCCACAGACAGTCCGTAGTTCCCCGTCGTTGATCCGGCAGGGCCGCCATAGCGCGACACTTCAACTTCGTATACGCCGTCCTCAGGGAGAACGACATGCGCCACTGCATCTTGTCCCTGCACATCGTCGCTGCTCGCCAGCAGGTGTCCTTGGGGATCATAGACCCGCAGCACGGTGTCGAGATCCCCGCTCGTTGCTTCGGCAGCAACACGCACCACACTTCCTTGCTGCCCTTCAAATCCCCAGCGCTCAGCAGGAAACTGACTGTCAAGTGTGCTTAACTCAGGTACAGGGTTGTATGTGATGGGGCGCAACGTTTGCTCTGGCGACGGTTCCTGTTTAAAGGTGAGATCATATCGTCCCCAGCTCTTGCCGTCTTGGCCCAACGTTCGCGTGACATATATTACGAATGTGTCATCATACGGAAGCAGGAAAGGCGCAATCTCCGCCTCAGCGGTGGCATCGATCTCTGAACGCACCAGCACCGTGCCGGTGGATGACACCAGCATCGCCTCAGCACTCAATAGCGAACGACTGTCCGGCACAACCGAAATTGTAACCAGGCCGCCCTTTTCCCCAGCGAACGTCCACCCATCAATATGTTGCCCCTCACCAACGGCACCAGTAAGCGTCTGATCGGCCTTTGCTGGCTGGGTGGGGACCGCAGCAGGCTGTTCAGCCGACAATACAAGTTCGTACGATCCCCCAGCCGCATCGATATCTTGCACCATCAATGCATAGGGGCCGCTGGCTGGGAGCGGAAACCGGTCAAGCTGTGCGGCCCGCTCCGAAGCGTATGCACTGGCCAAGACTTCGGGAGTACCGGTCGTATCAGCGATATGCCAGTGTGTGGATACCAGGCTGACCAACACCCCTTCACCAACGAGCGTAGCCGTGACCTGGTCGCCTTGCTGCCCTTCAAACAACCAGATGTCCGCCGGATCGTGGAGGAAGAACGAGCCGTGCACAGTCTGCTCATAAGCCATCGTGGTTCCCATCGAACGGGCTGACGTATTGCGAAGGTGGACGGTGATTTCGTAGGCGGTATTTCCGTTGAACTCGCCGTCTAGATTTCCCACAATTAATGAGTAATGCCCATCCGCTGGCAGGAAAATGCCGTCAACACGTGCGCCACGCCCCGCACCGTCATCAACGGCAGTGGCCAATATCTGCCCGTCATTGGCGCGAAGCTGGAAGGCGACAAAAATGTCGTCGCCACGCACAGCATGCGTCTGAACCGACACGAGGTCACCACGCGAGCCTGCAAATGTCCAGACATCCAGGTAGTTCTCTTGCGTCAACACCTTGCCATCCGTCACACCGTACCGAAGCGCTCCTTCCTCGCCTCCCGGATGATTGGCATCTCGCTCGAGGTGGATTTGATATTGGAATTGACCTCCGCCGACAATCGCCAGATATACACCGCTGCGAGGCAGAATAACATCGGTAAGCTGGATGCTGCCCTGTCCCAAGTGCGCCTGCTTCTGAAGAAAGACGTTTCCCGCCGTGTCCGCCAACTCAAGGCGCAGTTCATTAGGGGGATCCGGGGTCAGCATCTCGACACGAACTGTCACTTTTTCGCCAGCACGTCCATCGAATAGCCAGCGGTGACTGGCATCAAGCGCTGGAAGCTGGGCCGTCTGCGCATTGTGTAGGGGGCCTCCCCCTTGCTGCATGGCGTTCTGAGCCTGTGCAAGGCTCAGATGAAGCGCAAATTGCACGGGCTGCACCGGCTGATCTCCCTGGCGAGTGACGTAAAGCCGGTAAATGCCGGAGAGAGGCAACTCGGCATTTAGAAGATCGGATACTATACTACCACCGGCTGCGGTCACATCATTTCCGTCGGGGTCTTGGAGTGTGACACGCAGCGCAGCTTGCCCACCGATCCGCGCAGCACGTGTGATGATAACATCTCCCCGACGACCATAGAATAGGAAAGCCTGGCCTGCACCATCCTGTGCCAACAACTCACCGGTTACCGTGTCGCCATACCCAATAACACGCCCTGCGGTCACCTCCGGCACACTCTCATCGATGGAAGACAGTGTATCGATCCACAAGGTGTACCGTCCTCCCTGGTTTAGCCTGACAACCAGGTAGAAGGTCTTGGTGGAAGAAAAACGATAATGCAGGTCGGTTGTATAGGCATCGCGCGTGAACTTCTCTGCCAATACTTGCCCTTCCTGATCCAGGATGATCAAATCAGGGCCTGAAGTGTCATCCAGGGCGGTCACAGAGAAATTCAACATACGACCAACCGTGTCGGGACTAAATGCCCAGGCCTGGTATTGTGTGCCGGTCTCCACCTCGCCACGTACCAGTGCATTTAACTCGGCGCGTGGAGCTGCGGTGAACAATGTTCCATCTACAGGGATAGAAGGGGTTACCTGCTCGGTAATCTGCACCGTTTGGATCGTCGAAGTGGGCTTATCGGGCGATGGCGCGACAAACACTTCAGGCAAAGGGGTGGCCGTTGTAACGAGCGTGTCAGCGTCGTCAAAAGGACGCCCTGTGTTGGCTCGGATCTGATACACTGTGCGCTGCGAGCTGCCCGGCTGGCTGACCCAGATTTGATGCCGTCCTCCCGTAGGCACAGAGACTCCCAGCAATTGAACGCGATCGGGTTGATCTCCTTGCCGGCTGGACGCCACAAGTTCGCCGCCAGGTCCAGTGACATACACCACGGGCGTGCTGTCGCCCACATGTACATCTACCTGGACATTTAGCAAGCTGCCCTGCATCACATCAAGTTCCCATACATCACTCCCTGGCAGCACCCCTTTTTCGGGCATCCCAGCGGAGAGCACTCCTCCCTCAACTGGTTGTCCACGCAAACTGTATGATTTTTCTACGCTGCCAGCCGCATTGAACACCACAACACGGTAGCGCCCGGGGTGAGGTAAGTTAACCTGCGTAATTCCAGCGCGGGAAAGCGAGTTAAGAGTGGCCACAGCTAACGTTTCCCCTGAGGGTGCCTCAACTGCCAGTACCAGGGACTGACTGGCTGTATCGGTACTGCCGGCGGTCTCCTCAAGCCAAAATCGCCACATGCGCGGGGTCGTCACATCGAGCATCCAGGAATCGCTTCTGTCAGGCAACAACACACCCGCAGCTAACTCGCCCGCAGCTAACTCACCTTGCTGCTGAACGAGACCGTGCTGCTCAAAAGCCAGATAGCTAATCCCCCTGCGCTTGATCTGGATTCCATAACCCTGGAGAGCAGCTTCCGGAGGAACTGCGAGCTCGTATAATCCCGCCGCACGCAATATCATGGGCTGGGCAAAAGTACTGCGCGCAGCGTGACGAACTATCACGGAACCGGCAGGGTCTGAAACTACAAGCTCGCCGTCGGGAACAGGCGAAAAAGGTGTGAAAAGGATCTCAACTAAATCACCGGGCTGTCCCGCAAAATGCCACATTTGGCCCTGGTCAACGGCGGTGGAGGATATACGATACGGCACATCATACCGTAGTGACCGAGACAAGCGCTGTGCTACGGCAAGTTGGTCAATCCGAATAGAAAACTCGACCGGATCATCTTCACGGATGTTGAGTGCAGATATTTCCAGCCGAAGCTGCCCATCACGGGGCGGTGTAATGCTTGCGCGCAAGGGGGAAGTGCCGGAGAAGACGTCAAGTAGCCCCTGGTTCGGAGACAGCACCGCAACAGTGCCCACCTGCGCCGGATCAGCAAGGTCCAACGCAATCGACAATACGCCGGAAGCGTCAAAACTGTATAGGGCCAGCGGAGCATCGGCGGTGAGCAACCCACGCCTTTCGGTGCCCAGCGGAAGTTCGGAGGCAGTCATTTCAGCCGCGTCGTCACTCGCCTGGCGTAATGTGAGCTCCAGGTCATAAGTCCCTGCGGTTTCGCCGCCAGCTCCAAAATCCTGTCCGGCACGTCGTGCCGTCACTGTGTAGATGCCTGACGCAGGCAGCCGGAAGGAGAACAAGCCTGCATCGCGCCCCATACCTCCCGTATCAGTGGTCGCCAAGATGTTCCCGGAGGGACCGGTCAGCGCGAGATAAGCATCCAGGTCACCACCGGTGGCCGTCATAACAAGGTCGACAATATCCCCGGCTGCTCCTCGAAAAGTCCAGAACTGGCGAAAATTGTTGTCAGTGATCTCACCTGTCACCATCTCGCCATAGTTCAACACGCCGCCAGTCGTGTCGACAGCATTCGCGGCCTCCTGCAATTCAATGTCCAGCCGATAGGCCCCCGTCGTCGCTTCGTACCCCTGGACAACTAACGTCTGCAGACCTGTCCGTCGCAAACCTACCGTGAAGGAGACAGTCGAAGGGCCGTCTTGCGGCCAATCCAACCCGACCAGCAGATCGTCGTCTGGCCCGGTCAGCACGGCGAGAGGGACGAGATCGCCCCGTTCGCGAGTGACACGAATGCTGACTACATCACCGCTTTGCCCCTCAAAACGCCAGACATCTTCGTCCTCAGGATCGATGATTTCACCTTCCAGGCTGTCTCCATATTGCAGGTTTGGTCCCTGCGCAGAGACAAACAGGCGTGTGAACGCAATTCCGCTCAATGCCGCAATCAGAATTCCAATGACGAGGCCGAATCGTAACATAATTTTCTTTGGCATGGTGTCTCCAGGTGCTCGCGAATTGTGAAATCACTAAACCAAAACTCAACAATCATTTATTATAATTCACAACGTTGCTGCTCGCATCCGCTGCGGTTATAATGCACATAACAGTGTGGTGGCAGCTCGGAGGTTTATGATGAGCCAATCGTCTAAAAAATTGAAGCGTGCATTCAAACTAATTAAACAGGAAAAGACCGAAGAGGCCCTCGATCTCTTGCGGCCCCTGACCAAATCCGACGCGGACAATCCGCATGTCTGGTGGTTATTTGCATATGCCGCCACAGAACCCCGTGAAGCCCGGGATGCGCTGATCAAGGTCCTACGCCTTGATCCGAACTATGCGAATGCTCCCAAGGCGCGGGATATGCTCGACCGCCTGAATGAGGAATATCCACCCGAGCCGGATGAACTAGCACGTTACCCCGAACTGCAAACAGTGTCGACAGACACCTTTGCTGATGATGTATTCAGCGCCGATCCATTTTCCGAGCCGGCCTTCTCTGATACGGAGGAAGCGCCATACGAAGATGTATTTGGCGCACCGGACTTTGGACAGCCGGACTTCGATGAGCCATTCGAGGATCTGTCACAGGGTGTCTTTGACGAACCTGATAATTTGACAGGGCCGCCACCTACCTTCCCTGAAGATTTAGATACGCGCGGTGAAGAAGAGGTCAGCTTTTCAGACTTTGACTTCAGTGGAGAGGGCGAAGGATTAGACGAGGAAGCGCTTGCTGGCCTGGAAGAACAAACTGGGCAGCGCAGTGGGCGTGGCAAACGCTTACGTTTCTATGCCATCGTCATCTTGATCTTGCTTGTGGCCGCGCTGCTGCTGGTTTTAGGGTTATCAGGCGGCGAAGAAGGCGAGCAAGACCCCGGGCCACTCCAGCCCATTGAGGCGGAAATCGAATTCGACCCGGTTATGCTGGCTGCGAGGACACATTCCGGCTTGGTCAATCGCGAAGGCCGTGTTGTGTTGGCTGAGGTTGATGCTCAAATTGTCTTGTTCGTCGAAGCATGTAGCGAGCCCAAAGCGGATCAACTTTCCACATTGGCTAAACAAGGCATGTTGGCAGCAGCGCGCCAGACAGCAAGCGACCAAAATACATTAGCGTCCAGTGATGTCCAACTCGACGCGTTTGGGGTCACGCTCAATCTGTGTAACGCCGCTGAGCACGACACTTTATATCGCGCTGTTGTGCCGCTCGATGAGGCTGCGCCATATCTTGAGGCGGCATTGGATGCAGATCAGATTCAGTGGGCTGAATTTCAACAAATCTGGGAAACGCAGTAACCATACACCCAGAAGAATATATCGCTAACAGGCTTGGGGCAGCCAGATAGTAAAACGGCTGCCCCGGCCTGGCTCACTCTCCACCTGGATATCACCTCCATGTCCCTGGACAATACCATAGCTTACTGACAAGCCCAGACCAGTTCCATCATGCTTGGTGGAATAGAACGGCTCGAAGATATGATTGATGACCTCGGCGTCCATGCCAATACCAGTATCAATAATGCTTAACTCGACGCCCTCGTCCTGCTCGTAGACTTCAATGGTCAATATGCCGCCCGACTCCATAGCTTCCATCGCATTCAGCAGCAGGTTGAGAATGACCTGTTTTAACTGCGTGGGATTGCCTTCAATGGGACATATGGCGTCGAAGCTTGTCTTAAGCTCAATCCCCATCTGTTCGAGACGTTTGCTGCTGAGGATCAAGATCTCTTGTGCCAGGTCAGAAAGATTGATCTCGACGGTATCACCGGTGCTCGGGCGTGAGAAATCAAGCAGGCGCGAGACTATCAACTTGATGCGCTGTACTTCCTGCTCTGCGACTCGTAGCACATCAACATCAACCGTCTCTTTGTTGGTGATGTCCTCGATAGCCACCTCCAGGCAAGTCAGGATCGGCTGCAGAGGATTGTTGACTTCATGAGCGATGCCGGCGGCCAGGCGACCCAAGGCTGCCAGCTTCTCAGTTTGAATGAGCTGCTCTTGTGCTGCGCGCAGTTCTTCTGTGCGTACCTCGACCATATCTTCGAGATTTTGGGCGTATTCCTGCAGTTCGGCATAGAGCTGCGCATTACGGATGGCCAGGGCTGCCTGTTCGCCAATGGAACGCAGCATACGCAGATCGTTTTCGCCAAACGCATGGGCGGCATTGTGGTGCTCGACGGCCAGCACGCCCAGCAAATGCCCGTGATGCTTGAGCGGGGACGCTGCCCTCGAGCCTCCACCAGCATCAGGGAAAAATCCTGGTTCGCCAGTATGAAAAACATGATTCACGATGGTGTCTTCTTGCTGCAATGCCTTCACGGCTTCATCCAGCGCAAGTCTGCCAGATTGCACATCCTGATAGAGCGTTGGTTGTTGGCGCTCGTTAAACAGATATAATTCCGTGTTGACTGCATTTAATTCGCGCGTGACGATCGTCAAGATCAAATCGGCAAGGTCGTTTAACCCCAATACCTGGTTAAATTCCCCGCCAATGCGCACCAGGGCTTCCATTTCTTCACTGCGTCGCTGTAGACGGTCCTCAAGCTGCCGGGCACGCATTTTGCTGTGTGCACGCGCCAGTAATTCGTGGTAATTGTAAGGTTTGCGAATATAATCGTCTGCGCCCAGTTTGAATCCATGCGCGACGTCTGACGGTTCGCGGGCTGCCGCCGTCACAAAGATAACCGGGATCCGCGCCGTAGCCGAGTCCTCCCTTAATAGCTGCGTGACCTTAAACCCGTTCATCTTGGGCATCTGGACGTCCATCAAAATTAGATCCGGTTGCAATGTGCGGGCTTTTTCCAGCGCAACTTCACCATCTTTAGCGCTTTCGACGGCAAACCCATCACGTTCGAGAATGCGAGTTAACAGCACCACCGCGTTACGCTCATCATCCGCCACCAAGACCAAGGGCTTTCTAGACGACATGGGCCAACGACCTCTCTGCTATCAATCGAAGCAATACCATTATTTAGAGAATGCTTTAATGCTTAAATTTTAGACGACAATATGTTAGAATCTCAAGCGGTTCTAAAAGATAAGGCATAAATGCTCATGAAAACAAACGCCAAACGTCGCATTTTGGACAATCTCGCTCAAGGTACGCTGCTCGGGTTGCTCCTGGCCCTTGTGTTTTTCGCAGGCTACATTGTTCGAGGACATCTGACTGTGACGGCAGAGGAAGATACGACAAACGATTCGTCCTTCATCAACGAAGCGATGGGATTTCTTCGCGGCCAGGAAACGCAGACGGCCAACACGTTTAAGCTGCTGAATGAAGTCAAGGGTTTGCTGGAAGAACACTATGTGCGTAACATTCCCGATGCCAAGCAGATGGAATACGCGGCTATCCGAGGTTATCTGGGGGAACTGGGAGATCCGTATACGTTCTTTCACGATCCACCGGATGCCCAGAGCGAGTCGGATGTTTTGGCAGGGCAATACGGCGGCATTGGAGTGCAGGCCCAGCGTAATCCAGATGGGTTGTTAACTCTATATCCTTTCCCCGATGGCCCCGCGGCACAGGTTGGCATCCAGAATGGTGACGTTTTGCTAGCCGTCAACGGGCAGGAGCTCGCCCCGGATGAAACGATGGTCAATGTTGATCGAATGCTGCGTGGCGAGGTGGGCGGCGGACGCGGTGTGGAAGTGACAGTGCAGGCTCCTGATGCTGGGGATACGCGGCAGTATTTTATTGAGTTTGCGGTCGTGCGGGTGCCGTCAGTGGTGTGGCGTGCTGTGATCGAAGAACCAACGCTGGGCTACGTCCAGGTTATACGCTTCACCAGCCGAACCCCCGATGAACTACGCCTGGCTTTGGATGAACTATATGCTCAGGCAGTAACCGGGTTAATCCTGGACGTACGCGGTAATTCTGGCGGGCTGTTGCAAGAATCAATTGAGGTAGCGTCCGAATTTCTGGACGGCGGTGTCGTACTGTATGAAATTGAACGCGGGAAAGAGACGGTCCTGAAGGCTGATCCAGGCGGGCAAGGTCTCGGCAAACCGCTGGTCGTGTTGGTTGACCAGAGAACCGCCAGTGCGGCTGAGGTAGTGGCCGGCGCGATTCAGGATCGCGGTCGCGGCATTTTGATCGGCCAAAAGACCTTTGGAAAGGGGTCAGTACAGTTGATATTCCGGCTGTCGGATGGCTCGTCAATTCACATCACAGCGGCGGAATGGTTGACGCCAGCCAGGCGTCCTCTCGCCGGGAATGGCCTGGAGCCGGACATCCGTATGATTCCGGTGGACGATGGGCGTGACGTAGAACTTGGCGAAGCAATCCGCTATTTGCGCCAGGCTACAGAGTGATGGATATCCCTGCATCGATCTCTCAGTTGGAAATGCCCGACCAGGAGGATTCGCATCGAAACAGGTCCTCACGTCTGGCTTTGCTCCTCGTGGCGATCATGTGTTTTGCAGGGGGATACCTGTTTGCTGAACTGCTAGACTCCCCTCACAATAACGCGGATTTCCAGATATTCTGGCAAAGCTGGGATGTCCTGGAGCGAGAGTACTATGGTGAGCTTCCTGACGACACACAGTTGATTCACGGTGCCATCCAGGGACTATATACCGCTGTGGGCGACCCCTACACCCGTTTCGTCGCCCCTCAGGCTGCCGAACGAGATCGCCAACTCATTTCAGGCGAGTACAAGGGACTCGGGATTACGATCATGCAAGACGATGATGGCGCGATCGCCATCACCCGTGTGTTCGACGATTCGCCTGCGGCTGAAGCCGATCTCAGGGAAGGTGATAGGTTATTGGCGATCGATGGGACTTCTCTCGAGGGAAAGACCAGTGATGAAGCGCTGGAGTTGCTCCAGGGGGACATGGCAGCGCCGGTACAGTTGACCATCAGGCGCGCCACCGGCGACGATCCGTTCACGGTTGAGTTATACCGCCGCAAAATCGAATTGCCCACGGTTTATACTCAAACATATGGTGATATTGGCTATGTGCAGTTATTGAGTTTCAATCAGAAAGCAACAGCAGCGTTGACGGATGCGATTAGCGGGTTGCTTGATCAAGATGTAAGCGCCCTGATTCTGGACTTGCGCAACAACCCTGGAGGATTGCTTGATCAGGCCGTGTCGGTCAGTGATTTGTTTTTGGACGAAGGGGTTGTTGTCCGGCAATGTAATGGTGACGGGCAGGACGAAGTCTATCATTCGGCGGATGGGGACATTGGCGAAGACATCCCCATGGCGGTCCTGATCAATCAGGGCAGCGCCAGCGCCTCTGAGGTAGTGGCTGGCGCACTTCAGGATCGGGAGCGCGCCGTCCTGATCGGCGAAAACAGCTTTGGGAAAGGATCTGTGCAGCACGTCTACGATTTACCCGATCATTCACAACTGCATGTCACGGCGTCGTTATGGTTTACGCCAAACGAAACGCCGATCCAAGGGCAGGGCCTCACACCCGATCTAGTCGTGTCAGCCAGCGACGGCGCTGACGACGCATTTGTTGAAGATGCACTAGAATATATCAGGGGGCAAGATGGATAACATCAAAATTATCTCCAGAAACCGAAAAGCACGCCACGACTATGAATTGATGGACACGTTCGAGGCCGGACTGGTGCTGACCGGGTCGGAGATTAAGTCCATTCGAGCGGGGCGTGTCAACATTCGTGATGGTTTTGTGCACCCTCGCGGAGACGAGTTGTGGCTGTTGAATGTGCATATCGCGCCTTACGAGCAAGCGGGCATGTTCACACATGATCCCCGGCGACCACGTAAGCTGCTGTTGCACCGCCGCGAGATCGATCGCATAGTGGCACGCATCCAGGAAAAGGGATTGACCGTTGTGCCGACGATGCTATATCTGACACGTGGCATTGCCAAGGTCGAGATCGCACTGGCACGCGGGAAACGACAATACGACAAGCGCCGGAGTATCCGCGAGCGTGAAAGCCAGCGCCAGATCGAGCGCTCGATCCGCGAGCGCTATCGTTAGCCGATGAGTGGAGAAATCAGGGTAGGCTGTGACTAAGGGAGCCAACAGTTGGCCAGCTTCGATCCGCGAGATTAATGATCTTCCGCGCGAGGAAAAGCTTGTAATATATCAATCGTTGTTGCCCAACTGGGGATTTCAGGCGTTTGGGATTTCTCCAGAAGCGTACAACATACACAGCGAATCGATTATACGATTACGGTGCCCTACCGGAAGTAATACGGTTGAGTTGTCAGTCTACCATCCGGATGAAGATCGAGACCCAGTCCTATATCTGCATATGGGGGACACGTTTAACTACCAGTTGATTGTGTTGATGGTTGTGGTGAATGACTTGAGTTCGCCTCGCTTCGACATTGATGTTGATGAGCAAGGCAGGCCAACACAGCTTGGCACCCGGTACCGCAACATTCCCGAAGAAATCTGTGCCATGGAGCATGGGTTAGCCCCAGGTCAAATCCGGCGTGGGCTGCGCATTTTTCGTCTGGCAGTCCCCACCTTCGAGGAATTCGTCCAGAGTATGGGGCACACCTTGTTTTTCATCGAGCCGCTGTTTTATCACAACGCCATCGTGTTCGAGCGCTATGGTTTTGCCTATTCGCATGGTTCGCAGCGGCTGCAAAATATCCACCGGGAATTTCAACCGGGCGGACCGCTCCACGCGAAACTGGACAATTCCACCCCCTTCCGTCATTCGGACGCCTGGAAGACCATTCTCGGGCGTTCCTGGGCCATCCACGACAGCATAATGGAGCGCCCATTCACCGATGTGCAGATGTACAAACGTGTCGGCATTGACGCTGGAATTCAAACGTTTCCTGATGCCCGCTGGCGCTAAGGTTGTAATAGCAATTTTCTAGTAGAAATGTTGCTTAAATCGACTGAATCCGATTATTATTTCATCTCACGGTGAAGATGATCCAAATGATAATTGGATAGCGATGCCCATAAACCAGCACCGCCCCGCGTTCCACAGCGAAGTCGTTAGACAGGCGCTGGAAGCGATGCGCACCGGTCGTAAATTGGCCCAGACCCATCCACTGCGCTTCTCGCTCAGTGTGCAGCAGCGCATCGAAGCCCCTTATGCACTGTCAGGTGATGCAGCAGTGCAGTTCGCTGTCTTTTCATTGCTAACCGAGAAAGTGCGCGAACGGCTCGCTTATTACCGGGCGATCTGCCAGATTGTACAGCCGCCATCCCCCTGCCACCTGGCGACGTTGCGCCAGGATTACCAGCAAGGAAATTCCACGCTTGAAGCCTGGAGCACGCTGCACTATCGCTACATCTGCATCGAACACGCGCTAAGCCAGCAAGACATCGCTGTATACGTGAACCAGGATCAGCGAACCATCCGCCGCCGCCAGGACGTGGGGCTAGAACGACTGACACAGGAGTTGATCGAGGATGAGCAAGAGCTCCGGCGACAACAGCGGCAGCAGCGCTTGCAACTGCTGCTCCCGTCCCGGCATCCTGCTGCACATTTCCGCGATCAGACATTTCTCGAGACGCTGCGCCATATCGTATGTGAAGGTGAAGCGCCCCAACACTTGGTGTTGGATGGTCCAGCTGGCATCGGAAAGTCATCAATTGCCCTGTGGCTGGCACACAAGTTGGTGGAGGCGGAGATATTAGATGATCTGTTGTGGCTCGATGTCGGCGATGCACCGCTCTCGCTCACCTCGGCAATCGCTTCTCAGCTCGACCTTCCACAGAGTGCTTCGCCTGAAACCGCTTTGCTTGCTTATCTGTATTCGCATACCACGTTACTCGTACTCGACAACGCGGATCATCTGCTGGCTGCCCCAGAGGAGGCGGAACGCATATTGTCGAGGCTCGATTCAGCCATAGTGATTTTGACCAGCCGCAGGAAACCCCCTGCCAATACTTGGGTGTATCAAGTGACCCTTCCAGAGCTTAGCCGGGAGCAGGCGTTCGATTTCCTGATGTATGTGAGCAAGCGCACATCGTCTAGAAAAAGCGAAGATGCCGCTCTTAAACATTTCGACACCATCTGGCAAACAGTTGGAGGTAACCCGTCAGCCCTGCGCACAGTGTTGAGCGTTGCCGCTGCCCTGCCACTCCAGGTCGCTCTGGAGCGTTCGGGCCTTGAGTCCCTATATAGCGACGTCTGGCAACGGCTGTCTACATCTCAGTGCCGTATGTGGCTGTTGACACTGCTTTTTCCTGACGGCATTCATTGGCAACAGGCCCAGAGCGTTACCGGAATCAGTGCCGAAGAGACAGTCGACATATTGAGCAGTCTTGTGGATGAATCGCTGCTAATGGTGCGGGGTGAAGATCGCTATGAATTACTGTCGGTGGCTGCCACGTTTTTATCATTGCAGGTTCAACACGGGGCGGTGCTGCCGGATCAGCAATCGGCCGACACATTTTTGCGAGGCGCTTTGGATGTGCTGGTGACACTGCTGGTTGATCAGCCACAGCCTGAACACGCCTTGCGCACATTGAAGACAGCCAGGCATCTCGAGCTGGATATCGGGGAGTATTATTATCGTCTGGCTCCCCAGATTACAGAGGCGGGCCTGTGGCATGAGTGGGCCAGCCGCGTACAGAGCTTTGCAGATGCGGGCGAACATAATGCGCGTGAAGAAATGTGGCTCAATCAGGCCCTGGGCACTGCGCTGCGGTGGACGGGGCATCTTGAAGAAGCGCGGACATACCTGGAGCAGGCGCTCAACGACTACCAGCGCGTTGACGACGTACAACGTGGTAATGTGCTGACCGAGTTAGCGGTGCTCGATCGCTACCAGGGTAACTGGAGACGCGCGCGACGCTACCTTGAAGAAGCGCTGGTCATCTACACGCATCTGGAAACGAGCACAGGCATCATGCGCTGTTTGCACGGTTTGGCCCAACTGGCCCTTGAGGCCAACGATCCTGAACGGGCATTGCTGTGGCTCAGCCGGGGCGAAGATCATTGGACAGGACGCACCTGGGGCATTGCAAGCCAGGCTCATTTGCTGTTAGGCGACCTGGACACTGCACGCCAGGCTGCCGAAAAAGCTGCCGAGAGTTTACCGGCGCACCATCCGAACCAGGGGCGGTTACTGGCCACGCTCGGCCAGATATACGATGCGATGGGGAAACAGGACACCGCGGTCGGCCACTTAATAATCGCCGCAGAACTGCTCGATCAAACGAAGGATATGCTGGGGTATGCGCGGGCTTCCAACAATCTCGCTATCGCGTATCTCAACCAGTCGTCTGATGAACGTGCTGTCTCACTGGACGAAATTGAGGATCGCCTGCTGCATGTTGCCGGCCTTCAGGAATACGTTGGAGACGAAGTTGGGCTGGCAGTCACGCGCAATAACCTGGAGTGGATTGCCTCTCTGCGCGATGCGCCAGGCTGAATTGCCGATCCCTACTGCGCATGGTACTATACTTGAACATGCCGCCGTAGCTCAGTGGACAGAGCGCTAGTCTTCGGAACTAGGCGTCGCGGGTTCGAATCCTGCCGGCGGTATTGACGAAACCCTGTGTGCCGCACAGGGGTTCTTGATTCCTGGCAGGTACGAAAAGCCGATGGTACAATTCGGGCTGGAGTTTTCTGTTTCATGTTTTTGTAGGGTAGGAAAACTGATAGATGGGCGACAACAAATCCAAACAGAAACGTGTTTTGTCTGGAGTGCAACCGTCAGGTAATCTGACGATTGGCAATTACGTTGGGGCACTCAAACAATGGGCGCGCGAACAGCATAACTACGAGAGTTTTTTCTGTGTAGTTGACCTGCACGCCATCACGGTACCTCACGACCCGAAACTGCTGCGTGAAAAGACGCGCGAGGTGACAGCGCTGTACCTGGCGGCGGGCATTGACCCTGAACTCTCGACTGTCTTTGTCCAATCGCACGTCCCTGCACACAGTGAGTTGACCTGGCTGTTGAATTGTGTCACGCCGCTGGGATGGCTTAATCGCATGACGCAGTTCAAAGACAAAGCTGCCAAGCAGCAAGAGGAATCGATCAGCACCGGTTTGTTGGATTACCCGGTGTTGATGGCTGCCGACATCCTGCTGTATCATGCCAATGCTGTTCCCGTCGGAGACGACCAACGCCAGCACCTGGAGTTAACACGCGACCTTGCCCAGCGCTTTAACCATTATTTCGGCGAAACGTTTACGATCCCCGAAGCGATGATTCCACCTTCCGGCGCGCGTATTAAAGGGCTGGATGATCCCCTGTCGAAAATGAGTAAAAGCAACACCGCGACGGAATATCACGCGGTATATCTGCTTGATCCCCCAGATAAGGTCAAGAAAAAGATCATGCGTGCCGTCACCGACTCAGGGCGTGACATCAAATTTAGCGATGATCCAGAACGTGCCGGGGTAAACAATTTGCTTGAGATCTATGAGGCGTTTACCGGCCAAAGCCGCGAGGAAATCGAAGCGCATTTTGAGGATGCGCGCGGGTACGGCGATCTGAAAAAGGAAGTGGTTGAGGTTGTTAACGAAGGGTTGGCCCCAATTCAGCAACGCTACCACGAGATTACCTCCGAAGCCGGTTATATCGATGAACTCTTAGCCCGTGGAGCGAAAGACGCTGCACAAGTAGCAAATCAAACATTGGAGACTGTTCGTAAGAAGATGGGTTTTTTGAAATCCATACCTGATGATGCCCGACGAAATGCTTGAACACCTGCCGCCATTGCAGGGCTGTCTGTATTGTCATAGCGAGGGGACGACCTACCTGACAGAGGGGTGGAAGTTCCTTGGCTTTGGTCCGGATTACCCTGTACTCAAATGCAGCCAGTGCCATGCTGTAGCCTGGCTAGATGTTGGGGTTGGTGGTGAGGATAATTGGCGCATTCGCTATCGGCGCGTCAACAGTGCACCGCGATTTTTTTACGTTGCCCAGCATCTTGGTGGTGCGGGGTGGCTTTCTGCGCAAAGAGCGTTAGCGATCAGCACCGAGAGCTATGTGCAGCGTCGACGAGTACATCAGGCGAAAGAGGGAAACCTGGACTGGCTCCAGCCTGCACCACTGCGTCCTCCGCCGCCGTTGATGCGCCCTGAGGAAAAAGTATACCTGACACTGCGCGCCGTCTCGCTGCAGAGCACGCCGCCATCCGGCTTCCTGATGCGGTTTAACCAGGGCGGCATTTTAGACTCAGGAAAGCTATATGTCACCGATCAAAAGTTGCATTTGCTTGGCCAGCGGCGGGACTGGTCGCACCTTTTGCAAGACGTTGAACAGGTTGAATATAAGCGTAACGCCTGGATGATATATTTGATCGATCGCGGACAGGCGCAGCATTATCACGGTGCAGCCTTGGATGGCCAGCCCGACCCCCAGATCATTGCCACCGTAATCGAGGCCTTGCAGCGCTGGATGGCGCTGCGGGCAAACTGAAATCAAATGTGTTGAGATGGAATAAGTTGCATGCCACAAAAACTTGACAATCTTGTATAAATTAACTATACTGACGGCAACGAATAACTAAGAATATCCTACCACCCCACCCGCATGAGCACCGCGTTCCCCACACGCGGTGCTCACCTTTTTGCTTCGTCAGTCGTATAACATAATAACTACTCCTGATAATCGTCATTATCACGAGTAATAACGTGTCCCAAAAAAGTCGTGGATGAATCAAAAAAAGTGCCGTCTTGTCGACAAGACGGCACTTTCGATGTGTCTTGCTAGCTCGCGGTTTGCGGAGCCTCTTGTTTGGCATGTTCAGCGCGCAGGTACATCTTGGTGAGTTCCGCTGCAATCGATGGCAGGATGATGAGCGGCAGCAGATAGCCCCAATACGTCAATGACAGCGCAACGGTGTCGAACACGTCCCGCAGGAAGGGAACGTACACTACCATCAGCAGCAAGACCACCGAGGCGGCAACAGCATATTGCATGAACTTGTTGGTGAAGAATCCGATGCGGTGCAAAGCATACAGCTCGGACCGTGCGGTATAGGCGCGTAACAATTCCGACGACGACAACGTCACAAATGCCATCGTTTGCGCCAACGCCCAATCATCATGCGGCTTGAGGTGATGGCCGAGCGCAAACGCAGCCAGGGTGACCGCCGTGATGATGATGGTTTGGACAATCATCCCGATGCGCATATCACGGTTGATGATCGGTTCTTTCACGGGACGTGGTGGGCGGTCCATAATGTCAGGATCGCCCTTCTCGACACCAAGTGCCAGTGCGGGCGCACCATCGGTTAACAGGTTAAGCCACAACAATTGAATAGGTGTCAACGGAGAGGGCGTCCCGGCCAGCGTTGCCAGGAAGATGACAGCAATTTCCGCCAGATTGCAACTCAGCAAAAAGTATACAAATTTGCGAATGTTTGAATAGATCACACGCCCCTGTTCGACGGCAGATACAATGCTGACATAGTTATCGTCAGTGAGCACCATGTCAGCGGTTTCCTTCGAAACGTCGGTGCCGGTGATGCCCATCGCCACTCCAATGCTGGCCCGCTTAAGCGCCGGGGCGTCGTTTACTCCGTCGCCTGTCATCGCTACGACATGGTCGTTCTGCTGGAACGCTTCAACAATTCGCACCTTATGTTCCGGGGATACACGAGCAAACACGTCGACGGCATCGATGATCTGCGCCAATTCTTCCGACGACATCTCCTCAAGTTGGGCTCCCCTCACGACTTGGCCTTGCTCGCGCAGCAACCCGATCTCCCGGGCGATGGCCCGTGCGGTATCCGGATAGTCACCGGTGACCATGATGGTACGAATGCCTGCGTGCCGCGCCTTTTCGATAGCTGGTTCAACTTCCGGGCGGGCGGGGTCGATCATCGCAATGAGACCCAGCAGTGTGAGATCAGTCTCGATCGTCTCTGGAGTAACATCATCCGGAAGTTGAGACAACTTTCGCTCGGCCACGGCCAGCACACGCAACGCCTGATCCGCCATCTCTTGGTTGGCGAGGCGACAGCGTTCCCTGTGCTGTTCTGTGATGGGAACTGCTTCGTTGTTCTCCATAATCGTGCTGCATCGTTCAAGGATAATTTCTGGCGCGCCTTTTGTGAAAATAACATAACCGTCATTTTCGACCGGTTTGTGGATGGTGCTCATGCGCTTGCGAGCAGAATCAAAAGGTATTTCGTTGACGCGCGGATAGCTCGCTTCTAAATCACTGCGCCACAATTCCGCTTTGCCTGCCGCCACAACCAGCGCTCCCTCAGTTGGATCGCCGATCAGTCTAATTCCGTCTTGGCCGTCAGGTTCATCTGGCTGTTGTTCCAGGTGGGCGTCGCTGGCCAGTATGCCGCCCATCAAAAGCCGGTTGGCTTCAGGATAGTGGGCTGGCGTGATGCGCTGTCCATTTTTGGAGAACTCGCCTTTCAACGCGTGTCCGCTGCCTGTGATCTCAAACAGCGTGCCGTTGGCATACAGCCTTACCGCCGTCATCTGGTTCTGAGTAAGCGTACCTGTCTTGTCGGAGCAGATGGCCGAGGCGCTGCCCAGTGTCTCGACGGCAGGCAGCCGCCGGATAAGGGCGTTACGTCGGATCATCTCGCGCATCCCGATCGCCAGGTTGATGGTGACGATGGCGGGCAGTCCTTCTGGCACAGCAGCAATCGCCAACGCCACCGCCGTCATCAGCGATTCCTTCAGCGCGCTGACAAACTTGATGTCCTCCGAGAGTGTTTCGCGGGCGAAAATTACCAGCCCGACCATCAGACAAATGAGCAAAGCCCCGATGCTCAACACCCGCCCCAGTTGATCCAGCCGCTGCTGAAGCGGCGTTGTTTCCTCCTCGGTTGACTGAATCATGTCGGCGATTTTGCCGATCTCGGTCTGCATCCCGGTGCTAATGACAATTGCTTTGCCCCGCCCATACGTGACGGTCGTGCTCATATAACCCATATTTAACCGGTCACCGAGGAGCGCGTCTTCAGGGGCGTCAAAATCGGCACGCTTATCGACTGGAACCGATTCGCCTGTCAGGGAGGCTTCCTCTATCTTGAGGTTAACCGCCTCGAACAGCCGGACATCCGCCGGGATGTAGTTGCCCGCTTCGAGCACAACGATGTCGCCGGGCACGAGTCGATCGGCGGGGACAGACTGTTGATGGCCGTCCCGAATGACCAGTGCATCTGGCGCAGCCAACTTCTTGAGTGCGGCCAGTGCTTCTTCAGCTTTCCCTTCCTGGATAATGCCGAGGAGGGCGTTTAATGCGACAATAGCCGAGATAGCAGCGGCTTCAACCCAATCGCCTAGAATCGCGGATAGGATCGCAGCAAAAATCAGAATATAAATGACGAAGCTCTGGAACTGCGCCAGCAATCGCTGCCAGAACGTTGGGCGTGGTTGCTCACGGAGAGCATTTGTACCATATTGTTCCAGTCGTTTTTGTGCTTCAGAATGTGTCAGCCCAGTGTTGATGTCAGTATTTAATGCTCGAATGATGTCTTCAAGCTTTGCGACATATGGCTTTTTCATAGTGTCCATCTGATCCCCTTCATTGTGACGAAACCTTCATACCACATTATCGGTAGATTGTGCATACCCAAAATTTAGGGTATACATAGAGGGGCAGAACATTCGTTTTATTTCTTGGCCATTGCAGGAGAATATGCCTGACTCACTATTTATTGAAGGCCCAGCGGGCGTGGGTAAGACCAGCTATGCCATCGAGTATATCCGCAATTTGCTAAACCAGGGAGTGCGCGGAGAGAACATCCTGGTGCTCGTACCCCAACGCACGCTAGGCCGTCCGTATCATAACGCATTTTCACAGCCAGATTGGCCTTCGGGAGCGCAAATCGACGTAGTGACATTGGGCGGTTTGGCTCGCCGCGGATTGGAAATATTCTGGCCCCTGGTCGCAGAAAAAGCTGGTTTCCTGCGTCCTGAGTTGGAACCCCAATTCCTGACAATTGAAACCTCACAGTACTACATGGCCGGCCTTGTGAATGATGCGATAAAAACCGGCGTATTTGATAGCCTGAGCATTACGCCGTTCCGCATCATGAATCAGATCCTCGACAATCTGTCAAAGGCCGCAGTTAATCGCTTTCCCCTTGAAGAAGTCGCGGAGCGCCTGATCACGGCCTGGGGAGATCGACATTCAAGCCGTCCCCCAGTGTATCGTGCCAGCCTGGAAGTTGCCCAACAATTTCGCTCACATTGTCTCCGGAACAGCCTCCTGGACTTTTCGCTCCAGATTGAGCTTTATATTTCATATCTTTTTGCTGAACCATTGTACATCGACTATTTCACTCAGAAATACCGGCATGTGATCGCCGACAATCTCGAAGAGAGCTACCCGGTTGTAGCTGATTTTGTCCGCTGGGCATGGGATGCGCTGGAAACGGCTCTACTGCTCTACGACACCAAAGCGGGTTATCGCATTTTCTTGGGGGCCGATCCAAAGGAGATGCACGATCTGGCGGAGCTTTGTGACGATGTAGAAATCTGGACCGAGACAGATCATATACCCAGAGAGATGGTCACCCTGGCTGACGAGTTAAATGCCCTTTTACAGCGGGACCGACAGCTAAGTAAAAGTAATAGCGATGTATTGTCAACGTTTCACTATAAATCATGTAAATTTTATCCGCAAATGCTTGATTGGGCTATTGCAGAAATTCATGAATTAATTAGCGGTGGTATATCTCCACGAGAAATTGTGTTATTAGTGCCGTTTCTCAGCGATTCGCTGCGGTTTGTTTTGAGCACCCGGCTGGCGCAACACGGCATTGAGACCGTATCACATCGCCCGTCACGAGCTGTGCGTGATGAACCCGTTGCTCGCGCCGTCTTGACGTTAATGGCGTTGGCACATCCGACTTGGAGCTATCACCCCCCGGTGATGGACGTAGCCGACGCGCTGCAACAAGTCATCGAAGAGCTTGACCCGGTGCGCGCGTGGTTGCTGGCGCAGGTCGTTTATCGGCCAGCGGCGGATGTTTTGGGGACATTCGATGTCATTCGGTCTGACATCCAGGCACGGATCACCTATCGTGCGGGGGAAAAGTACGAGTATTTGCGGCAGTGGCTGGCCGAGTATGAAGCTGGCAGTATGCCTCCGGATCACTTTCTAAGCCGTCTGTTTGGAGAAGTGTTGTCGCAGCCGGGGTACGGCTTTCACACTGCGCTTGATGCTGGCCGTGTGGTAGCGGAGCTGGTCGAGTCAGCCTACAAGTTTCGGCACACGTTGTATCCCGAGGGGTTGGACGACTGGTCGACGGTTGTTGCGGATTATTTCTCATTGGTACAGGAAGGGCTTTTGGCAGCGCTGCACCTTTCCAGTTGGCGCGACGAGGAAAAAGATGCCGTCTTTCTCGTGCCAGCACACACGTTTCTGATGCGCAATCGCCATGTGGATTATCAATTCTGGTTGGATGTCGGCAGCAATTACTGGTGGGAGCGTCTGGAACAACCTCTGACGCATCCCTATGTGCTCACGCGCGGGTATCCACCCAACCAAGTTTGGACCGATGAGATGGAATTTACAGCTCGTTACGATGCGCTGCGCCGCCTTGTGGTCGGGTTGGTGAGACGGTGTCGCAAACAAGTTTATGTGGCTATCTCGAACCTCGGCGAGCAGGGGTACGAACAACGTGGCCCCTTGTTGCAAGTCTTTCAGCGTCTTATTCAGCGCTATTCGACTCCGGAGGAACCAGGATCGTGATCAAACTTCGTCCCGAACAAGCGGAAATCATTCATGGCTATTCGCGCGGGCAAGTTGGGGTTGCTGCCGTTCCTGGGAGTGGCAAAACCTTTACGCTAGCGCATATAGCTGCTCGCCTGATCCACGACCAACGCTTGGAACATGATCAGGAAGTGTTGATTGTGACCTTCACAAATTCCGCCGTCAACAGTTTCCAGGCGCGTATCGCTCATCTTCTGCGTGATCAATACGGTCTGCTGCCCTATGTAGGGTATCGGGTTCGCACGCTGCATGGCTTGGCCCATGATATTGTCCGGGAGCGCCCTGCCCTGGTGGGACTGGCTGACGATTTTTCGATTCTGGATGAGTCTGCCTCTTTAAACATCCTGCACAGCATTGTCGGGCAGCATCTTGAGACCTGGGGAGACCGGTTGGTTGAGGAATACGCCGGGCCGGAAATCCCGCCCAAAAAAGCGTGCTACCAGTTTGGTCGTGAATTCCCCGGGCTGGTGACAAGTTTCGTCAAACGGGCCAAGGACCTTCGGCTGGCCCCGGAAGCGATCCTGGCATCTGTGTACGACACTGAGACGCTTCTTACACTTGTCCATTTCGCAGCCCAGGTTTATGAAGACTATCAGCGCAGCCTGGCGTATCGTGGAGCAGTCGATTTTGACGATCTGGTCTGGCTGGCGCTAGAGGCGTTGGCGCGTGACGAGCAATATTGGCAGCGGCTCCAGGATCGTTGGCCGTATATCCTCGAGGACGAAGCCCAAGATAGCAGCCAGCTTCAAGAGGAAATGCTCGGATGTCTCAGCCGCGAACGCAAGAATTGGATTCGTGTCGGCGATCCGAATCAGGCGATCAACACCACGTTTACAACCGCCGATCCGCGCTATCTGCTTCAATTTTTGGATACGCCTGGAGTGAAGGAAAAACCGCTCTCGGTGTCCGGGCGTTCGACGCCGGCTATTGTGGCGCTGGCAAATGAACTGGTGCGCTGGACGGTCGAAGATCATCCCACGCCACCCTTGCGTGATGCGTTTACTCTCCGTGATAATCCGCGACGCGGCCCGCTGCGTGGCGTTATTCAGTTGACGGATCGTGATGATCCACAGCCGAACCCAGAAAATGTCCCGGATAGCCTCCATATTCTGTACTTTCCTGGACAGAAGATGACGCCTGACCAGGAACTGGATGCTATGGTAGCGGGGGAGGAATATTCGTTATATGAGTGGTGGCAAGAGATTCAGGAGCTTCCCGAGGATCAACGTCCAACAGTTGCTGTTCTGGTACCGCAAAACAGCCGTGGCTTTAAGTTGGCCCGCGAACTACGCCGTTACACTATTCCCTACGAGGAGTTATTGCGCAGCACGACAGCCACACGCGAGTCGGTGAATCTGCTGCACGTCGTGCTGGCCTATCTCGCCAATCCGACGGGTCTTCGCGATCTAAAGCAGCTATTCTGGGACCTGATGGCGTCTGAGAAACGGCAGGCTGTGCGAGAAGACACCGATCTTAGAGATACCATCGCTAAGCTTTTCACGGAAATCCGCAACATTGAAGACTTTCTCTGGCCTTTTGGCGCTCAGGAGACGTTGCTTGCCGGGCATGTCGCGGGAAAATACACTTGGGTCGTAGACGATCTGGCGAATTTCCGCGTGGTGGTACGCCGTTGGCTGCAAGCGATGACGCTGCCGGTCGACCAGCTTGTGTTGACGGTTGGGCAGGATCTGTTTGATGAGCCGTCAGATATTGCGTTGGTCCATAAGGTAGCTGTGCTGCTGCGCGGATTGTCGCAAGAGCATCCAGAATGGCGCTTGGGGGAGTTCGTGGAAGAACTAAAGGCCATCAGTGGTAATCAACGGCGCTTTTTGGGATTTGACGATGCGGAGGCAGGCTACGAACCGAAGCCTGGTGTCGTAACCGTCGCGACGATGCACGCAGCTAAAGGGCTTGAGTGGGATCGCGTCTATTTGATGTCGGTTAGTAACTATGATTTTCCGGCGGCGATGCCCTATGATTCGTATTTGGGGGAACGCTGGTTCGTGCGCGATCAACTGAATCTGGAGGCCGAGCTATTGGCTCAACTGGAGGGACTCGCTGCGGGCGGTGATTACACTGAAGGTGAGGCCACGCTTCAGGCGAGGTTGGATTATTCGCGCGAACGGCTGCGCTTGTTGTATGTCGGTATCACACGTGCCCGTCGGGAGTTAGTTCTATCCTGGAACATGGGGCGATTCTGGCAGCGCGGTAAGGCCAACCAGCCAGCGCTTCCGTTAGTAATGCTCAAGGAATATATGGAGGTGTAACATAAAATTACAAGAAGGCTTTGTGTTTAGTCAGAGTAGTTTGCAAAGTTATGTGGATTGTCCGCGGCGTTTTCAACTGCGGTATGTTGCAGAGCGGGCGTGGCCTGCGGTGCAAGCCGAGCCAGCCTTTGAACATGAGCGTCATCTCGAACGTGGCGCACAGTTTCACCGCCTTGTGGAACGCCACCAGTTGGGCATCGATGTCGCATCTTTGGAAGCGTCGATCGATGATAAAGAGCTGTTGTCTTGGTGGCGTGCTTATTTGGCTTTTGATTTTTTGCATAATTTGGAGGGTTCGCGCCATTCAGAGTTTGTTTTGTCGGCCCTGGTGGATGGGTGGCGATTGACGGCTGTGTATGACTTGTTGGTTGTTCAACCCGGCGAGCGTATGTTTATTTTCGATTGGAAGACAGCCCGTCGATTCCCGGGTCGTCAATGGTTTGAGGGGCGTTTGCAGACGCGGGTGTATCTGTTACTGGTGGTTGAGGCGGGTTTGGACGTTTTTGGAAGTGAAGTGTTGCCAGAACATGTTGTGATGTTTTACTGGGTTGCCGGGGAGGTTGTCGAATTTCCCTACTCTACGGCGCAGTTTGAGCGTGATCGGGATTATTTGCGGGGGTTGTTGGCTGAGATTGCGTCTAAGAATGATGCTGTGTGGCCTTTGACGGTTGATGAGCGGCGCTGTCGTTTTTGTGAGTATCGGTCGCTTTGTGAGCGTGGCGTGGTGGCTGGCAAGTTTTCGGATCAGGGGATGTTTGATCTCGCTGGTGGGTCAGTTGGTGTTGGTTTGGGTGGTGTGCTTGAGGAGGGTTTTTAGTCTGAATGACTATGCGAAATAAGCTTGCATGGCATTCCCCACCAACCATCTCTCCTGCCGACAAAGTTCAAAACCACGTCGGTGGCCACCCACTCGTTGCCCAGATCCTGGCACAGCGAGGCATCACGACACTGTCGGCGGTACGTGCGTTCCTATCACCGGACCACTACGCCCCTACTCCACCGTCAGCCTTACCCGATCTTGAACGGATAGTCGCCCGTCTTGGGCATGCTATCCAACATCACGAAAAAATTCTGATCTGGGGTGATTTCGATGTAGATGGACAGACCGCCACCGCGCTGCTGCTGGATGCGCTGACGCGATTAGGTGCACAAGTCGCGTTTTACATCCCACACCGCTTGCGTGAGTCGCATGGAATACAGGTAGCCAGCCTTAAGCAACAAATCGCGCAGTGTTCGCCTACAGTGTTGTTAACGTGTGATACGGGGGTGTCTGCTTTTTTTGCGATTGACTATGCGAAATCGCTCGGCATCACCATCCTGGTCACTGATCATCACGATTTACCGCCCACACTACCCAACGCCGACGCCATTCTGAATCCCAAGCGTCTGCCCGAAGCTCATCCGCTGGCGTCCTTACCCGGCGTTGGCGTCGTTTACAAACTGGTCGAACACCTGTATACGCAGCATGGGCGCGAGGCCGAACTCGATCACTTTCTCGATCTCGTTGCACTCGGCATCGTCGCTGATGTGGCAGAGCAAACCAAAGACACCCGCTACCTGCTCCAGATCGGGCTGGAACAACTTCAAAACACACAGCGCACCGGCCTGCAAGCGCTCATCGAGACTGCCAACCTGAACCCTGACCAACTCCGTGCCACCGACATTGGTTTCCAGCTTGGCCCGCGCCTCAACGCCGCCGGACGCCTGGACGATGCACGCCCGGTCGTCGAACTACTCACTACCGACGATCCCGCCCAAGCCCAACTCCTGGCAGCCCAACTCGAAGGGCTGAACAACCAGCGCCGCCTGCAAAGCGACCAGATCTACACAGCCACACAAGAACAGATTACCCAGGACCCCACCGTATTAGACTGGGAAGGCCTCGTGCTCGCCCATCCCGCCTGGCATCCCGGCATCATCGGCATTGTCGCCAGCCGTCTCGCCGACCGCTACCAGCGCCCGGTGGTACTGCTCAGCATCGCCGATGACGGCACCGCGCGCGGGTCGGCACGGTCGGTGCCGGGCTACGACATCGGCGCCGCCATCGCGGCCCAGGCCGACCTGCTCGATCATCATGGCGGCCACCCTGGGGCTGCCGGGCTGGCGCTACCTGCCGACAACATCCCCGCGTTCCGCCGCCGGCTGTCCGATACCCTGCGCGAGATACGTGATCCGGAACAAAAACCCGGCCTGACGCTGGACGCCATCATCCCCCTCGACGAAACGACGCTCGAACTGGCCCACGAGTTGAACCGCCTCGCCCCTTTCGGCGAAGGCAACCCGCCCGTCACACTCGCGACAACCGATGTAGAACTCAAAAGCGCTGCCCTGTTTGGCAGCACACAGCGGCACCGGCGGTTGACCATCACCGACAAAGCCGGCACACAACGCCAGGTCATCTGGTGGCAAAGCGCCGACCAACCGCTGCCCGAAGGTACTTTTGATATCGCCTACCATCTCGCCCTCAACACGTATCGGGGCAACACCGAGCTGCAGATCACCCTGCTGGACTACCGGCGCTCCGAGACAGCCACCCCCACCGTCGAACACCCGGCACGCACCATCACCGACTATCGCGGAACCACGGAACCCACAGACACATTACACACCGCCTGTACAGAATATCCTGAGGCCGCAATCTGGGCTGAGGGATACCGCCGGGCAGCATCACCAGGCCATACCCTCGCCAATCTGGCCGCGGCTGACACCCTGATCATCTACACCACGCCCCCCACCCCTCAGGCGCTCCAGAGCGCGCTGGAACAGGTCAATCCCACCCATGCCATCCTGATCGGTGTTGATCCGCCCATCAACACGCTCACCGCCATCCTGAAGCGGGTCCTGAGCCTAATCAAATACATCCTCAACCATCAGGACGGCAAAACAACACTCAGCGCACTAGCCGGAGCCGTTGGCCAGTCACACCTGACCATCCGCGCCATTTTAGACTATTACGCGGCGCGCGGGGATCTCCAGGTCGCATACAATCGTAGTAACAGTATCACCGTCACGTATCCGCCTGAACACGCCGGAATTCACGACGATCACACGCTTTCCGCCCACATGGTAACCATCAAATCCGAGGTGGCAGAAACCGCCGCCTATCGCGCTTTTTTCCAGCGTGCCGATCCATATATGCTGCTAGGATGGGATAAACCATGACACACTACCTCGTACCGGCCAAAACCATACGTATCGAAAATGTGGTTGTCAACTCGCGTTTTATCGCTACGGTTGGCCGCGCAGACACCGTCAACGACGCCAAAGCCTTTATCCACGCTGTGCGTGACGACATGCCGGATGCCGCGCACCACGTCCACGCCTTCAAAGTCGGGTACGGCAGCAGCATCACCGAAGGCATGACCGATGACGGCGAACCCTCAGGCACTTCCGGCCCGCCGATACTGGCCGTGCTGCGCGGCGCGGACATCGGCAACATCGTGATCGTGGTCACGCGCTACTTTGGCGGCACCAAACTGGGAACCGGCGGCCTCGTGCGCGCCTATGGCGGTGCAGCTAAGGACGCTCTCGCCCTCCTCCCGGTCGAGATGAAAGTTGAAAAGCGGACCATCGGCGTCACCGTCCCCTACAGCTTCTACGAACGCCTGAAACTGGTGATGGAAGAACATCGCGCGGAAATTGATGACGAAACATTCGCCGCCGATGTGACCGTCTATGCGCAAGTGCCGGTCAATCAACTCAACGCCCTCGCTGAGGCCATCCATGAACTGACCGCAGGCCAGGTCAGCCCCATCATGCTCGATGAAGAGGATTGACATGACGCACAAGCTGCTTGGCCAAACCCTGGATAACCGCTATCGCTTCGAGCACCACCTCGGCGAGAGTGGTACCACACACACCTTTCGCATCACCGATCTACACCACGACACCCCCTGTGTTGCCAAAGTCCTGAAGCACCCGCCCGACCACCCGACCCGGTTGCAGCGCGAAGTGGCGCGCCTCGTGCGCCTGGAGCATCCGCACATCGCACGCTGTCTCGGCATGATCGAGTTGGGCGGACATACCATCCTGTTACGGCACCATATCGCGGGCGAATCACTGTTAGACAAGGTTACCCCCCCGCTGCCCACTACCGCAGCGCTGACCTTCATCACGCCGCTGGCCGCTGCGCTTTACTTTGCGCACCACAGCAACATCCTGCATCTGAACCTAAAGCCATCGAACATCCTGCTTGACGAAACATACAAGACCCTGGTCGTGACCGACTTCTACCTGCCGCACTTGCTGCATACGCCGCCGAATTCGCCCTACACCCCGCCCGAGCAACGCGCCAAACAGTCTTTGGGCGTGACCGCCGACATCTATGCCCTGGGCGCGTTACTGCGCTGGCTGTTGAGTGGCGAAACACCCAACACACCACAGGCAATCTCACACGACATGCCGCTTGCTGTACAGGACATCATCACACGCAGCCTGCACACTGACCCCACCCAACGCTATCAATCCGTACAAAACTTTCACGATGCGCTCGTCGAAGCGGTTGGCGCGCCGCCGATCCATCTGGACACGCTCACCCATGCGACAGAGGAAATCAACGCGCCAACGGAGATGAAACTACCCGAATGGTCGCAGTTCATGGGGCCAGTCCCGTCTCCAGAAGCACAGACGGACGCTCCTGCCAACAAACTCGCCGCCCCACCGACAATTCCGCATCAACTCGCCGTCGACCCAGGCCAGGTGGAAACCGACCCCCACCTTGAAGACTCGCATCAAAAACCGACCATGCCGTCTATCCAGACTCCACCGCCTACCATCCCCGCCCAGGATCACGTTGCCGCACCGCCACCCTCATCCCTCCATCCCGCCCACCAGCCCTACAACATCTCGCCTCGTCAACGCCGGTCCGCTCCGGCCCCGATGATCATCCTGCTCACGGCGGCAGCGGTGCTGCTCGTGGCGATGCTCTGTCTTGCCAGCCTGTACTTGCTGTTGTAACCGTGACTGTACAACAAGAAAGCGGAACAGCCAGGCTGCCCCGCCATCCCTTACCGCGAAACATGTGGATATGCTTTACTGCGCATCAACTGGCGGACCTTCGTCCAGTTCATCCTCAGCATTGCCGTAGACACAGGAATTGTATGCGCCGCCGATCTCAACCCGGTAGTCGACCGTGCGGTTGGGGTCCGGCTGGAAGATGACCTGGACATCACTGATCCGCAGTACTCGCTTCAGATCATCCAGGGCGCTGCCTTTCGTCTGCCCGGTATAGTCATAGATTACCGACAGCTCACGCGGCTCAACGTTTTGGGTCCCCATCGGACGCACCACGAAGCCTTCCCAGGCCAACCGGTCGGAAGCCACCAGATCAAAGCCAAGGTAGTAGGCCGACGCATCGTACACATCAACCGTCACCTGCTGGCGTCCCAGCCGGTTTTCTGTCGGCGGTGTGAGAAAGTCCTGGATCAAGGGGATCAGCTTGTCACGATCGGGTAGCACCACATCGCGCCCGTCGTCCGGCGTCTTGAATGGGATATAGTGCACCCCGCGCGTACCGCTGTACCGCGCGATATCGCTCATATCCAGACTGACCGCCAACGGCACAAACCCTAACACATCCGTCAGTTCCATATCCGTCTCGACAATCTGCACTGCCTCCGGCCACAACTGCGTTACCTGGGCGAACAAGCCCTGGTTGCGCGCCTGGTACCACATCGCCCGCAGCACGTCCATCTGCCGCCGACCCCGGTCCAGGTCGTTCGTGGTTTTGCGGCTGCGCACGTACCACAGCGCCATATACGGGGTGAGCTTCTGGCGACCAATCGGCAGCGTATACACTTCCCAGTTTTCCTCCTGCGCCGGATCAAGGTCGGGCTCCTTCAGCCGCCAGTCCTGGATCGCGCAGTCGACACTGACTTCAAGCCCGCCTAACTTCTGCACAATCGCCATAAAATCGGAGAAGTCCACCCGCGCATAATGATCTACTTCGATCCCAAAATTATACAGGATCGTCTCCTTTATCAGCCCAAAACCACCGCCCGGATAGTCGCTCATTTCGCCGACCATAAACGCCCGGTTGATACGGTCCATCGTGTAGTTGGGAATATACACGAACAGGTCGCGCGGCAGGTGCCACATCGCCACCGATCCGACATCTTTATTGATTGACACCACGATCATCACGTCGGTGCGGCCCAGCGCGCTGCTAGTGGTATCGCTGCCGAGCAGCAAAATGTTGACGACTTTGTCATCATCTTCCATCAGCGGCACCTGCGCAGGAATCTCGGTGACCGGCGTCTCGATTGGCAGCGCGTATGTCCCCTCAATGACGTATGTCGGGGTAGGCTCAATCGTCGGCGTAAACGTCGCTGTGGGCGTAGGAGTCGGAGTAGGTGTGAACGTCGGCGTAGGGGTCGCTGTCGCTGTGGGAGTCAGGGTATCGGTCGGCGTCAGCGTGTCCGTCGGTGTTGGCGTGTTCGACGGACGCAGTGTATTCGTCGGGATCAACGTCGGCGACACACGCGGCGTGTTGGTAGGGATCAACGTCACCGTCGGCGCTTGCGCCAGCTGTGTCGGGGCCGGCGTCGTCGGAGCGAGAATCGTGGGAGCCAGCGTCGTTGGTGCTGGTGTCGTCGGCGTGCGGGTTGGTGACGGCTCTTCAGTCGGCGAGAGCGTTATAGTTGGCGACGGCGGCGTGCGGGTTGGAACGCGCGTATTGACTGCTGTCGGCTCTGGTGACGGCGAGGGGATCACAGGGTCATCATCCAGCAACACCGGATCATCGCTCGCTGCAGTTGCAGCCGTCTCTTGTGCGGCGCTCCCTGCATCCGCCACCCGGGTACCCGCTGCCACCGTGAACTTCATCGCCAGTGCAGTCGCCGTCTCTACCGACAGGTCGTCATGCTGCTCTCGAATCGCGCGCGCTTCTACCTCATCCAAAATTCCGTTCGCAGCATATACCACATAGCCCAGCGTCCCCAACACAACCGCCAGCACCACACTCCACCCCAACAAACGACGGATCGTTTGGAATCCAAATCGCATAAACGCCCTCTCAAAATTGCTAACTACCAATCAAGAGTGTAAGTATACCAAATCTTGCGCTGGATGCAGCAAGGCGTTTTGCCCTACGTCCCCTCTACGCTTGGCTCACATCATCCTTTCAGAACGCCCAGAACGTGTTAAAATCCTGTTCAAAATTCGCCAGCTAGTGACTGAGTCCCATGTCAGAATCCACAGCATTATGCCCCATCATCGCCGTGATCGCGGCCTATAACGAAGACCGGTTCATCGGGAGTGTGGTGCTCAAAACACAGCACCACGTCACGCATGTAATCGTCGTCGATGACGGTTCGAGCGACAATACGGCACGCATCGCAGAAGACGCTGGCGCGCTTGTGATCCAGCACGAGCACAATCGCGGCAAAGCCGAAGCCATCAACACCGGACTGCGCCGCGCCCGCGACATGGATGCCGGGGCAGTTGTCCTCCTCGATGCCGATGGCCAGCATGATCCGAATCAAATCCCGGCGCTGCTAGCCCCCATTGCACAAGGACAGGCCGAGTTGGTGGTCGGATCGCGCTTTCTCGGCACCCGCAGCCGTATCCCGCGCTGGCGGATTCTCGGGCAGCACGCCTTGACGTTGGCGACCAACGTCGCCTCCGGGGTGACACTCACCGACTCGCAGAGCGGTTTTCGTGCGCTTTCGCGCAGTGCCTTGCAAAAACTGAATTTTCGGCCCAGTGGCGGCTTCTCAATCGAGTCTGAGATGCAGTTCCTGATTCAAAAACACCGCCTGACGGTCCAGGAAATTGCCGTCAGCATGACCTATGCCGAAGGGCCTAAGCGCAACCCCTTCGGGCACGGGTTCCAGGTGCTGAACGGAATCGTCGCCCTGGTGAGCCAGCATCGCCCGCTGTTCTTCTTCGGTATCACCGGGCTGCTCATCCTGACCCTGGGCCTGCTCCTGGGGTTGATCGTGGTCGACCGGTACAACCGCTACCAAAATCTGGCAGTGGGTTACGCACTGATCAGCATTTTGCTAGATGTCATCGGCATCCAAACGCTTTTCACCGGTATCATCCTCCATTCCCTGCGTGCATTTTTTACAGAGAGCAAACGCTGATGCCTACCATCTTGCTCCGGCATATCACCAAACGCTATCTGCCCCAGGATAATCAAGACAGTTTCTTCCTGTTTGGCAGCCGCACCCTCGCCAAAGGGATCGGAGCCGCCTTCGATATCGAAACCACCAACTACATCGAAGAGCAGCGCGCCGAACACGAACCACCCGAGCGCAGCAACGCGCTGGATGACCTCTCGCTGACCATCCACGACGGCGAAACACTGAGCATTCTCGGCCCATCGGGCAGTGGGAAGACGACGCTGCTCAAAGTCATCGCCGGTCTGATCGAACCCGACAGCGGTGATGTACTCTACGACGGACAGGACATTGACGACATCCCCCCCGAAGAGCGCGGCATCGGCATGGTCTTTCAGAATTATGCCCTCTATCCACATCTGAAAACCCATGACAACATCGGCTTCTTCGACCTGATCCGCAAACAGCCAGAGCGCATTCCCGAACGCATTCACCACATCGTCGACGTGATGGGCATCGACGTGCGGCACCTGCTCAGCCGGAAGCCCCCCACCCTCTCTGGCGGCGAGCGTCAGCGTGTCGCGGTGGGCCGCTGTCTGGCCCGTGACCCCAAGCTGTTCCTGTTCGACGAGCCGATCTCCAACCTGGACGCCAAAATGCGCGTTGAAACACGCTCCCAGATCAAGCGCCTACTGATACATTACGCAATCACATCGGTGTACGTCACCCACGACCAGACCGAATCCATCGCCCTGGCCGATCGCATCGTGATCTTGCGCGGCGGCCAGATCGAGCAGGCCGGCAGCTACCAGACGCTGTATAACACCCCGATCAACGCCTTTGTCGCCCAGTTCTTTGGCACCCCGCCCATGAATCTGCTGCTAGGCCAGGCCCGAAACAATGCCTGGCACAGCCGCAATTTCTCCGTTGGCCCGATCCGCCCCGGCCTCAAACCCGGTCAGCGCGTTTGGCTCGGCATCCGGCCTGAGCATATCGAATTGGCCGGCTCGTCCGGCATCCCCGCCAAAGTCGACTTCACCGAACCGGATTTCGCACACCGGCGGCAAATGGTCTACACCCTGGTCGACGGGCAGCGCTGCGCAGCACAGGTTCCACTCCGCGCGTCAATCCAGCCCAACATGACCATCCACCTCCACTTCCCTCCTGAACACATCTACCTCTTTGATCACGAAACCGAACAGCGCATCGGTTAACGAAATGTGCGATTTCCAGTTTTCAGTATAATGAGGATTAGTGCTTATCTAAGCCCCAACACAAGCGGGGCATGTTCGCCCAGAACCAAGTCAGGAGGGGAGTATAATGACTCGAAATATTCGCACAGTCGTACTTATGAGCCTTGTCTTCACCATGCTCGTGGCCCTGCCGGTCCTTGCCCAGGGTGATAATGTTGTCCTGGTGGACACCGGAGCAGCCAACATTCGCAGCGGCCCCGCCGCCAACACCACGGTCCTCGGCACCATGCCGGGCGGCACCGAGTTGATCGTTACCGGACGCAACCTGGCCGGAACCTGGTGGCTTGTCAAATCGCCGTTTGGGCCAGGCTGGATCAGCAACGAACTGGTCGCTTTCCGGGGATCGCTGGATGCCGTCCCCATTGTCGACCAGCCCGCCGGTGAGCTCGCCATCCCGACCGTCGTCGTCGATGCCTACCCCGCCACGGTATATCGCAACCCTAACGCTGACTCGTTCGTCTTGGGCATCGCGCCAACCGGCGCTGAATTCGACGTGATGGGCCTGAGCTACGACGGCGACTGGTGGCAGATTCATACACCGATGGGCGCTGGCTTTGTCAACGTCAGCGAAGTCGCCTTTCGCGGCGATATCAAGGTTGTGCCGGGCGTCGGCGATCCGGGTCCGTCCTTCGATGGTCCGACGATTCGCGTGAACGTCGAAACCACCGTATGGACTGCACCCGGCGGCGGCGAGTCGATTGGCGCCTTGCCAGCCGGCACCGCCCTCCCTGCCAGCGGACGCACCGCTGACAACTCATGGTGGAAAGTTGCCGGTGACTTCGGCCTGGGCTGGATTCCGGTTAGCCATGTCAGCCTGGCCGGGGCCGCCAGTAACATCCGGCTGGTATCCGACGTGACCAACTACGGCACTACCGACGCCAGCGGAGCCGCCGTCGCCACCATTGTCATCGAGGCCGAGCGCAAGATCGCCTACTATGAGCCGTCATTTGCCAGCGCCCCGATGTGGGATGCGCGTCTCGGCGAAGAAGGGGCAGTCGTCGCACGCAGCATGGACGGACTATGGCTGCAAGTCACCCTGCGCAATTACGAAGGCTGGATGCACTTCAGCGGCATTACGCTGCAAGGGGATATGAGCAGCATTCCGGCCATTGACACCTCGCCGCCACCGGTCCGCAATGTCGTTATTGTCAACATCCACCGCCTCAACATCCGCACTGGCCCCGGGGTGGAATACCAGGATCTCGGCTCTGTGCCGGGCGGCACGACGCTCGACGTTACCGGACGCCACCCACAGCTCCCCTGGCTGCGCGTTGAAGACGACATAATGGGCGTTGGTTGGGTGCGCATCATGTATACGATTTTCCGGGGCAATTGGGACGAAGTGCCGTTAGTAACAGAGCCAGTCGGCGAACTCAAGATGCCGGTGGCGTACATCGAAACCCCGCACAACGTATACAGCCAGCCGAACTTCGCCTATCCAACAGGAAGCGTCGCCCCCGGCTTGTATACTATCGTGGGACGAACTGCCGACTTCGGGTGGGCCATGATCGACTCGCCGCTTGGCAACGTGTGGCTCCGCTTTGACCAGTTCTTGCTGCGCGGCATCGCCAAATCGGCTCCGGCCGTCCAGTAACACCGGCAGCCGCATCACAACACGGGGTGGCCTCACTTGCGCCACCCCGTCCCATACTCCTCACTCGTAGCGGAGCACGTTCATCGGCTTCTCCGATGCGGCTGTCCATGCCGAAAACGTCGCGGCTGCCACAGCCACCCCGATCGACATCAGGATCAGCCAGCCAATCGTGCTGAATTCGATGGTCTCGCGCAGTTCGGATGGGCTTTGGGCGGCTAACACCATCACCACCGTGATCACCAACCCGACTGCCGACCCAATCAATCCCGCGATCAGGCCGATCAAGCCATTTTCGACCATCAACATCCACAACACGCGCCGGCCTTTCAGCCCGACGGCTTTCATCACGCCGATCTGCCGGCGGCGTTCCTGCGTGGCGAGGGCTACGGTATTGGCAATGATCGCCGTCCCCGCCACCAGCGCCAACCACGCCACCAGCGTCGGGATGGCGCGCAACTGGTTGATCAGGTCTTGAATCCAGCGCGTGATGTCGCTCACCTCCAGCGCAAACACGCCAATTTCCGACACAGACACCAACATTTGATCCATGTACCTGTCGCTGCTGGTGTCCATGGTGACCACTGTAATCAGCGCGTCTGGGCGCACCGTATCCGGCAGCGTCGCGGGCGGTATGACGAACAGGTTGCCAAATTCCTCCAGCCCGGTCTGCTCCGACGACCGGGAGATAACGCCAATGACCCGGAACTGGACGGACACATCATCTTCGTCACCAGGGCCATTCGTGAAAACGAAAAATAACCGGTCCCCGGAAAAAATGCCATACTCCTCCGTGATAAATGATTCACGCAGCATGATATAATGCTCGCCCACATCATCCATATCCAGCACTCGCCCCGCCGCCATCTTGTAGTCAGGCAATTTATCCAGGTCCTCGCGCAGCGACACCGACACTGAAACGCCTTTCTCATCCGCCTCAAATGGGCTGTTTTCGCGAGGATCATCCTGCTCGTCATTCCGGTGAGGACCGCGCGGTGCTTCGAGCGTCTCGCCGTTCACCTTTAGCAGCGTCGCACCGTAGCTTGTGAACTGGGTATACCTTTCTATCCCCTCCGCCTCAGCAAGCACTCCCCGCAGATCGTCCTTATGCAGCGCCCCTGGATCAGCGATCACCAGATCGCCTTCGGTACTCTCGCCCAACTGCACTTCGAGCAGATGGCTTGCCGCGCCAGTCGTCAGCGAGACAATACTCAGCCCCGCCACACCAACGCTCAACCCCAGCAAGGTCGAAGCCACGCGCCCGCGCCGGCCAGACATCTCGCGCAAGATCAAGCGCCCGTCCACGCTGTAACGCCGCTGGAAGAAACGCCAAAAGACGAAGAAGCCAACTCCGGCCCCTAGCACAACAAACCACGCCGACGAACCAAGGGCATCCACCAGCCAGAATCCCCCCACCAGCAGCACCACGCCCAAGAGAACGACTGAGACGCCACTGGCAGCTTGCCGGGCTGCTTCGACGGTTTGCTGGCTGGCGGGCAGCCTGTCAGCTTGCAACACGTTGTAACGCCCATCGAACCACAAGCCACCGATGCCCAGCATAACCAGGACCACGAACACCAACGCGATTATCCCTTGCGACGCCAATGCAAACGCCAGACCGACCACAATGCCGACAATCGTCAGGCTGATGATCCCCATCATACCGATCACCGGCATTTTGCCGAACAGCCACATCAACAGCCAGTAGCCGACGTATACCGCCCCCAGGATCACCAGGGCTCCCTCAACAACGATCAGCCCAGTCGAGATTTCGGACAGAAAACGCCACACTTCCGATCCGGCCAACATCGCCTCCAGGCCTGCGCCTATCAGCCAACCGAGACCACTACCAAGCGTAGTTCCCACCGAGCCCAGCGCGATCACGCTCACGAAGCCGCGCGCCAACCACCGAATCAGGAAGGCCAACCCACCCAGCAGCAATAACCAGGCCAGTACCCAGACCACATCCCCCTGCTGCATGGCATCGAAAATGTGTCCGGCAGGCTTGGTGTCGCCCATGCCAAATGGCTTCCAGGTCTCGCTGGCAATCAGCATCACTGCCGAGGCCAGCACACCTGCGACAGCCACCGCACCATACAGCAGCATGAACTGGCGCAGCCCGCGTAACATGCCGGTAATCGCGCACCGTCCGCGTTCGGACAACGCGAGTTCGCGCCACCGTGCCCACGGCACCCACGCCACCAACCGGCCTGCCGCCCCGGTGATCCATCCATCCAGTTGATCGAAACGGCGTGCTAATCGAAAACGATAGTAATCCGGGATCGGTTTCCCCAGCCGTGTGTTTGCAACGATCACGCCCGCAAACACGCCGACCAGCGCCCCGGCCCCGGCGATCATGTAGATCGGGCCGTAGTAAAGCGATCCCTCGATGATCGAGTTGATCATCCATCCTAGAACCGTGATCATGACCACCAATGTTGCCAGAATTTGCAGCAGCCCAGCCGCCGGCATCCGCGCCTCATTGGGCCGCAGCACAATCGCCGGGCGCACCTGCCCCGCGATCAACGTCGGCAGGAAGCCAAACAACACTGTCATCACCATGCCCAAAAACACCCCGCTGAGGATCGCCTCCGGATAGATACGCCATTGCAGCGTCAGCGTCAATGCTTCCTCGCCGACCCCGCGTATAATGTAGCTCAGGACAATTCCGAGCGCGCTGCCGGCGGCGCTGCCGATCAGCCCGAGCAAAAACGCCTCCACCAGGAACAAGAACGTCACCTTGTAGCCCTTCAGCCCCAGCGTCTTGAGCACGGCGATCTCGAGCGTGCGCCGGTTGACAACCACCAGCATCGTATTGATGATGCCGATCCCGCCGATCAGCAGCGACGACAGGCCCAACACCAGGATCACGTCATCAATAACCCCGGCCACCTCCTCGTTATCTTCCTCAAGCCCCGGCACGGTGGCTCGGTCAAGCTCCTCACGAAAATCAGTGCCGTCGCCAAAACTGGCGAACAAATACCTGAGCAGATTGGCTTCCGCCAACTCAGTGTCGTTGCCGTAGGGTACCTTGACGAAAATCTGATCGGCCAGCATTCGCTCGTCAACAAACGGCAAATCAGAGATCGGCAGATAGAGGAAGTCCAAAAAAACTGTCTGCGGAGTCGACAGAATCGACTCCGCAGATGACGGCACGATCCCTTCCACAACGTACAGCGCATCCGACGTGCCCAGCCGGATGACGTCGCCCATCGCCAGCTCCAGGCCCGCTTCACGAGTAAGCCGGCTGGAGATCACAACCGGGCGCGGATGCGACGCCAGATAAGCAGGATAGGTCGCCCACGCCGCGGCCACCGGCTGCGCAGGGTATGTCGACAGCATCCCCAACACCCCCAGCTTAGGCAGTGTCGCCGCGGCCAACATGTCTGTTTCATTGGCGGTCTTCCCCAGCACATCCCCCAACGTCGCGCCCGGCGGCTCAGACAATGTGATGGTACTGTAGAAAGGATATTTTTCCGGCTCAATCCACAGCGTTAGCAACGCCTTCGACGTGCGCTCGCCGCCAAATACCGGACGCACCTGTCGCAGATCGTTCATCCGCCCCCGCGACAACGTCACGCTTTCGCTTTCGGCCCAATCGCGTATCACGCCCTCAGTTTCGCGCGAGAACACCGGCACACGCTGCTTGGAAAGCTCGATCAATTCCGGGACTCCATCCGACGCATAAATCCGGATATCGCCCCGGTTCACCTCTGCCAGGTTCGACGTCAGTTCGTCCCCGATCATAAAGGCCAGGGTGCGCAGCGCTACCACCGCCGCCACACCGGTCGCCACACAGATCAGGGCGAAGATGGTCCGTCCCCGGTTCCGCCACATATCTCGCAGCGAATGTATCACATAAAACTGCATCAATCTCATCGTAATCTCGTCCCAACTTCTTCCTTCACGATACACCCGTCCACCAGATGCAATACACGCTCCATCTGCCCCGCCAGTTCGGGATCGTGCGTCACCAGCACCACTGTCGTCCCCGTCTCGCGCCATACATCGCGCAGCGCCGCCAGCACCACAGCTGATGCCTCGGAATCCAGGTTCCCGGTCGGCTCGTCCGCCAGCAGCAGCGGCGGATTGTTCGCCAGCGCGCGCGCAATCGCTACGCGCTGCTGCTGCCCGCCCGAAAGCTCCATCGGGCGATGGTTGAGCCGATCTGCCAGCCCCAGCATGCTCAACAATTCACGGGCGCGCGTCTCCGGGTGAAACTTCGTGTGGCGTGCAAACTGAATCGGCAGCGCCACATTTTCCAGCGCAGTCAGCGTCGGCACCAGGTTAAAGAACTGGAACACAAACCCGATCTTCTCGTTACGCACCTCGGTGAGCCGCCCTTCGCTCATGTTAGTTACATCCATGCCGTCAATCTCGATCCGCCCGGTAGTTGGGGAGTCCAGCCCGCCGATCAATCCGAGTAGCGTACTCTTTCCGCTGCCCGAAGGCCCCACAATACCCACCATCTCGTTACGGTGAATCGTCAGATCGACCCCTCGTACCGCATGCACCACCACTTGCCCCAAAGGCAGGCCTTTCGTCAGGTTGGTCGCCTTCAACACAACCTGCCCGTTATTTTTTGCTGATTCCATTTTAATCCACTTTCCTGTTCCGCTAAGAGCCCTATCACGTAATGTAACATGAACTGCGCGCAACTGGGCCCACATTCATCTTTTGCTCAGACAATACGCAGATCAACGATTCACCTTCGATATTCTATACGTCTATTGACCCCATTAGGGTTCGTTGCTAAGCTTTACATGCTCAACATCGCGAAGCTCGCGTTAAAGAGAGGTGAACGGTACCGATGCGCACCAGCAAATCATTCCTGTTATTCGTTACAGTCCTTAGCCTTGTTTTCCTCCATGTGATGCCGCTTACCCCGGCCCGCGCTTTTCCCGGGGATCAACGCGATGAAGATTGCGCAGAGCGCATCGCAGAAATCCTGGCCAATACATCCGCGGGCGAAGACCCACAACTCCCTGGCGATTGCCTGCCAGACACCGGCATGAGCGCGATGGAACTCCGCGCCGCCGAAGCCCAGATGAACCTGCACCCCACACCAGATGTCGCGTCGATCCCGTACCAGGAAGACGTCGTCTGGACGCGCGCTTACCGGCGGATGGTGGGGCATGTGCTCATCTACGACGCGCCCAACGGCAACGTCATCGGCGAGCTTGACGCTGGCTACAACTACGTGACCGTCATCAACTCACAAGACGGCTTTGTGCAAATCAATTATGGCCAATGGGTCGCCGAAGACCATATTGCCTGGGCCGATGTGTCGGAATTTTCCGGGGTCGAAATCCTCAAGCAGCCCAAACGCCCCTTCGCTTGGATGCTGGCCGAAGCCCATCCCAGCCGCTACCCTGGCAGCCCTCAGGACGACAGCCAGCCACTCATCGAACGCTACACGCTGATGAACATCTACGGCACGGAGTATGTCGACGGCTGGGAGTGGTATCTGGTCGGCCCTAACCGGTGGATTCAGCAAATTCGCGTCGCAAAGGTCAAAGTCATCCCGCGCCCAGCAGATGTCGGGGAAAACGATCGGTGGGTTGCCGTCGATCTGTACGAACAAACTGCCGTCGCCTACGAAGGGGACAAAATGGTCTTTGCCAGCTTGATATCATCGGGCTTGCCACAATGGGCCACCCGCGAGGGCCTGTTCAAAGTCTACGAACGCTACGAAGCCACCCGTATGAGCGGCGCAACCGGTCAGCTGGATTTCTATTTTATCGAAGAAGTCCCCTACGTGATGTACTTCGACAACGAAATTGGGCTGCACGGCACCTACTGGCACGACCGGTTTGGCTACCGGCAAAGTCACGGCTGCGTCAACCTCTCGATTATGGATGCGTGGTGGCTTTATGAATGGACCCGAGCAGAACCCCACCAAGACGCCTGGGTGTACGTGTACAGCAGCGGCAACTATCGCACCGATCTGCCCAGTTGGGCGCGCCGCTAGCCTCGCACCACCAGAACATTCAGCGGAACACGCGGCTGTGTGTTCCGCTTTTCTTTTTGCGCCGATTTTAGGCTACAATGAAACACAGGCATAGCCAAAGGGGCACTTAACCAATGGATCGCACCAGCCGCAGCATCATCCTGAGTCTGCTCGCGCTAACCGCCTTTGTCGTCGGCATCATCGTGGTATCGCTCGTCGTCTCCTTCAACGTCGAGCAATCTGTCACGATCAAGGACTTCTCAGGCGTCATTGAGATCATCACGCCGGATGATACCCGCACGCAGTACGACGCCAGCCAGACAAACCCCACCGTGACGCTCAAGCCCGATCACCGGCTGCGACTCTTACCAGGCAGCACGGCCACGATCACGTTTTTCAACACAGGTGGGCGCGTTCACATCACCGGGCCGGGCACGCTCACATTGGTAGCAGCCTATCGCCGGGGCACACTGCTTGGGCATACCTCCGATCGGTTTGAGCGTGACTATGTGCTGACCCTGGCGCAAAACGGCGGAAGCGCACAATACAACTTCCACAACACAACCCCAGCCTTCGCCGGCATCGACATCACGCTGCAGCTGCCCAACGGCAACTACAGCCCGGCGAGTCCCTGCTGGCGCGTGGAGATCAGCGATGACGGCGCAGTCAACACACTGCCCTTTGAATGCTAATCACCAAACTCCCTCCGCGCCCGATCCCTGCCGGTCATCCCGCCGGACCCGGCATGCTCACCACCACCCGGCGACGACTGCGCCTCGGCAATCGACAGCGCCGACACCAGGAAAGCCAACCGCCGCGCATCGACGCTTTTCGACTCTTGCCCTACCAACCGCAGCGCCACCAACGCCAGCGCAACATAATATTCGTCCCATCGCCCAGGGTTCCTCAAACACTGTCGCACAATATCGCGAACGGCGAGCAATGCCGTCAACGCACGCCCCACCCGGTGCCGCTCGTGCTGAATACGGTCTTCCCCGCGATTAATCGAGGCGATCCACCCCAGCGTGCCCCATACACCTTCCCATCCTGTCGGGGCGAGGTGAGCGACAACCTCGACCAGCAAACTGACTTCCAACATCGCCCAATCAAACAGCGTATGTCCCTCTCGCGCCCAGGCGAAATCAATCAGCCACGTCTCCCGCTGCGGTCCCACCAGCACGTTCCCCAGATGCAAATTCCCGTGTATCGTCGATAGATAGCCGCTGATTTTGAGGTTAAGCAAATCGCCAATCGCCATCAACGGGTTCGGCAAGTCCGACACTGTGTCGTGTCCAGAGGGAATCCAGTCACTATGCAGATCGAACGCCGGCTCGAGCTGCTGCACCTGGTGCAAGAGCAAATCCGCGCGAGTACGCACCACCCGCCCGCTCACACGCTCGACAACCTGACCCCGGAAGAAGTCCTGCTGCGCAGCCTGCAAGCCACATACCTTGACTTTGCTGGCCCGGTTGATTGACTCCGGTTGTCCGCCCGCCGCCAGATACAACACATCACGGTCTAGATCAACCTTCTGCACGGTAAATCCGTTGAGCGTCACGATCTCGCCAGGCATCACATGGTTGGCACGGCTCCAGTCCTTCAACGGCTTTAAGACAGGTCCGTTCGCTTCAACCGCCGGGGATGCAGCCTCCAAAACCAACGCTGGCGGCAGCACGTGCTCGTATTCGCGCCATACGCCAAAACGATACGGCACCCGCTGGAACCACCACGCCGGCCCAAAAGCTTCAAACAGGGCTGCGATTATGTCGCTTAACGCCTGCGGAGCGTGCCTGAAAGCGAACTCGCGCAAGCTCATCGGTTCGGCATCGCGCACACGCCCCACAAACATGTACTTCAGCCCGCCCAAGTCCAGGTTCTCCGGCACCACCGGCGCATCGCTCAATTGTGCGGACCCGGGGGACAGGGTATCCCTCACGTACCGGTCATAGTGCCACCGTTCATACAGGATCGCATCGCAATCATCCAGCTTGGCCACGACCGGCCCGTCCTGCTGTCCATCCATCCGCACCGGACGCACCAGCAGCACCTTCGCACCACCTCCGCCGGGCACTTCGCGCAGCACACGCGCTCGTCCATATTCACGGAACATCACCTGCAGCACCCGGACCTGAACCTCATCCAGCGCCACATCCCCCTCAATCGGAACCTTGCGCGGCAGGGGTCGCAAGGGAGCCGTCCAGTTTGCCGCCGCGCGCCGCAGCGTCTCAATATCCGCGCCAATCTGGTGCAGCACACGAATGACAATGCTGTCGCCCTCATCCAGAATCGCCAACAGCACGTCACGTTCCGTCGGATTATGAAGCCCGGCATAATGCTTGGCCATCTGCAGCACGTTGACCGCGCGCGGCGTCTCAGGAAAGTCCGGCCAATAACGCCGGTCCTCATAACGCCCAATACTCTCGCGAATGCTATAGCGCACAAAACGCGGCGACAAACCGTGATGCTCCATCACCGTGACCGTCAGCCCTTCATCTAACTGCGTCAACGCAACAAAAAGATGCTCCACACCGATGAAATAATGATGCAGCCTGGCAGATTCTATCTGCGCAAGTGCTTCGATCTCCTGTAAGCTAACTGTATCCACCTATTTCCCCATCCATTTCTGGCTGGACCCGCAGCCAGGTTCGCCCCAACCGAAAGAGTTGACCGCGCCTGAGGACAACGGGCTTTTCAACCCGGGCATTCTCAAGAAACAAACCGTTCAGGCTCCCCGCATCCACCAACCATATAGCGCCATCCGGCATCACGCGCAGCATCGCATGCTGCCGGGACACCTGCGTATCAAACGGAATACTGACATCACATTCTTCGCGCCGCCCCAGGACAAGAGTCCATGCCCCGTCCTGATCGATGAAGCCATCATCATGTTCCTGATCAAGGAATATCTCCCGCCCATCGTCCGGGCCGCTCATTACCATAATCACCAACGAGTCCGTCATGATCGCACTTCCCCACCAGGCCCAGGCAGCCAAAACCCAAACGTGCTCCCCACGCCAGGCTCACTTTCAAACCATACATCGCCCCCATGCCGTTCGACAACAGTTCTGACCAGGCTCAACCCCAGACCGGTCCCCGGAATATCATCCGTCCCCGGCTCTTGCGCACGGTAGAAACGCTCAAACAATCGCGCCTGGCGCTCCGGCGATATGCCATAGCCATTATCTTCCACGGCAAATTGCAGGCGTCCGCCCGCATAGCTAAAACACACTTCGATCTGCCCCTCGTCAGGCGTGTATTTGATCGCATTCCCCACCAGATTTGCCAACGCCTGCCGAAGCTGCGTCACACTGCCGAACATAGCCGGCACAACCTCTTGGCGCTCAAGCGTCAGCGTCTGGTTTTTCAGTTCTGCCGTAGGGCGTGCCGACTCCACTACCTCGGCCACCAACCCCGCCAAATCAAACTCGACCCACTCGCTTTTTCGCTCGCTTTCCACACGCTCCAGTGTCAGCAGATCATCGATCAGTGTCTTCATCGAACGCGTGCTGCGCCGCAAACTGTCGATATACTGCGCCTGATCGGGCGTCATCCCTAACTGGTCCAGGCTCATCGCCACCAACTCAATAAATCCCATCGTGTTGTTCAACGGATTCCGCAGGTCATGCGAGGCCATCCGAATCATTTCAGACTTGATCTTCTCAAGCTCCAGCACCTCGCCATGCAGCATTGCCTGTCGCAAAGCGACCGAGGCCTGGCTGGCCAATGTCTCCGTCTTGAAGATCTCATTGACAGAAAACACCCGATCCCGCCGCCCCTCATTCACGATGGCCAACCCGATTAACTCACCCTGGGCCATCAGGGGTGCCAATACCGACACTTGAGCCCGAACCTCCTCCATTTTCCGCCGGTCCTGCTCAGACAGCCCGGGGTCGGCCAGCCGCAGAACTATCGAGCGACCAAGATCGACCGCCCGTCCCAGGGCCGGATAGTCGTCGAGCCGAATAGTGGAGTGGACTTCCGGCAGCACTTCAGGCGCATCCGTGGCTGTCCCAACCCGGTACACCGCCAGCACTTCGGCTTCCCGCGATTCTGGTAAATAGTTCAGGAGTACAGCGCTGGAACACTCCAACGCCACCGCCATCGACTGTGCGATGCGTTGCAGCACCTCATTTTGTTCCAACGTCGAGGTGATCGCACGGCTGGCGGAGTACAACACAGCCATATCATCGGCGAGCTGCTCCGACTGTCGGTACAAACGCGCGTTGTCCAACGCAACCGCCGCCCGCCGCGCCAACCGTTCCAGGAAACTCACATCATGCTCCGCAAACGCATCCTCATAGCGCGACGCCAGCATAATCACACCCAGAATCTCGCCCCGCATGGAGAGTGGTACCGCGATAACGGCGCTGGTATCCTCTGGCATGGACTGCATATACTCGTGTTCGTGCGCCGGATCGTGGATGATCTGGGTTTTGCCAGTGCGCACTGCATATCCCATAATGCCACGCTCCAGCGGCCAGGGGTCCTGCTCCGTACGCTCGACAATGTCGGCGTCAAGATGGCCCATTGTGACTAACGGCACCAGCCCACGCCGATTTTCACTTATCAAGGCCAGCACCCCGGTACTGGACATGGTCCGGCGCAGCGCCCAGTCCATCGTCAGCGTCATCACCCGATCCACGTTCAGGTGCGCGCTGAGTTCGCGGTCCGCCCGGTGAATCATGGACAGTTCTTCGACTTGTTCGGCCAGTTCCTCCGCCGACTGCGATTTTTCCTCCAACAGGCATAGATTTTCGACAATATACGCCGCCTGGCTGATCAAAATATCAACTGGGCGCAGCACTTCAGCATCCACCTGCACAGGTTCCACCGGCTCATCCAGGCAGATCATGCCGCGCAGTTGGCGCTGCCCAAGCTGTAACGGCGCAAACAAGAGATCGCCGGCCTGCCAGGTGTTGGCCTGACCAACCGGTACATAATACAGCCCGTTCAAGCGCCGTTCCTCCAATTCACCGGCCAAATATTGCTCCCAGATTTCCGCAGGAATCACTTCGCGCTGTAACCGGCGCTGCTCCTCCTCCGGCAAGCCCAACGTGACCAACTCCTCGACCGCATAATCATCGCCATATAGCGCGAGAATCACGCGCCGCCAGCCCAAAGCCTGCAGCGCTTCGGCAACTTCGCGTAAATTTGCGCGCATATCCGATTCATCGAGCATTTGGCGAATCGCCACCTGGAGATGAAGCAACCGCTCTTGATACACGACGAGCGATTGCTCCAGCGTAGTCGACTGGGCGGCAGTTCGCCATTCAGCGATAGCCGCTGCCGCCTGCGTGGCAAACAGGTTCATCAGCCGTCTGTCGTCGATGGAAAAAATGCGATCGGTAGCAGTATCCAGCGCCGCCAACACGCCGTACAGCTTTCCCCGCCACATCAGCGGTACTCCCAACATCGCCGCAATATTCGTTTGCGCCAGGGGATCATCACGGTAGTCCCACTGAGCATTGGCCACCACCACCGAACGCTGCTCTTCCGCGACAGCGCCGATCGCGCCGCACCCATAGTGCATCGTATCAGGCACCTGCGCCATGTTGCTGGCTCCCAGCGCCAGCGTTTGCGTCTGGTTGTTGGCCAACCACAACGCCGCATGAGCGCAGTTGACTGTCTCACAAACCGTGTCAGTGATCTGCTTCAGGGTGGATGTGAGTTTATCCGATGTTGAAGCCAGCTTTGCCGAGAGATGACTCAAGGCCGTCAGCGCATTATCCGCTTTGGTCATGGATTACACTCTCATTCTCCCATCATCTGAACGACCAGGCTCCTTTGTCGTGCCCGATTATCAAAATCTACATACACAATTTGCTGCCAGGTCCCCAGCGTTAACTGGCAATCGACAAACGGCACCGTCAGCGATGGCCCCAACAAGGCAGCCCGCACATGGCTGTGGCCATTCCCATCACCCCAACGCAGGTTATGCAGGTACTCACGGTTGGGTGCAACGATCTCATCAAACAGGCGTTGGAAATCTTTGATCGCGCCGTTTTCAAACTCGATCGTGGTCAACGCGCTGGTTGCACTGGGGCAGAACACGGTAACTGTGCCATCGTTCATACCGCTGTCCTTGACCGCCGCCGCCACCTGACGTGTAATATCCAGCATATGCGCATTTCCTTGTGTTCGCAATTCTATCGAAGCCGTTTTAATCATCCGGTTCATCCCCTTACGTTCACCAAATATAGGTACACTAACGGTTTGCTCGTACGCGGATTCGTATATTCGCGCAGTTCGCCGCCGGGCAATACCATCCTTAGCTCGCCAATAACCTCATCATAGCGACCGGGTACAATCACAAACGCAGTCGGCCCTGGATCAATCACCTCGTACCATTTCGCGATTTCACCGCGATATTCCTCCCCGTCGTTTTCTGGCGTCAGGTAAGGCAGCAAATCAGACCCACTCATATCGAGATACAGTGATGAAAAATACCAGACGGTATACTGCCCCTCAAGCGTATCCAGAATGCTTACCACCTCATTAAGCTGCACCGTCGGCTCACCGTAAACAAGCTTCTGGGGCAGATAATCTACAATATACGTGCGTTGATCCGCCAGCGCCAGCACCATCACCAGCAGCAGCGGAATGCCCCACCGTAGCCGCCGCTCCAGATCGCCATCCAGACGCGGTAGCCACCGCCGCACCCCGGCCAGTATGTCAGCAACGGTCACCCCAAACCACACCACGCCCAACGCCACAATCACCGCCAGCCCGGGCGTCACGCTGATATAGCGCGGGAAATGCGGCGGGTCGACTAACAACATACCACCCAGGATCGCCGTCGCCACCACCCAGGCCGCCAACACCGTACAGCATGGATCGCGCCACCGCCGCACGATAATCCCCAGCCCGACCACAAAAGGAATCCCGGCATACCAACCCAGCACCGGGTTATAGGCGCTGTAGAACCCGCTTTCGTCCGGCACCTGCACATACACCATAAACGAACGGTGAATTTGTGTGAACCAGTACTCTTTCAGCCGGCCTTTTTCAGCCGCCGCCGTTACGTTCCCGGTTTCCCAGATGCTCACCTGATCCAGGCGCGGGCTGATCGGGCGCTCGTCGTCCTCGTACACCGCATACAGGTTCGGAAACGCAACCAATAACGCCACACCAAAGGTGATGGCAATCCCCATCCGGTGACGCCACACGCGGCGCCAGTCGGTCAGCAGGTAAAAGCCCACAAACCCTGCCATCAACAAGGGCACAATGCGCGCCGCCGAATAGAAATACTGCGACAACCCCATCGCCAGCCCCGCCAGCGCCGCATCCATCGTATTGCCACGCCGCAGCACGCGCACCAGAAACGCGAACGTCAATGCTGCAAACAACGGATCGCCCACCTGGTTGATCGCGGTCCGGCTGAAGTGGACATGCAGCGGATAGGCCGCCATGAAGATCGCGGCCACCCACCCCACCCGGCGATCAAACATGCTCCGCCCCATCAGGTGCACCGCCGGAACGGTCAACGCGCCCAACACCGCCGACGGCACCCGGGCCGCCCCGGCGGTTTGCCCGAACACATCGATCGCCACGCCCATCAGCGTATGATACACCCAGGGATGGTGCCACACCCCGTACTTGAAGGGGTTCACCTGCCAGTGCAGCTTATCCTTGATCGCTACTGCCTGGATCGAAAATGCGGCTTCGTCCCCCGCCATGATATACGGCGACGAATCCAGCCAGGCCGTCCGCAGCACTAGCGCGATCACGAACAGCAGCCCCAGCAGCAGCCAGGCACGCCACTCCTGGCGCAGGCTGCGCCGCGCCGCCCCCCACCACGCGGCAGCATCATCACGCGGGACCAACCCGAAAACTGTCAACGACAGGCCGGCCAACCACATCGCATACAGTTCCCAGACCGTGTTTTGCTCCTGGATAGCATGTACACTGGTGTAAATGCACACCCCAATTCCAACAACAGCAACCGCCACCCGCCAGGACACGCGATAGGACGGGTTGTTGGTGGGGGAGATGGACCGCTCGGGCGGGCGCAGCATGAACGCCTGCAGACGGAAAGACAGTGCAATGAGCGCAATCCCCGCCAGCGCATACCACCCCCCAGGCCAGAACGCCACGATATCCTGAAGCCACAACCATTGCCCCCGCACGATCAGCGCCACACCCAGCAGCGCCACCCAGGGCGATTGTAGTATGCATCGCCAGGCGACTGTGCTTCGCAGCCAGGAGATTCGATCCCACATCACAGCTTCCTCTATTTCTTCAACGCCGCCGCCAGCACTTCGATAGGATGCAGTGCTTCACGCGCTGCCCCATGATGGACTTGCTCGCGACACGACACCCCGCTGGCAGCAATGATGGCCTCTGGTTCCGCGCGCACCGCCGGCAGCAATCGCTGCTCGCCGATCTCCATCGACAGCGGGTAATGTTCCGCCTCAAAGCCGAAACTCCCCGCCACGCCGCAGCAGCCGTCGTCCAGTTCTGTCACCTCGCAGTGAGGGATCAGCCCCAACATCGCGTGTGCTGCCGTTGTTCCCCACAGCGCCCGCTGGTAACAATGCCCGTGCAACAGGACCCGTCGCGGCGCAGCATCAAACACCAGCCTGTCCAGTTCGCCGGCGGCAGCCGCGTCGGCCACCCACTCCTCGACCGTGATCACCGCCGCTGCCACACGCCGCGCATCCGCGCGCAGGCGCTCAGGCACCAGGTCCGGGACCTCGTCGCGGAAGGTCGCAGCACAGCTTGGCTCGATGTACATGAAGCGCTCCCCACGCGCGACGGCAGGCGCCATCCGTTCCACATTGCGGATCGCCAGCTTGCGCGCCTGGTCCAGCATCCCCTTGGAAATAAACGGACGCCCACAGCAATCGATCTCGCGCGGCCCCCAGACCTCGATCTCAATCCCCGCCGCGTCAGCTACGCGCAGTACCGCCTGCCCCAAGTGCGGATAGTTGTATTCAGTGTAGGTATCCGACACCAGGATCGGCGCTTTAGAATGGCCTGCTTGTCCCGGCGGATCGGATCGCGCGGTGTAATCCTTCTTATACCACACGCTGAACCGCCGCCGAGCCAGCAGCGGGAACTGGCGCTGGCTCGCCACTCCCAGCCGCCCAAACAACCAGCGCGCCAGCAGCGACTTTAACACCATATTCACCAGCACCGGCACCACGCTGCCGAGCCGGTTCAGACGATGAATGTTCCCGAAAATGCGGGAGCGCAGCGGTGTGCCATGCCGGTCATGATAGGCCGCCGTAAACTCGGTCTTGAGCCGGGCCATATCCACCAGCGAGGGACACTCGGCCTTGCACGCCTTGCACGACAGGCACAGGTCGAGCACCTCGTACACCTGCGCATCGGACAACCCGTCCGGCCCCAACCGACCCCTCATCGCCAACCGCAGCGCGTTGGCCCGGCCCCGCGTCGAGTGGGCCTCATCGCGCGTCGCCATGTAGCTGGGGCACATCACGCCAGCGCCTTCCTTGCGACACACCGCGGCCCCGTTGCACATCTCGACCGCCCCCGCAAAGCCACCGTCCCTTGACCAATCCAGGCGCGTCTGGGCCGGTGCGTAGGGCAGCGCATAGTCCGGACCATACCGCAGCGTGTCGGGATCATCCATCGGCCCGACATCCACCACTTTCCCCGGATTCATGCGGCTCTGCGGGTCAAATACACTCTTGACCTGCCGGAACGCCTCGACCAGTTCACGCCCAAATATTTTTTCACTGAACTCGCCCCGCGCCAAACCCTCGCCGTGCTCGCCGCTGGTCGTGCCACCATACTGCAGCACCAGTTCGGCCACCGCCTCGCCAATCGCGCGATACTGCCGCAGCCCCTCCGCCGATTTCAGATTTAGCAGGGGACGGATGTGCAAACAACCCGCGCTGGCATGCGCATACAGTGCCATCGTTGCGTCATTCTCCGTGACAATCGCACGCACACCGTCGACATAATCCGCCAGATGCTCAACCGGCACGGCAGCATCCTCGATGAAAGCGACCGGCTTATGGTTCCCGCGCATACTCATCAGCAAGCCCAACCCGGCCTTGCGCACCTTAAGCACGCGCGCCATCTGCGCTGGCGACTCCGTCACGACCACCGGCCCCTCATACCCGGTGGCCGCCATCCGCCCCTGCAAATCTCTAACCTTCGCCGTCAACTCGGCATCATCTTCCCCGTAGAACTCAACCACCAGGACCGCCTGTGGGTCGCCCTCGATGAAAGTCAACTGGCGAGAATAATCGGGATGCGCGCGTGTCATGTCCAGCAGCATCTTGTCCAGCAGTTCCACCGCCGACGGCTCAACCTCGAGGATCGCAGGCACAGACTCAAGCGCCGCCCGCATATCGTCGTAATGCAGCAGCGCCATGCGTGTCAGCGTTGGACGCGGCACCACGCCCAGCTCCACCTCGACCATCGTTCCCAGCGTGCCCTCGGCCCCCGCAAATAGCTGCGCTAGATTGAGCGCATCCGGATTTAGCCGGTTCAGCCCATATCCAGCCACTGTACGCCATGTTTTGGGATAGCGCGTCTGGATCACCTCGGCGTTGGCCCGCACGATATCACGCACCTGGGCACGCAAGCGGTCGCGGATCGGGCTGGCCGGTGTGTTCGCCCCAAACTGCACGCGCGACCCATCGCTCATCACCACATCCACCGCCTGGACATGATCGCCGAACATGCCGTATAGGATGCTGTGCATCCCAGTCGCATTGTTGCCCAAGCACCCGCCAATGGTCGCCCGATCGCCGCTGGCCGGGTCCGGCCCGACCATCAAGCCCAGAGGCCGCAAATGGTTGTTCAAGTGATCGAGCACCATGCCCGCCTGCACCCGCACCACCTGCCCCTCAGCATCCACGTGGCACACGCCGTCCATATGCCGCGACAGGTCGAGCACCAGCGCGCGTCCCACCGTTTGTCCGGCCAGACTGCTCCCGCCGCCACGCGGCAGCAGCGGGAGCCCATGTTCTGCCGCGAGCGCATGCACGGCCACCACATCATCTGCATGACGCGGGAAGATCACGCCCAGCGGTTCGATTTGATAGTTGCTGGCATCGGTGCTGTATAGCTGGCGCGCCAGGTGATCGAAATGGACTTCACCGCCGAGAGCACGTTCAAATTCAGCTTGCAGCAGGGCCGGATCAAATACCTGAGACTGTAACATAAAATTATTTCCCTGAGGTCAACACTGGATAAACAAAAAGGAGCCGCCCATGAAACACACAGGCGGCTTCAAACCGTGTCAGGCTGTCAGGCCAACTTACTGCAACGCCTGCTCAGTCTCTTGATCAAACAAGTGCATCGCGGCCATGTTAAACACAGCACCCGCCGGATGCCCCACGCGAACATCAGCACGCGGGTCGAAGCGGGCCATCATGAACTGGCCGTCTTTTTCCAGGTAGACGATCTTCTCGTTACCCATCAACTCGATCACGTCGACATTGACTTCGATCAACGACGGCTTGATATCAGCCGGCTTGTAGTCAACATGCGAAATATTCTCTGGCCGGATGCCGAAGATCAGCTTCTTGCCGACATGCGGACGGTACAACTCCTGCCGGTCTTCCGGTACCTCGAGGCGGAACCTGCCCGTATCGACCCACATGCTGCCATCTTCTTCGATCAGTTCCGAACTATCGAAGAAGTTCATCGCCGGGCTGCCAATAAATCCAGCCACAAATACATTCGCCGGGTGATCGTACAGATTCGACGGTGAATCGATCTGCATCAATTCGCCAGCACGCAGTACCGCGATACGCTCGCCCATCGTCATCGCCTCGACCTGGTCGTGGGTCACGTAAATGAACGTGGTCCCCAGACGTTGGTGCAGCTTGCTGATGAAGGCACGCGCCTCAACACGCAGCTTCGCATCCAGGTTCGACAGCGGCTCGTCCAGCAAGAAAACCGCCGGCTCACGCACAATCGCGCGGCCCACCGCCACACGCTGGCGCTGACCACCCGACAACTGCCGCGGACGGCGTTCGAGCAGCATCTCGATGCCCAGACTGGCTGCCGTTTCGCGCACGCGCTCGTCAATCACCTGCTTCGGCGTACGGCGCAGGCGCAGACCAAACGCCATGTTATCATACACTGTCATATGCGGATACAGCGCGTAGCTCTGGAACACCATCGCGATGTCCCGGTCTTTCGGAGCTACATTGTTTACCACGCGATCCCCGATCAAAATTTCACCGTCGGTAATCTCTTCCAGGCCGGCAAGCATACGCAAGCTGGTGGACTTGCCACAGCCTGACGGGCCAACGAAGACCAAGAACTCACCATCAGGAATTTCGATACTGAGGTCCCTTACCGCATCAAGATCGCCCCAACTTTTCGTAACATTTCGATAAGTTACACTCGCCACGGGTTGCCTCCCATAGGTTTATACAAAACACTCAGCACAGCATAAGTTAACTTAAATGCCTCTATTATGGCATTGTCAGCCGCTTTAGACAAATTATTTTGCTGACTATCTCCTATCTTACTCCACAAGCCGAAAAATTTCACATAATTAGTGGCGAAAATGGCGCACACCGGTGAATATCATCGCCAGATCGGCTGCGTTCGCCGCATCGATCACCGTCTGGTCCCGGATCGAACCGCCCGGCTGGACGACACACGTCACGCCGGCTTCTGCTGCCACGTCGACGCCATCCGGAAACGGGAAGAACGCATCGGACGCCAGCGCGGCCCCCTGCGCGCGATCACCGGCCTTCGTCACTGCCAACCGCACCGCATCCACCCGGCTGGGCAGCCCGCCACCAATCCCAACAGTGGTATTCGGTGCAGCCAGCACGATGGCATTGCTTTTGACGTACTGAACCGCCTTCCAGCCGAAGCGCATCGCCTGCAGCTCGTCCGAGGTTGGATGCCGCTCCGTCACCACACGCCAATTCGCCTCCTCAGGATCGCCTTGATCCACCTCCTGCACCAAGACCCCACCCATAATACTATGCACCTGCAGTCCTGTGCCAGCCCGGCGCTCCGCAATCCGCAGCAGGCGACAGTTCTTCCGCTTTTCGCCCAATCGCTGCTGTGCCGTTGGCGTAAAATCCGGGGCAGCGATCGCTTCCACAAATAGCGCATCCAGCGCATCGACAAACGCATCATCCACCGGGCGATTGACGGCAATGATCCCGCCAAAGGCTGACACCGGGTCCGACGCTAACGCCGGTGGAAACGCATCCGCCAGCGTGGGGCCGGTGGCGATGCCGGTCGGCGTCAGATGCTTCACGATGACCACCGCCGGTTTCTCATACCCACCCACCGCACGCCAGGCAGTGTCCAGGTCTAACAGGTTATTATAGGACAGCAGTTTGCTCCCCAGCAATTCACCGCCCAATGGCCCCATTCCCGCCTGTGTAGCATACAGGCTGCCTTGCTGGTGCGGATTTTCGCCATAACGCAGCTGCTGCACCCGTGTCAGGCCCAACGAGAAGATCGCCGGCAGTTCGGCCTGTTCACCGCTGTCTGCTTCCGTTGCCTGGGCGAGATAAGCATGGATCGCAGTGTCATAATCCCGCGTGAGCGCAAACGCTTTGACCGCCAACCGCTGCCGCAACACATCCGCGACCTGCCCCATATCACGCAGCATCGACAGAATCAGCGGATAATCTGCCGGGTCAGTAACGACAGTCACACGGGCGGCGTTTTTGGCGGCAGCCCGCACCATCGCCACCCCACCCACATCGATCTGCTCGACCGCCTCCGCCAGCGTTACCCCTGGCTGCGAGGTCGTCTCCTGAAAGGGATACAAATTGCATACCACCATGTCGATCGGCCCATACCCGTGCTGGCTCAATGTCTCCATATCGTCGGCTGCATCACGCGCCAGGATGGCGGCATGAATTGCCGGGTGCAGCGTCTTCACCCGCCCCGACAGCATCTCCGGTGCCTGCGTCAGGCGTTCGACGGGCGTCGTTTCAATCCCAGACATCGCCAACACACGGGCCGTCCCCCCACTGGCAACCAGGTCCCAGCCCAGTTCAAGCAGCCCCCGGGCCAAATCCTCCAGTCCGGTCTTGTCATATACGCTTAAGATTGCTCGCGGCATGTTCTAACCTTTCGAATAACGACATAACACAGCTTTTAATTGTTTATATTGACATTTCAAGATCAAAAATGTTTGAATATAGTTAGAAAGACGGACCAGGATATCATGTTTCCAGGAGGATTGTAACGTAACTCGATTTTTGATGTAAAGGAGCCTCGTATGCCGCACACGATAGATGTTCAGATCGGTCGAGTGATTAGAGTTGGGCGTGGTTGGGCTGATGTAACGATTGATCGACAGGTTAAGCGCGTCAGCATTCGTCCCGATCTCCTGGTCCGTGCGGGAAACTACCTCAAGATAATCAATGAATATGGCATTGCGCTGCTGCCGGCTCACGAACATCACACCACCGACCGTCTCCAATAAACCGGTGGTTTGTGCCGGAACCCGCCAATTCAGAATATCGTAAATCCACTGGAGGTGCGCACCTCCAGTGGTCTATTTCACGCGCAGTACTTTATAGGATCGCACGGATACAATCAAACTGTTGCCAAAGATACGTTTGGCCTGGTCCTCGTCTGGGGAAAACACCCACCCGCTGACGAACTGCGGCGTATGAATGGTAATCCGCTGTGGCTTGTCCTGGTAATTCACCAAATGCCATTGTTCTCCCCCGCCCGGATCACGCCAGATGGTAAACAACAGTGGCCCCTCCCCCTCAACACTGGGCCGCACATCCGAACCGATGGCCCGCACGAGTTCGGTCTGCATGCTCACCGGCGGCAGCCCGCCGCCAGAAGGAACCGCCACACGCCGCTGGAACCATCCCAACACAACCCGGGCCAGCACATGTGTATGATACCAGCGCCAGAGCACGACGCCAGCCCGGTAGGTCAAACGCCGCACCAATGGCCAATGATACCAGGCCAGCCGTGCGGGTTTGTACTTTTTCCATAGTGGTTGCTCGGCGCTGCCAGGACGTGCTTGTTTCAAGGCGATCACCCGCCCGCCCGTCTCATCCACAAATCGGGCCAGGCGTTCATTTAACCCTGCAACTGTTCCCGGTGGCACAATCAAGGTCTTGGCGTGTTGCCAGTCTTTCTCATTGACTACGCGAAACGGCAGCCGGTGCTGGATCAGGGTGTGACATGCGCCCCAAAACGCAGGGGCTACCGCTCGCCAATCATGCATCAGCGCCTCATGCGGGCAATACACCGCCAGCGGGCTGCTGTTGGCCCGCGCGTGAAGCCACCCCGCATGTTTCGCCAGCCAGGCGTTCACCCGTCCAATTGCATGCCGCTCAGCAGCAAATTCGTCGCTCAGCAGCAGCGTCAGACTGCGCCCGGCGACGTACTCAGTCCCATTCAACACCGCCGGTGACTGCATCGCGCTCGCCTCGCCCACAGCAGCGACGTACTGCGCCGGTGTCGCGGTGGTATGCATATCCATGCGCTGCGGCCCAGTGTAGCTGGCCACTACCGTTTGGTCATGATCAGGCACGATCACCCCTAATTTCACCGCATTCTGATACAGCCGTTTGCCCGGCCCATAACGCGGCAGAATACTCTGGGCAAGCACGATATCATGCATGGTAGCCCCGCCAGTCAATTCGTGCCCATGCAGCACCAGCGGGTTCAGCGTCAACTCTGCATACCCTTCGGTCGACACACACACATCTGGGTTCAGTTCACGTGCATAATCCGCCCATTTATCCAGAGTCACCGCCGTGGTATACGCCCGCCAGCGCAGAAACATCTGCGCCGCGGTCCGATGAATGTTGATGCCCTTGGGGATCGCCTGGCTGCCCGATGCTTCAGCATAAGCCGCCTGGCAGCGCTCGCAGTGGCATCCCGCCGCCCCCAACAAGCCACGCCCCACAGCAAAGGGCACGCCCCCCATCCAGGGCATACTGAAAAACACCCCATCGGCACCGGCCTCGATCACCGTCTGGATGCGCTGCTCGACTTCGGCCTCCCACGCCGGATCGTGCCAGCACGTGAAGAACCGCCCCGCATGAAATGGGATCGGTTCGCCCCAGGGATCACGCGCATCCCATTCCCTGTTCGCGTAGCTGCCCCGCCGGATATAGGTCGACACCTGCACCCCGCCGCACACCTGAATCCCCGCGGCATGATACAAGCCCACCGCTTTACGGAAATTCTCCCAGTCGAACTCATCTTCTTCGGGTGGAAATCCCCAACTGCACATCAAATACACGCTGTTAAAGCCCATCGCCTTAACACGCTCGGCCCCCGCCTGGGTATAGGGCATATCCAGGGTACGGTTATCGATCACGGTACGCGGATATTGTACGCGCAGCAGTTGGCGCGCCCCATACCCGCCCCACAACGCAATCCCGCGATGGTGTCCTACCTGCAAATCCATACACGCCTTTTCACCGTCTGCAGCCTGTCACATCTTGCATTATAGTCGAATGTGCCAAAATAGAATACAATACCTATGGAGTAGCCGTGCACTGGAAAGAGGCGGAATGATGAAGAAATCAGAACGAGCCAAAATTATGCGCCAGCGCCGCGATGCAAAAGTGGCGGATCATCTCCAACAATATGCCCCCGTCTGGCTGGTGGATGAGGTTATTATGTCGGAACGTGACTCCATCCGCTTCAACGTGGTGTTCTATCACTCCTACTATGGGTGGGTCAACCGCCGCTATCGCTACGACGCCTTCAACAACGTGCTGTACCACCAGGGGCAAACCCTCGTCAGCGAAGAAGATGCGCTGGAGCTTGAGGATAAAAAGCCGTATATCGAGGCGGAAACGATTAACACCATCGATTCCTATGGCGGCTGATATAACACTCCTCACCATCACAAAAAAACAGGGATAGCATAGCAGCTATCCCTATCTCAGTTGCAGCTTAACACCGTCCACAGCTTTATGTCGGACGGATGTGGACTTGATACACGTTCGTATCCTGCCCGCCCATGTCATACTTGTAAGGCTCGTCGCCCCGCAGAAAATCGAACGCTTCCCGATCATTCTCAATCGCGTACTCAATCAAGCGTGCCAGCAGCACAATCCCCGGACTCAAATGCCCGAAGTCCTCGACATTGTGTCCAGAATTGTAGACCAGCACCCGGTTGTTGTATTCAAAGTTGAGATAGGTTGCTGCCAGGCTGTCATTGGCCATCAAAAAAGCAAGCTGCAGCCAGCCCTGGGCCGCCATCTTGGGCACCATATCGTAGAAAAACGCGACGTTGGCCTCATCCTCCAGGAAACGCGCTTTTTCCGCGCTGCTGGCCGCCATCAGCGCCAGGAATTGCTCCAGTTCCTGCTCGAGATCGTGCTCTGCCCCCACGATATACCAAGCGACCTCGGCCATATTACCCCCCGCCCTGCGGAGTTTGCGGCGCAGTTCGTGCCGGTTCTTTTTATCCAGGCTGGCGACATAGTCCAGCCATTCATCCGGCAGATTGACCACCGGGCACACTTCCTGAAGCTGGATATCGACATCAAAGCCCTCGGCGAATGCCTCCGGCATCAGCGAAAGCGTCGGCGAATCTTGGGGCACATTGCACAACTGCATCTCGTCGAAGCGGTCGCTGTGTGCGGCCAGGTATGTCGCCAGGGCGTCGAACACTGCCGCTTCGGCCCCACGCCGCGCGATTACGTCGACGTAATCGGTCACGTCGACACAGCCAATCGTACGGATCACCCGCTTACCGTTGCCCTCAGTGCTGACAAACCAGGGGGCGATGCCGAGCAGTTGCCCGGTGCCGTCATCGCGCAAAGCCAGCGCCCAGATCGATCCGGGATGATACGTCTGCCACCAGGACGACTGCCAGTCATGCGTCAGGAAAATCCAATCCGCCGCACTATCATGCAGCAAATCGTCCCATTCGTCGCGCAATTCAGAAAACAGGGTATCATCTTCGTACGATACAATTTTCACAGCAACCTCTTTTCAGCTAGCCTACTGGCCCACTTTGCCCACACAATTATAATGAAACTGTACCGCCATCACACGTTAAATCTGTGCTAGAATCCGCAGGGAGAAACACCATGCGTCGCAAATTGCAAAACCTCGACCGTCGCCAGCAGATGATCTCCGTAGCTATTGCCGTCCTCATACTTATCATTATAATCCTGTTCGTACGTGCCAACTGGGGCGACGACAACAATGCCGACACGCGCTCCAATTATGCCGACCGTCTTCCAACCCAGCCCCCGACCCCAGTCATCCCCCAGCGCATCACTCTCTGGCATTCCCTCGACGAACCGGCCCGCAACACACTGATCACGCTTCAAGTTGCTTTCGAAGACGCCCATCCCAACATTGAAATGACGGTCGAATATATCGCCCCCGACGACCTGCAATCTGCCTACGAATTGGCGGTCAACCAGGGACGCGGCCCCACCCTGTTGATCGCCCCACCCCACTGGCTCCCTGATCTCGCCAACGCGGGCATGATCGAAACCATCAGCCCTGACTTGTTTGAAGTGGTGACCGGTGCTGAGTATCTAACAGAACCAATGGTGACGGCTACCGAATTAGCAAACCAACCGGACATTATGTATGGGGTGCCATTTACCGGTGAATTTGCCACACTATACTACAATCAAGTCCTGGTCCCCAACCCGCCTGAAATGTACGCTAATCTCAAACAACAGGCCGCCACCTATGACCTGTTGATCGCCCCAACCTTCATGACCACGTCCGGACTCTATCTCTCGCGGGACGGCGCACTGCTGGCCCCGGACGGCAGCAACCTGGTCACCCAAACTGCCCTGGAAGATTATCTGGCAGAGATCAAAGCGCTGGTCGCCAGCCCTGGCGTTACGTTCACCACCAACTACGACCCCTTCACGGCAGGCGAGGCAGGGCTGCTGCTCGCATCCTCGCAAGATTACGCGATGCTGCGTGCTGCCTTGGGCGATGATCTCGCGGTCGTCTCCTTACCCCGCATTCCCCCTGCACGCTGGCAAACGCTGGTTGAGTTCCAGGTTATTATGCAGAACCTCAACAACACTATCGAAGCCGCCGCTGCTGGCGACATCTTCATCGCCTACCTCCTATCACCGGACATTCAGCGCCAATGGTTCGTCGACACCAACGACACGCCGCTCAACGTGATGGGACTGGATGCCGGGAATCTGCGCCAGGCATGGGGCAGCGCGTTGAGCAAGGGGATCGCCGCTCCGCTGGACAACCGCTACCACACCACACTGCGCCCGGCCCTGGATGCTGCCATCCAGCAAGTGCTCGACGGGGAAACCCCGGTAGACGTCGCCGCGGCCACGCTCAACACGCTGGGCCAGGACTGACGCCCGCAAATTGAGCCTTGTCACCGCCCGGCGATGTTGCTATAATGCGGAACAGTTAGCCACCGTAGCTCAATCGGCAGAGCAAACGCTTCGTAAGCGTTAGGTTAAGGGTTCAATTCCCTTCGGTGGCTCACATGTTACGTGCCCCAGTTGTTTATACTGTGGGCATTTCTTTATATACTGGCTATGTGGCGCAATGCTGTGAGGAGGGTACATGTCCAGCACTCCGAATCACCGCCCAACTCCGATCACCATCGGGGTCGCCGGCGGCACAGGATCTGGCAAAACGACGATTTCAAGCGCCATTCTCGACCGGGTTGGCACTGAAAACATCGCCTATCTAGAACACGACGCTTATTACAAAGACATCCGCGACATCCGCACCGCCCCGCACAACATCATCAACTTCGACCATCCCGACTCGCTGGAAACCACCCTGCTTATCGACCACATCAACCAGCTCAAACAATGGCAGCCCGTCGAGGTGCCCATCTACGACTTCACCACCCACAGCCGCACCGGCGAGGTCGAGATCGTGCCGCCGCAGCCGATCATCCTGGTCGAAGGCATCCTGGTGTTCGCCGAGCCGGATTTGCGCAAGCTGTTCGATGTGCGTATTTTTGTAGATACAGATGCCGATCTCCGCTTTATCCGCCGGTTAAAGCGGGACATCACCGAACGCAGCCGTACCGTTGAGTCGGTCATCGCCCAATACTTGCAAAGCGTTCGCCCCATGCACCTGGAATTTGTCGAACCGAGCAAGCGTTACGCCGACGTGATCATTCCCGAAGGCGGGAAAAACCTGGTGGCCATTGAAATGGTCGCGGCACGTATCCGTAGCATGTTAGAGGCTGCCGACCGCGTATAATCCGGCAGCAAAGGGCGTCGCCATGAAGCCGGATGAACAGCCTTCCCTTGCATTCCGCCGCAGTCTCCTCTTGCTGGTGGTCATGACGATCACGCTTGCCATCTCCCTCAACCGCAGCCGGTTCGCCGTCCTGGAAGAACTCGGCTATGTGGGGGCCTTTCTGGTCATGCTGCTCAGCAACGCCACCCTCATCCTCCCGGCCCCTGGCCTGATCTTCGTATTTGCCCTCGGCAGCACCCTGAATCCGCTGTGGGTCGGACTGTTCGCCGGGATCGGAGCCGCCCTCGGCGAGCTTACCGGCTACATGACCGGCTACAGTGGCCTGGCGCTGCTCGAAAACACCCCCCTCGCCCACCGCGTCGAACACTGGATGAACACCAACGGCATTTTGACCATCTTCATCCTCAGCGCCATTCCCAACCCGCTGTTTGACCTGGCCGGGATCATGGCCGGCACAGGTCGGATGCCGATCTGGAAATTCCTGAGCGCCGCCTGCTGCGGCAAATGCATCCAGGCGATATTCATCGCCATCGCCGGTGATATGTCGCTTTCCTGGGTGGAAAAACTGCTGGTGCACTGACAAAAACCGTTGACGCTGGTCTGCTACCCAGGTATACTTTCAAGCATATAACGACAATGATGGAGAGGAGTAGGCAGTCCGGCGCTGCGAGAGAGTGCGGGTCACCAGGCTGAAAGCCTGCACAGTTGTCCACTGCCGAAGGTCGCTCCTGAGTTGACACGCCGAACAGGGCATTGCCCCCACTAAGCGGGTCCGGGGACGCCCGTTAGCGCGTATGGAGTGCCCGGCCAACGAATGATGGGCCGGGAAACAAGGTGGTACCGCGGAAGATCGCGCTCTTTCGTCCTTGCAACACAGGCGAAAGGGCGTTTTTTATGGTTACCGGGAGGACGATGACTGACTACAACGATACATCGCAGTTTTATGACGCATTTGCCGAAGACTACCATCTCTGGTATCGCGATTGGGACTCAGAACTCGAACGCGAAGGGCTGAATTTGCGGCGCTATCTCCGCAGTCACGCCGTGCAAACCGTGCTGGATGCATCGTGCGGCCCCGGCACCCAGGCCATCGCGCTGGCCCGGCTGGGCTATACCGTCACTGCCGCCGACCCCAGCGCCGGTATCCTGGCCCGTGCCCGGCAAAACGCCGCCGATTACGACGTGGTCGACAACATCACGTTCGTGCAGTCGGACTTCCAAAACCTGCACAAGCAGGTGGAGGGACCATTCGACGCTGTGATCACCAAAGGCGACTCGATCTCACACCTGCTGCGCGATGACCAGATCGAAGAAACGCTGCTGATCTTTTACGAACTGCTGCGGCCCGGCGGCCTGATCCTGATCGGGATGCGCGACTTCGAGCCGCTGCTCGAAGATCGCCCGCGCTTCTGGCCCGGACGGATGCACGACGACCCCAACGAGCAGATCATCACCTTCGATGTCTGGGACTGGGACGACGGGCCGCCCGTGACCGTCACCTTCAACAGCTTCATTGTGCGCGGCAGCGGCGATTCCTACCGCGTCACCAAGCACCCGGTGGTATTCCGGGCGCTGACAGCGGAAGAAGTCGAAGTCGTGATATCAGAGGTCGGCTTTGAGAATTTCCAGGCCCAGCGCGATCGCTGGGAACTACTGATATCCGCCACCAAACCGGAATGAGCCGGACGGGTGTGGCGTGTATGGAAAAGAGGTGAGCCCTCGTGTCAGTTGTATATGATGGTCCCGACAAACCCGGCGTATACCGGCCTTCGCTTATGCTCGGGGATCACCCTTCCCCGGCGCTGGATCGCTATTCTTGCATTTTCATGACGAGGAAACCATGACCAAAGAAATGCCCAAAACCTTCGACTTCAACGAAGCCGAGTCCCGTCTTTACCAATGGTGGGAGGACAACGGCTGGTTCAAGCCGGAGATCCACCCGGACGCTGAGCCGTTCGTGATCAGCATCCCCCCACCCAACGTCACCGGCGCGCTGCACAACGGGCACGCCATGTTCGTCAGCCTGGAAGACCTGATGGTCCGCTACGAGCGCATGCGCGGCCAAGCGGCGCTGTGGGTTCCCGGCACCGATCACGCCGGCATCGCGACCCAGCTTCAGGTGGAGAAAATGCTGCGCAGCGAAGGCACCAGCCGCCGCGAGGTGGGCCGGGAAGAATTCCTGCGCCGCACCTGGGAATGGAAACGCAAATACGGCGGGCGCATCACCGAGCAGTTGCGCAGCCTGGGCGCAAGCTGTGATTGGGAGCGCGAGCGCTTCACGCTGGACTCTGGGCTGTCGCGTGCCGTGCGCGAAGCCTTCGTGACCCTGTGGGAGCAGGGCCTGATCTATCGCGGTCCGCGCCTGATCAACTGGTCGCCCGGCCTACAAACCGCCGTCAGCGACCTGGAAGTCGAACGGGCAGAGGAGCAAGGTCACCTGTATTACTTCCACTACCCGCTGGAAAACGGGAACGGTGGCATCCCGGTCGCGACCACCCGCCCCGAAACCATCCTGGGCGATACCGCCGTCGCGGTGCATCCCGACGACGAACGCTACCAGCCGTACATCGGCCAGAACTGCCTGGTGCCCATACTGGACCGTCCGATCCCGATCATCGCCGACGAATACGTCGACCGGGAGTTTGGGACCGGCGCGCTGAAGATCACGCCCGGCCACGATCCGCACGACTACGAAATCGGCGAACGGCACGGGCTGGCGCTGATCAACATCCTGAACCGGGATGCGACGCTCAACAAAAACGCCGGACCATATGCCGGGCTGGGCCGCTTCGAGGCCCGCAAGAAGCTGTGGGCTGACATGGAAGCCGCCGGCATGACGCTCAAGGTCGAGCCGCACACCCACGTCGTGCCCCGTTCGCAGCGCGGCGGCGAGGTCGTCGAGCCGTTGGTGAGCACGCAGTGGTTCGTCACCATCCAGCCGCTGGCCGACAAGGCGATCCAGGCCGTGCAGAACGGGCGCATCACCATCGTGCCCGAACACTTCGAAAAGGTGTACTTCAACTGGATGGAGAACATTCAGGACTGGTGCATCAGCCGCCAGTTGTGGTGGGGGCACCGCATCCCGGCCTGGTACTGCGACGACTGCGACGAAGTCACCGTCGCGCGCGAAGACCCGACCGAATGCGCCCACTGCGGCAGCAGCAGCATCCACCAGGAAGAGGACGTGCTCGACACGTGGTTCAGCAGCGGCTTGTGGCCGTTCAGCACGCTGGGCTGGCCGGAAGAAACCGAGGACCTGAAACACTTCTACCCCACCTCGATCATGGAAACCGGCTACGACATCCTGTTCTTCTGGGTGGCGCGCATGATCATGATGGGCCTCTGGTTTACCGATGAAGCCCCGTTCCACACCGTATATCTGCACGGGCTGGTCCGCGACGAGCACGGCAAGAAGATGAGCAAGTCCTTCGGCAACGTGATCGATCCGATCGAGATCGTGGACAAATACGGCGCGGACTCGCTGCGCTTCACGCTGCTCACCGGCAGCTCACCCGGCAACGACATGAACCTCGCCGAGAGCCGGATCGAATACAGCCGCAACTTTGGCAACAAGCTGTGGCAGATGTCGCGCTTTGTCTACACTAACCTGGAGGGCTACGCACCCGATGCACCGCCGAATCCCGTCGAGCTTGACCTGCCCAGCCGGTGGATTCTCAGCCGCCTGCACGGTGTGATCGGCAATGTGCAGCGCCTGTTTGATACCTACCAGTACGGCGAGGCGGGCCGCCAGGTGCTCGACTTCCTGTGGAGCGAATTCGCCGATTGGTACGTCGAGATCAGCAAAAACGCCCTGTACGGGGATGATACCGCCGCCCGCGCGCGCACGCTCAACGTGCTGCTGCACACGCTGGACCACTGTCTGCGGATGCTGCACCCGTACATCCCGTATATCACCGAGGAAATCTGGGGCTATCTGCCGCTGGGCGAAGGTCCGTTGATCACCGCTGGCTGGCCAGCGGCCAACGCCGCCTACATCGACGACAACGCCGAAGCGGAGTTCAACATTCTCAGCGAGTTGGTGCGTGGCATCCGTAACGCCCGCGCCGAGCACAAGGTCGATCCGGGCCACAAGATCACCGCCATCTTTGAGGCAGGCGGTCACCGCGCGCTGATCGACGAGTACCAGGATGTGTTTGCCCGGCTGTGCAATGTGACCGATATCTCGTTCATCGCTGCCGAAGCTGAAGCACCCGATCAGGCTGCCGCAACTGTCGCCGCTGATGTCACGGCCTACCTGCCGCTGGCGGATATGGTGGACCTCGACGCCGAACACGAGCGCCTGGCCGGCGAACTGGAGGAGTTGCAGCAGCAGATCGCGCGTACCGAAAAACTGCTGCAAAACGAAAACTTCGTGACCAAAGCCAAGCCGGAGGTCGTCCAGCGCGAACGCGACAAGCTGGAGACGCTCACCGCCAGCCGCGCCTCAGTCGAGGAGCGCCTCGCCAGTCTGCAAAGCTAGGTCGTACACGCTGGCTGGCATAGCAAAAGGCGGGCATCGTCGCAATGATGCCCGCCTATGCTTTGCGCACTAACTTTTCCTTCACGAAGACGGCGACTGCCCGTCCTCGTGATCTTCCTCTTGCATTTTCTTGAACAGGACCAGCCCCGCCTTTTGGGCCGCCTTGCGCACGGTAGGCACCGGGTCTTCCCGAAACAGCTTTTCCAGCGCCTCGTAGGCTTGTGTGGCCTCCAACAGAGCGAGTTCTTCGATTGACTTGATCCGCACCTCTGGATTTTTGTCTTTCAACCGCGACAGGTGGTAAGTAATCATACGATCTGTTGCCGACATAATCTTTTTTCCTTATTTTCTACGCTTTTTGCGCGATTTCCTGGCCTGCGCCTTTGCCAGAATCTCGGCGGCCTGACGGCGCTCCTGTTCGGATGCGCCGCTTGGTTCCAACGCCTGCCGGATTGCGCCATAATAAATCGCTTTGCCCGCCATCTGCGCCAACCCGCGCAGCGCCGGATCAGGGTCGGTGGCAAAAACGTCCGCCAACCCGGGCAGCGCCGCTGTATCGCCTAGCAACTCTAACTCTTTGATGCTCTCCGCCCGCACATCCGGGTCAGGATCACGTAACCGCTCCAGCCAGATCGCCAAAGCCGCATTTGCATCACTCATCAGGATCGTCTCCTGGCGCAGACAGTGCCGGGAGATCGTCTGCCACATCCGGCTGCTCTGCCTGTTCCTCGTGCATCGCCTCGGCCAGCTTACGGTTATAGGTCACTTCCGCCGCATACTGCCGGGCTTTGACGTTGCGCGCCCCGCTGATCTCGAACTCAAAACTGGCCAGGAAGCGCCGCTGATTCTCAGGCGAAAATGGCCGTTCAAACATCTCCTCAAGCGCCTGCTGCGTCGAATGGCCGCGTTTTTTCGCCGCATAGATCAAGCGCCCGGCCCAATCCGCCACTTCGCGCACCCCTGGTTCCGGATCGTGCTTGTAAATCCACCGGATCGCAGGCAGCGCGCGCGTTTCCTCCACCATCGCCAGCACACGCAGCACGGACACGCGCACGCGCGGATCGGGATCGCGCAGCTGCTCCGCCAGGCTGTTAATATCCATTGGCCACCCTCTCAGCCGTTTCGTCATGCCATCTTTTGTAGTCTGTCCTGAGTATATCAAAGTCCCTGCCCCCCATGCCAGGGGACAAACTTACCAAAATGCGCCGCTGTCGCTGCTGAATGATCAGACATGGCGCGGGCAGGCTGGCTGTCATATACTTCAATTGATCCGGTCGAACGGTAGCCGGAGCGTGTATTATGTACCGGAATGTAGATGCACCAGGAGAAAACGTCCGTGATTGAGCAAGCTGTCATCCTGGCCGCCGGGCAGGGTTCCCGCCTCGGCAAATTGACCAAAGACCGGCCCAAGTCGATGCTGCCCGTGTTGGGCAAGCCAATGGTGGTCCGTATCATGGACCGCCTGCGCGAAGCCGGCATTCACCGCTTTGTGGTGGTCGTCGGTGAACACGAGGGGGCCGTCGCCGCCTATTTGAGCAGTTCATGGTATCCCAACATGGACCTCAAATTCTCATTACAGACGGTCCCCACCGGCACCGTCGACGCCTTGCTGCTCGCCACGCCCTACATTGACGGTCCATTCCTACTGACGGCGGTCGACAACCTGACGTCGCCGGAACATATCGAAAATTTGATATCGCGCTTCAACGCCGCCGACGACACCATCGCCACCCTCAGCTTGCTGTCCGCCACGCCCGACGAAATCCGGCGCTCCTCCGGCGTGCGCATCGAGGGCGAGCGCATCACCGCCATTGAGGAAAAACCCGCCGATCCCCAGGGCGCATGGGCTTCGATCATGCTGTATGCCTTCGACAAGCGCTTCCTGGAATACCTGCCCCAGGTACGCACCTCGCCACGCGGGGAACGCGAAATCGTCAGCGCCATCCAGGCTAGCATTGACGATGGTCATCTGGTCACGTATGCCCAGACGGACTGGCGGCTTCATCTGTCCACCGAACTGGACTTATTAGCCATCAATCGTCATTTTTTGCAAGAAGGGCGCGATACGCATATCCTTAGCGAACTTCCAGGCTCAGTCCACATCACCCCGCCGGTGCGCATCGATCCGCAAGTGAGCGTAGGCCAATCGGCGCACATCGGGCCAGACGTCTATCTAGAATCGGGCACCACCGTCGGACAAGGGGCTGCCCTGGAAAACACCGTCGTGTTGAGCGGAACTACAATTTCCGCACGCGCGCGGAGTTTCGGGCAGATTATCGCCCCCGATGTGTGTCTATCAGAACCGCAAGAAGCATAGGAGAGCAGCACCATGATCAAACACCGTACTTTCGTCATCCTGCTGATGCTACTCGTTATTGTTCCGTTCGCCGTGACGGCCTGTGGCGAAGAAGACGAGAGCAACTCCGCTGAACTGGAGTATGTCTCCCCCCGGGCCGCCTACGAGCAGTCCGTCCAGGACGACAACGCCATTCTGGTCGATGTCCGCACGCCCCAGGAATGGGTTGACATCTCCCCCCCCGCCGACGCCTTACTCATCACCTGGGACGGCAAAAACCTGGACACGGCCCAACTGCCCGAAGACGCGAACATCTACCTGGTGTGCAACAGCGGCAATCGCAGCGCAGATGCAGGTAACCGTCTGATCGAACTGGGCTACGACAGCGTCTACAGCGTCGAGGGTGGCATCCAGGTCTGGCCGAGCGATCTGCCCCGCCAGTTCTATACCCCCTGAGCACCAGCCCTTCACCAACCACAACAGGCGGCTCCGTGTGGACCGCCTGTTTTTGGTTATCGCTTATGCGATTGTCCGGCTAACGCTGACCGTGCGCCCGGTGTTGTGCCAGAAAAGCGTTGAGTTCAGCCACGACACCATCCGGGTCAGGAATATCCTTCTGCGCCATCAGTTCGCCGAGTGTCCCCCAATAGACGTCGCCGCATACCACACACAAAATATGACGCTCGGCCAGAAAGCGGATCGCGGCGGGGTATTCCTCCACCAGTTCTTCCACCGGGATATCACGGGTTATGGTGACCATACGGTTGCCTACAAGCCTAACAAGCGATCCACTTTGGCGCGGTTAAAGCCGACCACGATCCGCCCCCCGACATCAATCACCGGGACGCCCTGCTGGCCACTACGGCGCACCATATCGCGCGCCGCTGTCTGGTCGCGGCTCACATCCACGTCACGAAAGCGGATGCCACGTTCACGGAAGTACTGCTTGGCATGATTGCAGTGGGAGCAAGTCGGTGTCGTGAAGATGATCACGCGTTTTTGCTTTTTCTGTCGGTCGTTTTTCTTGGCCATAGACTCCTCGATTGTCAACAAAACAGCACAAATTGATGCTCTTTGATGTTATCCGTTTCGTTTAGATGCGATTCGTCGCCAAAGGTTACATCGAATTAGTCAGAATCCGCTTTGTAATAGGGGCGCAGGTCCAGCACCTTGAACAACCGCGCGCGGACCGCGCTGGGCAGTTCTGGCTCGGGCAGTTGATGGTACAGCGCGATCGTCTTGGAAAGCGTATTAACCACGATGCGGCAGTTTTCGCACGATTCCATGTGCGTTTCCAACTCGTCGCACAGCTCCTCGTCCAGCACACCATCGACATAATCCGACAGGCTGTTCAAATAGCGGCGACAGGTATCTGAGTCATGGTCATGATTGTGATGCTGATGCTCTGTAGTCATCACGCTGCCTACTCCGTTTCCGTAATCGTCATCCCACGCGACGAAAAGTACAGGCTGAGGCGCTCGCGCAGCTTGAGCCGCGCCCGCATCAACCGGCTTTTCACCGCCGATATCGAAAGGTCCAGGGCGTTCGCCGTCTCACTGGTCGACAGCCCCTCAATATCGCGCAAGATAAACACGCTGCGCAACGTGACTGGCAGGTCATCCACCGCCCGCATCATCTCCTCGCGTGCTTCGTCGCGCAGCAGCATATCTTCGGGCAAACAGCAGAAGTCAAACAACTGTCGCGGAACCAGATCGCCGTCATCCTGTTCGATTGGCTCGTCGACCGAGACTTTCACCGGTTCTTTACGCCGCAGCCGCATCAAGGCTGCGTTCGACACGATGCGATACAACCACGTGCTCAGACTGGATCGCCCTTCAAACTTATCGATAGCCTTAAAGGCGCTCAAGAAGGCCTCTTGCAGCACATCTTCGGCGTCGGCTTCGTTGCCCATCATGCGCAGCGCCAGGCGGTAGACGTGGCTGGCGTGCTCTTCGACTAGCTCAGCATATGCCGCCTGGTCCCCAGCTTGCAGCCGGGCCACCAGGGCAGCCTCATCGGTTTTGGACATAAGCACTCTTAGGGTTGCATTAGCCGATACAACATGGGTTAATGATAACGCAACCCTTCAGCGCCCGTCCACTTAGTTAGATGCGTATCAGAAACCGCAGGTTGCATACAACGATTGCGGGCTGCCAGGCATCAGAAAAATTGTTAGGATTATGCTATATCGGCCACATGGAAAGGACATACCCTATGGGCGAAAAAAAGAGTACACGTGTCGTTCTGCGCGACAAGATGATCTTCACCGGCTACAACACCGGCTACAGCATCCCCCTGGACGCGGCGAAGCAGCATGGGGGGCACGATGCCGGCATCAGCCCGATGTCGCTCATGCTCACGTCGCTGGGCGGCTGCACCGGCATGGATGTGATCAGCATCCTGCGCAAAAAACGCCAGGACGTGACCGGCCTGGAAGTGCAGGTCGAAGGCGTTCGCGGCGACGAGCACCCGAAGGTTTACACCGATATCACAGTGCATTTTGTCGTGACCGGCCACGACATCGACCCGGCAGCCGTCGAACGCGCGATCGAACTCTCGCGCGATAAATACTGCGGTGCGGCAGCCACCCTGCGCCACACCGCCCAGATGACATATTCGCACGAAATCATCGAAGCGAAAGAGTAGTGTTATGAACCGCGAAGAAGCCTGGCAGCTCGTCACCGAATGGACCGCATCCGAGAGCCTGCGCCATCACATGCTGGCCGTTGAAGCCGCCATGCGCGCCTATGCCCGACACTTTGGCGCAGACGAAGAAAAATGGGGCCTGGTCGGCCTGATCCACGACTTCGACTATGAAAAACACCCCGACATGACCGCCGGTGATGGGCACCCCCTCACCGGCATCCGCGTGCTGCGCGAAAAAGGCGTCGACGAAGAGATCGTCCACGCCGTTGCCGCCCACGCCTCCGCGCGCACCGGAGTTCAGCCGGAAAACCAGATGGAGAAGACGTTGGTCGCCGTCGACGAACTGACCGGTCTGCTGACCGCCGTCGCGCTCGTGCGCCCCACCAAAGACATCCGCGATATCACCAAGATCAAATCCGTCCGCAAGAAGTGGAAAGATCGCAGCTTTGCCGCAGCAGTGAGCCGCGAGGAGATCGAACACGCCGCCGAAGAACTGGGCGTTGATCTCTGGCAAGAGCACATCCCCCGCGTGCTGGAAGCTATGCAGGCCATCGCGCCCGAACTCGGCCTGGCTGGCGACGAAGCAGAATAACCCACCACACCTCACATGGGACAATGTACAGATTGTCCCATGTGGTGCCTCACCCACACCCGATCGCACCCAAAAATCAAAAATCTTCTTGCCTTACAGGCCGTGTCCGCGTTATCATGGCTAGGTTTTGATGGTGGCTTACTAGATTGCCATTTGAGAGGATAGAACTATGCGAGGTTATCGCCTCTGGCTATTTGTTATTCTCGTCGTTGCCGCCACCTCCGTGTGGATGAGCCTCCCCGGAGACCGGCACATCAACTTTCTCGGAATCGAACGTGATGTTCGGGTCGTCAAGGGCCTGGACCTGGAAGGCGGATCGCGCGTGCTGCTCGAGGCCGCCGTCGACGCCAGCAACGACCAGATGGACCAGGCGCGCCGGATTGTGGAGCGTCGCGTAAATGGGCTGGGCGTCACCGAAGCAGTCGTCCAGACCCAGGAAAACGACCGCATCATCGTCGAACTGCCGGGGGTCAAGAATGAGCAGGTCGCGTTCGATGCGATCAAATCGACCGGCTTGCTGGAGTTTGTCGACTTCTCCACGGTCGGTCTCGGCGAAATGCCGGAGGGCACGTGCATCCTGACCGACCAACAGGTCGCGTTAGCCCAGGCACGCCTGCCGGAAGGCGCACCGCCGCCCGCCTACAGCGAATTCACCTGCCCCAGCGAAGACCCGGATAATCCGACGCCGGAGCAGGCCATGCTGCAAAACGGCGAGCCATTCCAAACGGTCATGACCGGCGAGGGGCTGTCCGACGCTGCCGCGAATCCCAACCAACAGATCGGCGGCGGCTGGATCGTCAACTTCGTGCTGCGCGAAAACAGCGAAGAAGCCCAGGCCTTCGACACCTACATCGCCAACAATGCCAACCGGCCCCTGGCGATTGTGCTGGATGGCCGTCTGATCTCGGCCCCGCAGATCAACCCGGATTACGCCGCCAGCGCCCAGGCAGCGGGCACCATCGACGGCGGCATCATCACCGGCGACTTTAACCGCGACGAAGCGCGTGTGCTGGCCGCCCAGTTGAAATACGGTGCCCTGCCCATCCCGCTTGACATCGCCGCGTACGACACGATCGGCCCCTCGCTGGGCGAAATTTCGGTCAATCGCTCGATCCGCGCCGGAATCATCGGCGTGATCACTGTGCTGGTGTTCATGTTGATCTACTATCGCGTCCCAGGTGTGGCGGCAGACCTGGCGCTGGTGGTCTTCGCGCTCCTCAACTACGCGATCTTCAAGTTCATCCCGGTCACGCTCAGCTTGCCGGCCATCACCGGCTTCCTGATATCGATCGGGACCGCAGTGGATGGGAATATCCTCATCTTCGAGCGTTTGAAAGAAGAGCTGCGCATCGGGCGGAGCATGGAACGTGCGATTGAGGCCGGCTTCGAACGCGCCTGGACCTCTATCCGCGACTCCAACATCTCGACCATCATCATCTGCGTGATCTTGTTCTTCTTTGGGAATGCCTTTGGTGCCAGTGCCGTGCAGGGGTTCGCCATTACGCTTGGCCTGGGTCTGATTATCAACCTGTTCACTGCCGTTATCGTAACTCGCGTCTTCCTGCACACCATCGTGCTGTTCGCCGGCAAGCAGTTGCGCGCACAGCCCCGGCTGCTGGGCACCTAAGGGGGAAACATGTTTCAATTTGCACAACGCCGCAAACTATACTTTCTGATCTCGGCCAGTCTGATCATCCCGGGCCTGATCGCAATGGCCTATTCCATCATCAGCGAGGGCAGCCCGGTCAAACTCAGCATTGACTTCACGGGCGGGTCACTGCTGGAAATCCCGCTGGTCCGCGATATCGAAGAGCAAGAGGTCCGCGACACCCTCGACGAAATAGGGGTCAACGAGTACATCGTCCAGAGCCTGGACCCGAAGAGCATCACCACCGATTTCGACGAGGCAGGTAGCCGCTGGCAGATCACCATTCCCAGCACCGAAAACATGAACACGGAGCCACCCGTCGAAGCCCTGCAGGCCTATCTGCAAAACGAGGTGGGCACCTTCTGGACGCTGCCCGATGACGTCCCTGACGACATGGCCCCTGCCGTCGACGTTGAGGAGCGCGACGTCGGCGTCTTGCTCACCGTCACCTTTGCCGAAGACGTGGAAGACGCCACGCTGCGCGACGCACTGGAAACTTATGGGCTGGTCGATTACAGCATCACCTCTCAGGCCCCGCAGAGCCTTGAGGCCGGGAGCCGCTGGAGCATCCTGGTGCGCGACAACGAACTGATCAAGCACTATCTGACCCATGCCGACGATCTCGGCGCGTTATGGTCGCCCACCCCGGAAGACGAAGACCCCTTCCACCAGGATTCCCTGGTCAGTTACACCAAAGCCGGCGACGCGGTGCTCGACATCGCGTTTGCCAGTGACGTCCAAGAACAGCAGCTTCGCGAGTGGTTGGAAGCCCAAAGCCTGCTGGCCTTCACGCTGGAACGCCAGGACCCGCAAAGCGACGCGGCGCAGAGCCGCTGGAAAATCGGCATTGAAGCGATCGGAGAACCGGCGCTCGACAATCTGCTCAACTCCTTGAACGAGCAAGAAGATGAACTCGGCGACCTGGCCCCGCTGACCAACGACTCCGACATCACCTACGAAGTTACCCGCCCCGGGGCGGGCAACATCCTGATCGATGTGTCGTTCGTCGAGCAGGCGGAACAGGCAGACGTTGAAGCCGCGATTGCCGCATCCGGGATCGAAGACTTCACCATTGAGGAAGTCACGCCACTGGCCGCCGAAGCCGGTAGCCGCTGGCAGATTCGCATGGAGGAAACCGAACAACTCGCACTCGAAAACCTGCTCCGCGAGATCCAAAAGCCGGAAAACCTGGGCGAGTTCTGGTCGCCAGAACCGCTGAAACAGGACCTCACCCGCCGTGCCGCCTTCAACTCCAGCACAGTCTCGGAGACGGTCGGCCAAGAGGTGACCCGCGCTGCGCTGACGGCCACCCTGGCGGTCGCCGTGATCGTGCTCGGGTTCATCGTATTCGCCTTCCGGCGCGTGCCACACGCGTTCCGCTATGGGGCCTGCGCGATTGTCGCCATGTTCCACGACATCCTGATCACGATGGGCATCATGTCGATCCTGGGCATTTTCTTCGGCTGGGAAGCCGATGCCCTGTTCCTGACTGCTATCCTGACGGTGGTCGGGTTCTCTGTGCAGGACTCCATCGTGGTGTTCGACCGCATTCGCGAAAACATCCCCAAGTATCGCAGTGAGGAATACGAGATGATCGTCAACCGCAGCGTCCTGGAAACGGTCCATCGTTCGCTGGCGACGCAGTTGAACGCCGTCTTCGTCATGGTCGCGATCCTGCTGTTCGGCGGCGAAACGATCAAGCAGTTTATCGCCATCTTGCTGCTCGGCCTGATGAGTGGAACCTACTCCTCGATCTTCAACGCCGTTCCGCTGCTGGTCGCCTGGGAAAAAGGCGAGATTCCCTTCGTCAACCGGGCTGCCAAACGGGAACGACAAGAAAGCGCGGCGTAACGCCAGCCGAGTCTACGAACACAAAAAAAGCCGTCCTGAATTGCAGGGCGGCTTTTGAATGTATACCGGTATTATTGGCTAAGTTGCTACCCGCGCGCAAACGCGGCAAAGTTGCGCAGCGCGTCGATGTGCTGCCCCACGCCAGCGTAGCCCATCTTCATCGTGTTGACGCACAGATGCGTTGCGCCCAAGTCCTGCCAGCCCTGGACGTAATCCGCCCAGCTATCTTCCGGCTGCCGCGCCATCGTGGCCCGTACATCAATCCCGAACGGCTCAGCGCTGCGGCCCGCCTCGGCCAGCAAGTCCCGCAACTGCGCCACCACCGGGCGAGCGTTGTCCGGTGACATGCCCGGCGGAATCCAGCCCGCCCCGAAGCGCGCCATGCGCCGCAGTACCGGCTCGGCCATCCCGCCGAACCACAGCGGGATCGGGCGCTGCACCGGCAGCGGGTTGATCCCCACGTCGCGCAGGCGGTGATGCTCCCCCTCGAACGTCACCAGCGGCGTTGTCCACAACTGCTGCAACACCGCGATCTGCTCGTCGATGCGCTTGCCGCGCGTGCCAAACGCAAAACCCAGCGCTTCCATCTCGACCCGGTTCCACCCTACCCCAACGCCCAGCCGCAGTCGCCCGCCGGAGAGCACATCCACCTCGGCGGCCTGCTTGGCGACCAGCGCGGCCTGGCGCTGCGGCAGGATCAAAATGCCCGTCACAAACTCCAGCCGCTGCGTGATCCCGGCCAGATACCCGAACAGCACCATCGGCTCGTGAAACATATCCTCTGCCACATAGACAAACCGCTGCCCAGGATACGCCTGTCGATCCGCCCCCAGCACGTGCTCGTAGGTCATCAGGTAATCATAACCCAGGCCCTCCAGCGCGTGGACGTAATCCCGAATCGCGGCGGGGTCTGCCCCGATCTCCGTCTGTGGAAACACCGCCCCCAGTTTCATGCTACTGCTGCCCTTTCTCTCCAAATTTCCGCGACAGTTCTTCGCCGCTGATGTGCAGCAGCGTCGGCTTACCCTCCGGATCGATGCGCGGGGAGTCGCAGCGTTCGAGGCGCTGGATGATCCCCTGCATCGCGTCATAGTCTAGCATTTCACCGGCCTTTACAGCCGCCAGCTTGCTGATCTGGCGCAGCAATCTATCGCTGTCTGTGTCATCCATCAACGCCTGCCCCACCGCCATCAGCACCCGGTCCGGCTCCTCATCCGCCAGCGCCGCCGGCAGCGCGCGCACGCGGAACGTGTGGCCGCCAAACGGCTCGACATCGACGCCCAGCGCCGCCAACTGGCCCCGCCCCGCCTCGACCGCCGCCGCGATGTCGCGCTGCAGTTCAATCGTCTCGGCCTTCAACGCTTCCTGCTCAAAGAGATCGCCGGCCTCCCATTGTTCCTTCATCTGCTCGTACAGCACGCGGTGATGGGCGGCGTGCTGGTCGATGAGATACACGCCCGCCGGTCCCTCCGCCACGATATACGCCGCGCCCACCTGCCCGATCACGCGCAGAATCGGCAGCGTGCGCGGGCGCGCAGGCTGGCCGGGACCTTCAGGAATTCCCGACACATCATCCTCATCGTCACCCGGCGAGAAATGCCCGGGATCGAGCGCCTTGAGTTCAAGCTCGAGCTGCTGCTCCCCCGGCACCGGCGAACGGGCTGGCTCGCGGGGCGCAGTCCACCCCGGCCCATACGCCCCAGCAGAGGCCGCCGGTTCCTGATCGGCGATCACTGCCCGCACCGCCCGCTGCACCGCCGCAAACACCGCGTCCGGCGCGCGGAAACGCACCTCGGCTTTGGTCGGATGCACGTTGACATCGACCTCCCCCGGCGGCAGCGTCACCAACAGCACCGCGACTGGATAGCGCCCATCCGGCAGCAGCGTATGGTAAGCCTGCACAACGGCATACGACAGGCTTTGGTCCGATATGGCCCGCCCATTGACAAACAACACAATCTGGTCACGCCGCGCCCGATTCAAGTCCGGCGTCGACACAAAGCCGTAAACCTCAATCCGTGGCAGATCGGGACGCGGCGCGGGCTGCGGGCTGACCTCCAACATCTCGCGGAACGCCTCCAGGCCAAACGCCTCGACCAGCACGTCCGCCAGATCACCACTGCCGGGGCTGTGAAACTGCTCGCGCCCCTCCTGCACCAACTGGAAGCGCACATCCGGGTAGGCCATCGCGTAGCGTGTGACCAGTTGGCTGATATGCTTGCGTTCGGTGCTGTTGGCCTTCATGAACTTCAGGCGCGCCGGCGTGTTAAAAAACAGGTTCTCAACCGTGACCACCGTCCCCACTGGCGCACCCGTCGGGCGTTCGGCGCGGATTTCGCCGCCCTCCACCTGCACCGACATCCCGCCCGGCTCCTCGTGGTAACGGGTGACCAGCTTGGTCCGGCTGACCGACGCAATGCTCGCCAGCGCCTCGCCGCGAAACCCCAGCGTATCGATCCGGTTGAGATCGTCAATCGTCGACAGCTTGCTGGTCGAGTGGCGCGCAAACGCCAGCGACGCTTCTTCGGCAGATATTCCGCTGCCGTCGTCGCTCACCCGGATCAGGCGTTTGCCTCCCTGCTCGATCTCAACCGTGATCGACGTGGCTCCCGCATCCAGCGCATTTTCGATTAGCTCCTTCACCACTGAGGCCGGACGCTCAACCACTTCGCCGGCTGCAATCTGGGCCGCGACCACCTCAGACAAAACACGAATCGGCATATACCTCACTCCACCACAACAAACCCCGGACAAGCCGGGGCCACAATACACTGCACCATACGAACGGACCACTCATGCAGCCCCGCTGGCATCGCCACCGACACTATTCGGCCCCTCCAGCGGGATCGACAGGTAGAAGGTGCTGCCCTCGCCGACTTCGCTTTCGACCCACGCATCGCCACCATGCCGCTGCGCCACGTTCTTCACAATGAACAGCCCCAGCCCGCTGCCTTTGATGCGCTTCCACTCTTTGCGCCGGATGCGCACATTGCGCTGAAACAGTTTTTCCTGGTCTTCGGGCTTGATGCCGTACCCGTTATCGGCCACCTTGAAGATCAACTCGTCGGAATTGACAAATACGCTAACCTTCACTGTGCCGCCTTCGGGCGTGTATTTGACCGCGTTCTCAACCAGGTTGGTGAAGGCGCTCGACAGCATCGCCCGGTCCACGTTCAACACTGGGATGTCATCCGACACGTTATACACCACGTCCAATGATTTCTTCTTGGCCGGTTCGGCCAGGCCAACGCGCATTTTCTGGACGATCTCATGCACATCGCTCGGCTCGCGTGAGAGTTCATAATTGCCGGTCACCGGGTCGAGCTTCCCTGCTTCCAGAATCTTCTCGACCATATCCGACATCTGGACGACCCCCACCGCGATTTTGTCCGCAAACTCTTGCTGCTTCTCGTTCAAATCGCCGATCATCCCCAACATATCCAGGTAGCCCTTCATGAACGTCAAGGGCGAGCGCATGTCGTGCGACACTGTGCTCAGGAATTCGGACATGTTGTCGTTGAGCCGCTTGAAATGGGATATATCGCGCAGCACCAGCACCCAACCGGTCATCTCGCCGTTTTCAGTGCGCACCTCGGAGATACTCGGCGAGTAGGTACGCCCATTGTCGGCAGTATACTCGACCATCTTGGAAGACTCTGCGCCGTTATCGTCCTGCAGCAGCGCCACGATCTCCGGCACCAGCACCACGTCTTCCAACTGCTCGCCGATTGCCTCGTCGCCCGAGATGCCAAACATGTCCTGCGCCGCCGGGTTGGCCAACTGCAAGCACAGCGCATGATCGGCAACCAGCACCGGATCGGGGGTGCTGGCCAGGATGGCCGCTAACCACTCGCGGCGGCGGCGCGCCTCCTCGAAGGATCGGGCGTTCGCAATTGCAATCGCAGCCTGCCCGGCCAGGATCGACAGGAACGTCCGCTCTGCCTCGTCAAAAGCATGGGTCGATTGGAACGCCAACCACAATACACCATGCCGCGTCTGGTGCGCGATCAGCGGCACCGCGATCACCGCCTCCAGCGAATCAGGCAAGGCGGTATCGGCCTGGCGCGAGAACTCGATCTGTTCTTGCCCGGCCACCTGCTCCACAACATAGGCATCGGCCTGAGCCATGCTCGCCGCCAGCGGCCCCGCTGCATAGGCCTGCCAGCGCCCACCACCGGCATCCAACAACAAACGGACGCCGTTGGCGTCTAATGCTCGGCTAACACCAGCAAGAATATGCGGGATAATCTCATCCAACCCGGCGCTTCCCGCAATCTGGCGGGTGACATTTAGCAGCAGCTGCTGTTGCTCGACATATTGATTAAGCTGAAACTTCAATGATTCTTCAGGCATTAAAAGACAACCTCTGGGGACAATGCGCGCATATCGACGAAGCGAATTATATCATCACCCAAGATCATAGGCAACGAACCCGCTTGCGCATTCAAACAGATTGACGTATATTTCCCCTAGCATAACACGAGTACGATTTTAGAAACCTGTACCCAATCCCAAACGGTGGCTCCTTATGGCTGACAGAATTTTGATCGTTGACGATGATCTTGACAGTCTGAAGCTAATCGGATTGATGCTTCAGCGACAGGGCTATGAGATCATCGTAGCCAACAATGGCAAACAAGCCCTCACCAAAGCCGATACCGAACAGCCCGACCTGATCATCCTCGACATCATGATGTCGGATATGGACGGGTACGAAGTATGCCGTCGCCTGCGCCGCGATGCCGCCACCCAGGCGATCCCGATCATCATGTTCACCGCAAAAACGATGGTCGATGATAAAGTCGCGGGGTTCGAAGCTGGTGCCGACGACTACCTGACCAAACCCACCCATCCCGCCGAACTCGCCTCACGCGTGAAAGCCGTCCTGGCACGCAGCGCCGCCCAGGATCGCACCGACGGAGACCAGGGGTTGGCCATCGGCTTCCTGGGGGCCAAAGGCGGTGTGGGGACCTCCACACTGGCCATCAACATCGCCGCATCGCTGGCCCAACACGATGAATCCACTGTGTTAGCAGACTTCCGGCTCGGCCAGGGCACCCTGGGCGTCGCACTCGGCTTTAACCGGTCCGTCGGAGTGGCTAATTTGCTCTCCCGTCCTTCGAGCGAGATCACAGCCCGTGCCGTAGAAAATGAACTGGTCACGCACAGCAGCGGCCTGCACTTGCTGCTGTCATCGACGCGCACCAAAGAATCGATGCTGAATGTGGCTCCTGAAGGCGGCGCGATGATCGTCCGCCACCTGCGGGCAAGCAATCACAACGTCCTGTTGGATTTAGGCCCCGGGCTGAACCGCTTTTCGGCCCAACTGCTGCAAGACCTGGATCAACTCGTGCTGACCGTCGAGCCAAACCGGGTCTGCTTGACGCTGGCCCACAGCATCCTGAACGAAATCGAACAGTCAGGGTTAGCGAGCACCCGGGTCAAGGTTGTGCTCATCAACCGCACCCAATCCAGCCTGCAAATTCCCTGGCAAGAAGCCGAGCAAATCTTGAACCACGAGATGACCGCCATCATCTCGCCCGCACCAGAATTGGCCTTCCAGGCCGCCGAAGCTGGCTTCCCCATGCTGCTGTTCCAGCCCAATTCCATTGTCGCCAACCAGTACTCGAAGCTCGCCGAAGAAATGGTGGCACAGCGCGAAAACTGATCGCGCCTGCAACCGCTGGCATACCAACGGCCCCGCCCACGCAGGGCCGTTTTTCGTAATTTTGCAGGCTCAATTAGCGGCAAACTGTCGAAATATGATGTATAGTTGGCCCATGCTCACAGAGACGTTACAAGCTGCCGTCAACCTGCTGCGTCAGGCGCAATACGTTGTCGCCTTAACCGGCGCAGGCATCAGCACCGGCTCCGGCATTCCCGATTTCCGCAGTCCCCACTCAGGCCTGTGGGAACATCACAACCCTGCCGAAGTTGCCAGTCTGTATGGGTTCCGGCATCATCCCGAAAAATTTTACGATTGGATTCGCCCGTTGGCGCATACCATCCTCGCCGCCCAGCCCAACGCGGCGCATCGGGCCTTGGTTCGTATGGAAGCTAACCACACCCTCCAGAGTATTATCACGCAAAACATCGACATGCTGCACGTACATGCCGGGTCCCAACACGTATACGAACTACATGGTCACCTGCGCGAAGTAACCTGTATTCACTGTTTCCAGTCCTATCCGGCCCGCGATGTTTTCGTGCGTTTTCTGGCCACAAACGAACTGCCACGCTGCCCCGAATGCGGGCACGCGCTCAAACCGAATGTAATCCTGTTCGGCGAGCAGCTTCCCGCCAAAGCCCTGATCGCCGCCCGCCGCGAAGCGCGGCAGTGTGACCTGATGCTGGTCGTCGGCTCGTCCCTGCAAGTCTATCCCGCTGCCGAGCTGCCCATGCTGGCCCGGCAAACCGGCGCGGAACTGATTTTTGTCAACCTGGCCCCCACCCCGGCGGATATCCATGCTCAAATCGTCATTCACGACGACGCCGTTAATGTGCTCCCACAACTAGCTGCTGCCCTGGAGGAAGAATAATGTCCTCAGAAGAAAAAACCATTTCCCTGAAAAGTTACCAACAACTCATGGCCCGCTATGAGCGGTTGCTCAGCATCAGCCGTGAACTGAACTCAACCCTGGATCTCGGCACCTTGCTCAACCGAATCACGACGGCAGTCACCGAACTCACCAACACCGAAGAAGCATCCATTCTGCTCATCGATCCGGCCACGGGCGAACTACGCTTCGAAGCGGCTTCTAACATGACCAGCGGCATGATGGCCGCCATCCCGGTCCCGATGGAAGGCAGCCTGGGAGGCTGGGTCGCCACACATGGCGAACCGCTCCTTGTGGAAGATGCCCGCAGTGACTCGCGCTGGTTTGGCAACGTCGACAAAACCATCCAGTTCGAAACGCGCAATCTGCTGGCCGTGCCCATGAAAACACAAAACCAGGTGATCGGGGTGGTCGAGGCCGTGAACAAACGCGGCGATGTGCCCTGGACCCAGGACGATGTCAACACCCTGTCGGCGCTGGCCAACCAGGCCGCCATCGCGGTGCAGAACACGCGCCTGTTCCAGCAAAGTGATTTCATCGCCGAAATGGTCCACGAACTGCGCACCCCGCTGGCAGCGCTCAAAGCCAGCACGACCCTGCTGATGCGCCCTAACTTCCCGGAAGATCGCCGGCAGGATATTGTGCTCACCATGAAGGAGGAGACCGAACGACTCTCCAAAATGACGACATCCTTCCTGGACCTGGCACGCCTGGAGTCGGGTCGGACGCGCCTGGAGATCGAAACCTTCAATATCCACCAGTTGCTACATGAATGCGTCGAGATTGTGCAGCCCCAGGCCGCCGAACGTGATATCGAGATCGAGGTGCACGGGCCTGTGTTTCGAGCTGAGGCCGACCACGACAAAACCAAGCAAGTACTGCTCAACCTGCTGACCAACGCCATCAAGTACAATCGTGAAGGCGGCGCCATCTATTGCACCATCAACCCGTGTGACGGCTCCGAAGCCTGTCCGCCGGAACACATGCTGATCGGGGTACGGGATACCGGGCACGGCATCGACAAAGAAGACCAGCAGCGTGTCTTCGAAAAATTCTTCCGCATCGCAGACACCAGCGGCTACACTACCGGCACCGGGCTGGGGCTGGCGATTGCCTTCCGCATTGTGGAAGCACACGGCTGCCGGATGGGGCTGGAGAGCGAGCTGGGCGAGGGAACCACCTTCTACTTCACACTGCCCCGCATCGAAGATCACGAAAACGACGAGCACGCGCTGCCCGGCAGCATGGAACTGACGCCTCAGGACTAAGGTTCCAGCAGCACCTTGAGGACGCCGGGCTGCGCCGCGTAGTTCAGGGCGTTGTCAGCCTCGCGCAGCGGATAACACGCATCGATCAGGGGACGCGGATCGACTAATCCCTGCTCCAGCAAACGCAGCGCCGCGTCGAACGGCCCGCACCGGCTGCCTACCACGCGAATCTCGTTCACCGCGATGCGCGCCAGGTCGGCCTGGGGCAGCCCGGCATACGTGCTCTTGAGCACGATTGTGCCGCGCGGACGAACCAGGCCCAACGCAGCGGCGAACCCATCGGCGTTCCCGGTACAGTCCACCACGGCATCGGCCTGTTGGTCGGCCAGTTCCTCGCGGCGCACCGCTGCGATACCCCACTCTGCCAGCAGTGCCGCCTGCCGGTCCCGCCGCACGATCACCGCCAGGTCCACTCCCGTCAAACGCAGGACTTGCGCCACCAGCATCCCCAGCTTCCCGGCCCCGATCACAATCACGCGGTCATGGGGGCGCAGGTGCTCCATCTCGAGCACCTGGCCGGCCGCGGCCAGCGGTTCGGTAAACACCGCGACCTCGTCCGGCACCGAGTCCGGTACTACATGCACGTTTTCTTCCGGCAGGATAAAATACTCCGCAAATGCCCCACCATAATCCTGGATGCCCAGCACCCGGCGCTGGCGGCAGTGGGTTGGCATCCCCCGGCGGCACATATCGCACGTACCACACGCGATGTTGATCTCGCCGACCAAACGCTTTTGGTACAAACCCGTCGGGCCTTCGATCACCTTGCCGACAAATTCATGCCCCAGCGTGCCCGAAAACCCTTTGTAACCCTGCATCAATTCCAGGTCGGTGTTACAGATTCCGGCCAACCGTAATTTGACCAATACCTCACCGTCCGCGGACGCAGGCCGTTCGCGCCGCGCGATCCGCAGTTTGCCATCAAATACCACACTTTTCACGTTATCCCCCTCTGTTTTGTTCTGACTTGCCAATTGCGCGGCATGTCTCTATAATTCGGCGCTTGAGCAAAGGAGTCATTACCTATGAAGATTCGCTGGATAACTTTGTTGATCGTGGTTCTACCTGCCCTCTTAATCGCTTGCCAGGGCGATACCTCGATCAAGTTTACCAACAAGGCCGCGTGCGGCCCAGCCCAGATCACCCTCACCAACACCACATCCGGGGCGGTCCAGGAAAGAACATTGGCCGAGGACGAAAGCTGGACGGTGAAGGTCAGTGCCGATGTCGACTATCGCTACCAGATCGATTACCCGGAGCCACCCCAGGACGTAAGCTGTGACAGCCGCGAGGGGACCATCACCGTCGAGGACGAAGGGAAGACCGTCAACGTCGACCTGGCCAGCGCCACCCCCACCCCGATCCCGTAACCGCAGCAGCGCCGGCAGTCAATACCAACCAAAACACCCCGCAGCACATCACGGGGTGTTTCTTGCTTTTTGGGGCTGGCTGCCGCCTACTGCCAGCCCCGCCAGATAAACTGCTGGAGGGGCAGCGCGCGGCTCGTCGGGTAAAACAGCCCGTCATTCCCCAGGCGCACCACCGCCACCTGCCACGCAAACGTATGCGCCTGGCCATCATCCGGCAGGTAGTCCGCCGGAATATCGAGCGATAGCTGGCGGGTCGCCTCGGCGAACTCAGCGCCGGTCGTTTCATCGCGCAGCGTCACCAGATAGTATTCACTCGCCGCCAATTCACCGGCGGTCGTCCAGGCCAGACGCACCGGCCCAGCCACACTCGCCCCCGCCGGCGGGTAGACGATGCGCGGCGCGCGGTGCGTCGGGGTCACGGTCGGCGTCTCGCTGCCGGTAAACGTCGGCGTCACAGTTGGCGTGGGCGGCGGCGCGGGCACGTTGATCACTTTGCCCGGCACCATCAGCGGCGGCCTGGGGCAGCAGCAGTTCGCCGACTGCCACGTACAGCCGGTGCAGTCCAGCCCATCCGGCAGCGGGTTGATCTCGCACAACTGGCGCAGGGACGAGTCGAACTGGATCGCGATGCTGCTGAGCGTGTCGTCGGACTGAATCTCGTATGACTGGACGGAAAATGCAGGCCCAGCCTCCAACGTGACCATCGGCGGCGCGCTGGTCGCGACGGCGGTTTGCGTCAGGTCCAACCCAACCGGCGTGATCGTCGGCGTCGGGCGCGGGATTTGCAGCGTCACTCCCTCGCCCAATGTCGCACAGTTGATCCCGTTCATTTGCTCGATCACGGCCACAACGGGCGGATCGCGGTGCCCGTACTGCCACGCAATGCCGACACAGCTTTCCCCAGCCTGGACCACATGCTCGTAGGGACCGGGGGTAGGCGTCGCGGTCGGGGTGCCGGTCGGCGGGGCCGGTGTTGCCGTGCCCGTCGGGGTGATCGTGGGCGGCAGTGTCGGGGTCGCACCATTCTGCCGCAGGGAGCGATATTCGTCAGCGCGGGTCCCCTGCCCTGCGGCGTTGCGATACGCCAGGCCCAGCACGGCCACCGTACTCATCAGGATCATCACCAGCCAAAAACCTCGCCTCATCTCGCTTATCCTTTCCCAAGTTCCAACACAACGCCCTCCAACTAACGGCTGTCCCAGGTAAACTGTCGTGCCTCTGTAACATAATCTTCGGTCAGGATGTTGAACTCGTCGTCAATCGTCACCACCGAAATCGTCCACTCGAATGTGTGGCGCTCGCGGTCGGTCGGCTGCCAGCCTCCCGGCAGCACGTACATCGTATCCGGCACCAGCGCAGTATATTCGTCGCCGGTATCCAGATCACGCACCCGCGCCAGATAACGCTCGTCCTCTGCCAGCGTCCCGGTCCCGCCCCACCGCAGCGTCACTTGCTCGTCGCTGTAGAAATGCGTGCCTTCCTTCGGCTTGACCAGATAGGGCGCGTTGAAGGTCGCCGTTGCGGTCGGCGTTGGCGTCAGCGTCCCAACCGGGGACGGCGTTGGCGTCGTTGTCGGCAGCGACACCGGCACGCGCAGGCGCATATCTTCAAACAGCATCACCGAACAGTTCGGCCCGCCGTAGCGTTCGCCAAAGTCACACTGCAAAAACGGCACTTCCGGGTTGATCTGCGACAACAGCTCGACCGACGTGTCGTAGCGATACGCCACATCAATGATCGTTTCCCCCTGGCTGACCGTATGCCAGGCCTGCCCTGGGCGCAGCGTCGGCTCGATGTTCTGGTACGTCGCCAGTGCGTTCGGCGTGCCAAACTCGTTGACCGCCGCCACGCCATCAGCAACCGGGGCCGCCGGATTGCCGCTTGCGCCGGTGTCCGGCCCGGACGGGGTTTCAGTTGGCGGCCCGCCCGGCGTCGGCGTCGGCCAGGGAATTTCGAGCGTTTGCCCGACCTGCAGTTCGGTCGCGCTCTGCATGCCGTTCAGGTCCAGGATCGCGTCCACCACCGCCCAATCCCGATGGCCGCAGCGCAGCGCGAGGTCAAACACGGTATCGCCCTGGTTGGCTTTTTGCATGCACGGCCCCGGCGTTGGTGTGATGGTCGGCGTGGGCGGCGCAGGCGTGACGGTCGGGTAGGACATCGTCGCCGAGGGGCTGCGCGGCGGGGTGACGGGTGGCGGGGACGGCGTAGTGGATGCGGGCGTCTCAAAAAATGAGGCGGCATCATCCGCATCGTCGCTGCCAGCATCCGGGCTTAACGTCGCCACGCTGGCCGGCATCTCACTCGGCGCGCTGACGGTCACTTCCGCGCGGGTATCACCCTGCCCCTCATCGTCGTCGCCGTCCATCTGGCCCACAATAAAGCCAATACCGCCTCCCAGCAGCAGCGCCAGAAAGACCACGCCCATCGCCACCAAGCGCCACATCCACCCCGACAGATCGCCGGCATACAGGTCATCGTCACCGGTGACCGGGTCGTACTGCGCAGCGGAACGCCTGCCGTCCGGTTCGCCAACCAGCATGTCCGTCGTCGGCTGGCCCGGCAGCACCGTCCCACAGATCGAACAAATCCGAGCTGATGCCGGCTGTACCGCCCCGCAGATTGGGCATTGTTGGTTTGGTTTCACTCGATTCATAAATCGCTCCAGCAGCGGATTATACCAGGACCACGCCACATGACCAGACAGTATTTGCTGCAATCTCCCTTTGTGTGTGGTACCATCTTTGCGATATGTTGTCCTGCAAAACACTGGAAAGGCCCGAATATTATGCGCGTTGTGGTAAATGAAGCCCTCATTTCGCGTAATCGCACCATCGCACAGATTTTGTTCTTTGTCAGCCTGGCCGGGATGGGGATCGGTTTCTTCTATAGCTGGACCGCCGACACCGCCTCGTCCAGCCAGATTAGCTGCATCATCCTGCCGATCTTGTTGTTCCTGACGCTGACGTCGGTTCGGTTGGCAAACAACTGGATCCGCGAACCGCGTCCCATCGACGTGCTGCACGAGGCGCTCAAAGGCCTTGGGAAAAAATACACCATCTTTCATCACCTGCTGCCCGCCCCCCACGTCCTGGTTGGCCCAGAAGGGGTCTTCACCATCACCACCATGTGGCACGAAGGCCAGTACAAAGTTGCAGGCAAAAAATGGCACGGGGAGGGTGGCCTGGGCCGCCGGCTCATGGGCTTCATGCGCCAGGACTTGCTCGGCAACCCCTTCCAGGACGCCATGTTCCACGCCCAGCAAATGCAACGCCTGATCGACAAAGTCGCGCCGGACTCCGACATCGAAGTCCAACCGCTGATCGTGTTCATCAACCCCAAAGCCAAAGTCGAGATCGAAGACCCGATCATCCCGGTGCTGTATGCCGACTCTAAGAAGAAACCGTCGCTGCGCCACTATCTGCGCACGCAGGAAGCTGATCCCCGCAACACCCTGTCCCAGGAACAACTCGACGAGATCGACGGCCTCTACGGGCTGGTCACGCGGCAAGAACTCGCCGAAGCCGAAGGCTATAACGTGGCCGACGAGGATAAAGACGCGGTCGCCATGATCGAAGACGAGGTGAGCGAAGCGGGCGAAAAAGCCCCGCAGGTCAAGCCGGGCGAGCAAGGCACGATCTACATCTTCAAGGCCGGGCAGCTCTACCGGATCGGCATCGTCGAAGACTCACTCGATGCCGAACGCGACCGCATCCAGGACGAAGCCGGGGAAATCATCGAGGTTATCCACACCTTCAAACCCGACGATCCCGAAGCGACACTCGAAAAGCTGCGCGACAAGTACGCGCGCAAGCGGCAGAAAAAGATCTGGTTTGGGCTGAGCAAAAAAGACGTCGAGTGGCTGCAAACACTGGAAGGTGACCTGGAGTAAATCACGATGCGTTTCTCTCGCTGGCTAATCATCTTACTCTTGCTGCTGGCGCTGGCCTTTGCGCTGCGCATCTACCGCCTGGACTCAACTCCTCTGCGTGGGGACGAAGCCTTCGCAGTACGCTATTGGGCCAGCTCGCCGCTGGACATCATCGACAGCTCGTGGGGCGAATCCGAGCCGCACCCCTTCGGAACATATCTCGCCTTTTGGGGCTGGAAAGCCGCTGCCGGCGACTCCGAGTTCGCCATGCGCTATCTACCGCTGCTGGGGAACCTGATCGGAGTGGCGGCTATCGCCGCCCTGGGGCGACGCCTGTTTGACGACCCGCGCATCGGGCTGATCGCCGCCGCATTATGGGCTGTGAATCCCTACCTGATCTGGCACGCCCAGGACGCACGCAATTACGCGCTGTGGGCCGGGCTGAGCGTGCTGGCGACGTGGCTGTTCATCCGGACGGCAGACACCAATCGCCCTCGCCACTGGGGCTTTTACATCGCCGCGCAGGTCCTCGCGCTGTATGTGTTTTTCCTGGAAGCAGTCTTATTGCTCATTCAGGGCATTTATCTGCTTGTGTTTCGCCGCAAACGTCCGGTGCTGCTCAACGCCTTGACGGCATGGCTCACACTGGGCGTGCTGCTGCTGCCCTGGATGGCGCACCTGTGGTGGCTCTCCGGCAGCGATTACAGCGGCGCGGTCCGCGACGCGAGCTTGCCAGAGCTGCTGACCTGGTTCTTGCCCACGCTCCTGATTGGCGATGATCTGGCTGTCCCCTGGAGCACGCTGCTGCCGCTGGCCTGGATCGCGCTGGTCGGGGTGGGGCTGGCGCTGGCTGCCCACCGTTCCACACGCCGCATCACGTGGTTGGCAACATGGATCGTGCTGCCCGCTGCCCTGCTGCTCATCGTGGCGACGCAAAAAAGCGTGTTTCACCCGCGCTACCTGATCGCCATCACCCCGGCGCTGCTGCTGCTGATGGCGGCGGCGCTGCGCCCGCTGGCCCAGGCGCGTGCCCGGCCCTGGCCCGCTGCCGTGACGGCGCTGCTGCTGGTTACGCCCCTGCTCGGGGTCAGCACGCTGTATGATTACTATCGCGGCGACGACTCAAAATCCCCCAACTGGCCGGCCCTGGCGTCATACCTGGAAAACCGGGTGTACGAGCACGATCTGATCGTCAACGTGCTGCCCGATCCGGCGTTTGGCTACTATTTGACCGCCGACATCCCAGAACGCGGCCTATCGCCCCATGCCAGCGCGGCGGCCCAGCTTCGCCCGGAACTGAATTTCTACGATGCGATCTGGCTGGTAGGACGCAAGCCCGAAGCAGAGCAATTCCTGGCCAATAATCTCCAGCAGATCAGCAGGCACGCCTTTGGCAACTTCATGGTCACCCAGTATCGTCGTCCACAGACCGTCGAACGCGAGGTCGACACCACAGTGGATGTCACCTTTGGCGAGGGCCAGGTGCGCCTGGCGGGCTACACCATCCAGGGGCCGGATACCGCCACCCCAGCCACCGTCGTTATGCTGTATTGGCAAGATCTACCGCCAACCAGCAACCCTACCTACAAGGCTTCGGTGCAACTCATCGGCCCGGACCAAACCATGCGGGATCAAGCCCAGGATCACCCACCGCAGGCCGGGCGCGATCCGTACAATTTGCTGAAAGCCCCAGCCCCCTCCCTGGCGGCGGGCACATATTCGATCCAGGTCGTCGTCTATCCCGCCGGCGCACCCGATGCGCCACTCCACGTCTTCGACGCGGACGGCACCGATCTGGGCACGACCTACACCCTGCACACGTTCGCATGGCCGCCCTAAAAAACCCGCGCGACGTCCACGCCCGGGCCTCAACGTCAAAAGGGCATCATGATAGCCACGATGCCCCTTCTGTTTGAATGCAGCCTTACAACTACCGCCGCTGCTCTACTCCTCGCCCAACTCCTTGAGCCGCCCTTCCCATTTCGCGTACAGGCGCTCGTAGAGTTTCTCCGACAGATCGCCCGCCATCAGTTTTGCGTCCAACTGGTCCAGGTAGGCGCGGATTTCGTCGGGCGTTTGCGGCACATCCACCGACGACGACGATGCTGATGATTCTTCCGCCTGACCGCCCCCCTGCTTTTCCATCATCTGCTGCATCATCTGCATCATCATCATTTGCTGCTGCTGTTGCAGGTTCGCGGCGTCGGGGTTCATTGTCGCGCCGACTTGCTGGCCCACACCCAGCCCGACCCCGGCACTCGCCAGACTGCCGCCCATGCCCGGATTCGACGCGGCGGCGTCAGCCACTTCCAGGCGGCGAATACGCTCGTAGGTTTCGAAATCGACATAGTTACGCAGTTCCTCGGTGGTCACATCCTTTGCGGTGAAGGGGTTGGCTTCGAAGGCTTTGATCCGCATCCCAATCTGGGCGAACTGCTCGTTCAGCCGCGCCAGGGCCGCCCCTTCGAGGTCTTCCAGCAGGCTGTTGGCGTCCATGATGCTGGTAGCCCCAGAAGTAGATAGCAGACCGGCCAACTCGCCCAGTAGCATTGACTGGATGCGGTCGCGCACATCTTTCAATGTCAGGATCGCCTTACCTACACCATACTGTTTGACGAGCCGTGTGGGTTCTTCCACACCGATGTCGATCACCCCGTGTGTGCTCAGCAGCACCACACCGACCCCGTGCCCGGGGGTCTCCATCACGATCGGCGGATTCGTGCCCCAGCCCACCTGTGGCATATCCTTCATGTTCACAAAGTACAGATCGGCGGTAAATGGATTGCGACCACTCGTCACAAACCCCAGTATACCCGACAGCAACGGCAGATTGGCCGTACTGAGCGTGTGCGTGCCCGGCCCCAACGCATCCAACACCTGCCCCCCGCGGACAAACACCGCCGCCTGGCTCTCCTGCACGATGACCTGCGACCCCATGCGCCAATCGCCACCGCCGCGCTGCGGTTCGCGGTACACCAACTCGTTATCCATTACATTTACATGATCAACAACATCGATAATGCGTGGCATCAGGTTTTCTCCTTAACCTCGGTACTGGGTTACTCTATTCCCTTCAGAACATCATCACGCAGGCTGTAGGCTTCGTTGGCCTCGATGGTCAGCGCGTCCAGTTCGCGGATGAGGGGGTCAACCCCTTCGCCCTTAGTCGCCGCATCCTGAAGCGCGTCCAGCTTTTGCCAGAACTTTTCCACGTAATCCAGCAGCGCCTCGTCAAATGCATACACCACCGCCAGGTCATCGGCCTTGACCTTGATCGCCTCATAAAAGCTGGAATATCCCGGGCTATCCGTCGCCACCCGGTCGACGAAGGTCTGGAACTTGGTTTTAATGCTGCGCGTCTTGCTCATGTACGCTAGTCCGCCCGCATCCAGCAGCATCTTTTCGATGGTGGGCAGCCGGGCCAACTGCTGCTTTAGCTTCTCGGTGACATGCTCGCGCATCAGCCGGTCGGCCTGTCGCCGGTCGGACATCTCCACATAGCCACGAAAACCGGGCAGCCGGGCAAACAAGCGCTCGGTCGACCCGTGCTGGCTTACAATGCGGCTGTACAGGTCGTCGGTCATGGTATCCTATCTCCCTTATCTGGCGTTTAACTGGTTAAAGCATACAACAGAGCCGGGGGCAAGACAAACCTCAATTTCAGGGGGAGATGGATCGCGGCGGATCAATTTGGTACACTCTGTGGGTGCACAGCTTTTCAACGACAGGAGAACTGATGGGAGCCAAAGACCAGGGAGCCGACGCCACCGCCGGGCGGTGGTTGACCATTCCCCGTACGTTATGCTTTATCACCCACGGCGACGACGTGCTGCTGCTCAAACGCAGCGAACACAAACGCGTCTACCCTGGACGCTACAACGGCGTCGGCGGGCATATCGAACGCGACGAAGACGCGCGCACCGGCGCGATCCGCGAGATGCAAGAGGAAACCGGCCTGACCGTAACCAGTGTGCAGTTCTGTGGCATCATACACGTCGATGTCGGGGCGGAAAATGGCATCATGGTCTTTGTATTCCAGGCCGAGGCCACGTCACGCGATTTCACCGACTCCGACGAAGGCTCGCTCGAATGGGTGCCGCGTGCACAGATCAACGATCTGCCGCTGGTGGAAGACCTGCCGGTGTTAATCCCACTCATTTTCGACGGTACGCCAGATGCGCTGCCGTTCTTTGCCCATTCCAGCTACGACACCAACGACGAGCAAATCCTGCTGTTCGCATCCTGATTTCACGACTTGGCGTCGACCCAGTTGTTATCGTCGGAATCGTCATCCGGCGGCGCGGTGGTTGTCGCCGTCTTGAGTTGGGGACGCCCGCCGTCAAACGGCATATAGACCGTGAAAGTACTCCCCTGCCCCGCCGTACTTTCCACCGCAATCGTGCCACCATGACTTTCGATGATGTGCTTGGCAATCGCCAGCCCGATGCCAACCCCGTCAAACACATGCTCGCCAATGCGATCTGTGCGCTCGAAACGCTGGAACAAACGCGGCATAAAAGACTCGACGATCCCAATGCCTTCGTCGGAAAAATCGATCGCGACCCCGTCTTTGTGCAAACGCGCCATGATCGTGATGGTCCCCCCGTCCGGGCTGAACTTGATCGCGTTTTCGAGCAACTCGTTAAAGGCGCGCACCACCCCGTCCGGGTCCGCCTGGATGGTTGGCAGCGTCGACGGCACCACGACCTTGATCGCAGCCTCATTCGCGTTGGCTTCCTCACGCAGATCGTCCACCACCACCTCCAACAGCGCCCGGACGTTCACCTCGCGCAGTGATAGCTCGATCAAATCCTGCTCCTGCACAAACAGCAGGTCATTCACCAGACTGATGATCCGGTCCAGGTTGGTGCTGATCTTCTGCAGACTCATCTGCAGCGCCGGGCCGGTCATCATGCCCTGCTGGATAAGCTGCATATACCCGTTGGACGATGTGAGCGGGGTACGCAGTTCGTGCGCCAGCGTGGTCAAGAACTCGGTGCGGAGCTGCTCCTGGTGCTGAAGCTCTTTGTAGGCCGCCTCGATCTCTTCCTTCTGCTTGCGCATTTCGTTCAACGCAGTCGCGTCGTTGGCGCGCATCCGTTCGATCAGCGTGCGCACGATATCCAGCATCATCGCCGGGTTAGCTCGGATCGCTTCGTGAAATGCGTCCTTGTCGATCTCCAACACCTGAACGTCGGACAGCGCGCGCACATTCGCGCTGCGGGCGATATCCTGCAGCAGCGCCATCTCGCCGAAATACACCCCCGGGCCACCGGTGCGCAGTTGGCGCTCCTCGTTATCCGTAAACTGCTTGGTAAATTCGACCTGTCCGGCCCCGATAATGTAAAATGAATCCTCGTATGCCCCCTCGCGACAGATCAGCTCCCCCTGGGGATAGCTCTTCATCTTCGTGAGCGACGCCAGCGGGGCCAGCGCAGCATCGGCCAGCTCTGGGAACGCGGTTTTGAGCACTGTCACAGCATCAATCTCTGCCATAAAACATCCTCGCGCACATAAATAATCGGGCTACATAGTCATTTTTCGCCTAAAATAACGCTGCGCGCAAGTTTGAAATTTGCACTTTTCTGGTAAGTCAGACTAAACTGTTAGCATGTCTGTCTATCGAGAACATCCCCGTTGGTCGCTGCTGCTGGTGATCAGTGTGTTGATCGCCGGAATTTTTGCTGTACCGGTGGCCGCCCAACTCGCCAGCCAGCAACCGACCCCGACCCGGCGCGCCTCGTCCACGCCAACCGACATCCCTGCCCCGGCGACGATTGCGCAGTACGAACGCTTCGAAATTAGCTTCGAAGTGCCGGGGGGCTATACCAACCCCTACGATCCCGATCAAGTCGCCGTAGAGGCCCATTTTACGGCTCCTGATGGCCAAATACTGGATGTTCCCGGTTTTTATATGCGTCCCTATCGCCAGACCTGCACCGCCGACAACTGCCAGGCCGAAGAACTGCGCCCCGACGGTCGCCCGGAGTGGCGCGTGCGCTTCGCCCCGGACCAGGTCGGCACCTGGGAATATATCGTCGAGGCCCGCACCCCGGACGACACCACCACGATCACAGAAGGGGAATTCGAAACTACCGAATCCGATGCGCCGGGCTATGTCCGTGTCAGCGAGAACCCGCGCTATTTCGCCTTCGACAACGACATCCCCTACTTCCCGGTCGGCCAAAACCTGGCGTGGTCCTGGCCAGAGGGCGGCGGTATCTTCACCTATGAACAGTGGCTCGACGACCTGAACGCGGCCCAGGCCAACTACGCCCGCCTCAACATTGACGTACCCTGGTTCATCGGGCTGGACTGGCCCGGCCCGGCAGGCGATTACGACGATGCCCAGCAGGCGGCCTGGCGGCTGGATACCATCCTGCAGATGGCCGAAGAACGCGGCATTTACCTGCAAGTCGTGCTGGTGTGGCACCAGGCCTACAGCGACTATGACGGGCTGCCCGTTCCCCCGCCGGACGACGATGTGCCGCGCGCCGATATCGACTACGACTGGGACGATAACCCGTATAACGTCGCCAACGATGGCCCCCTCAGCGGGCCGGCAGCGGTCTTTTTCGACGCCAATGCCCGCGACCTGCTGCGCCAACGGCTGCGCTATGTCGTGGCGCGCTGGGGCTACAGCTCGCACATCTTCGCCTGGGAAATCGTCGACGAAGTGGACAGCATGACCGGCTATACCCCCTCGCGGGCCGAAACCTGGCTGCGCGAAATGGCGGCTTACCTGCGGGAGATCGACCCCTACGACCACCTGATCACCGCCGGCACGAGCGAACCGCAGCCCGCCATCTGGAAACTGGACGCCCTGGACTTTGCGCAGGTCAGCTTCTACCAGCGCCGCCCGGTCGAACCGGTGGTCGACCAGGTTGCCGGCATGCTCAGGCGGCTCAGCCAGGCATTCGCCGCGACCGAAGGACCGGTGCTGCTCAACGAATTCTCGCTCAACCCCTGGTACGAGCCGACTGACGACGATCCGACCGGCGTGCATATTCGCAACACGCTTTGGACGGCGGCCTTCTCCGGCGCGGCAGGCGGCGCGATGCCCTGGTGGTGGGACACCTACATCGCACGCGAAGACCTGTACGACATTTACACCCCGCTGGCGCTGTTCAGCCAAGGCATTCCCTGGAATTCGCCCACCTTGCAGCCGGCCCAGATCAGCCTGATCGCCGATAATCCGCTGGTGTACGGCGCGCTGCGCATCGACGACTTCAACCGCGAATTTCTCGAAACATCACCGCCCGACACCATCTACCGGCTGACACCGGATGGAGCCGTCCCGCCCACCACCCAGCTTTCCAGCTACCTGTACGGCGAGTTCAACGCCGAACTCAGCCGCCCGCAGACCTTCCGCATCGCACTACCGGTTGACACCGAACTGCACATCGCCGTTCAAAATGTGTCGACCACCGCCCCCGCGATCCTGGTCATCAACATCGACGGGACCGAGGCCGCGCGCGTCGACTTCAGCCCCGGCAGCAAAAACATCGTGGTCACCGTGCCGATCAGCGCCGGTGAGCACACCGTCGTGCTGGATAACCTGGGGCAGGATTGGCTGGAACTGGATTACATCGAGGTCACCCAATACCGCACGCCGGTGCGCGTATTGGCCCTGACCGACCGTCGCCGGGGGGTGGCCATCGCCTGGGCACATCACCGCGACTACACCTGGCAGCTTGTGGCCGAAGGGGGCATTCGCGACCCGTTGAGCTTCCGCGTACAAGTGCCCGATATGCCGCCCGGCGTCTATCGCGTCACGTTTTGGGACACTACCACCGGCACCGTGCTCGGCGAAGAAAACATCACGCTCCGCACCGACTCCGACGGCATCCTGCGCATCAATCTGCTGCCGATCACATCACAGCTTGCCGTGCGCGCGCTGCGTATCGCCGGGCCAGAGACCGACACCGTGCCCTCCGTCACTCAGCAGGTCGCCACGCGCACACCGCAAGTCAGCCTGACGCCCACGCCCACCGACACCGCCACCCCAACCACTACGCCCGTCCCCAGCGACACCCCGACGCCGACCGATACGCCGACGGAAACCCCTACCGCGACCGCGACGGCCACACCAACCGACACCCTGACACCCACGCCATCCCGCACGCCGCGTCCATCGCGCACACCCAGCCCAACGGACACGCTGACCCCATCCCGCACACCGCGCCCGTCACGTACCCCTAGCCCAACCGATACGTTGACTCCGTCGCGCACGCCGCGCCCGTCGCGTACGCCAACGCAAACCCAGACCCAGGCTCCAACCCGCACACCGGTGCCCAGCAAGACTCCGCACCCGCTGGAGGATTTGCTGTCCGACTACTTCAGCGGCACGCTCACCCCCCGCTAACATGAAAAAGCCGCCCGGCAGTCCACCGGACGGCAGTTAATGCTAAGTTGTGCGCAGCAGTTCGCGCGTGGGACGCTAGTCCAGCGCATCCTTAAGCGCCAGGTACGCCGGGCGCGGGTTGCCCGCCGGGTCGAGCAGGCTCCAGAAGCACTGTTCGCCAGACACGCCTACCACCTGGCAGTAGTTCAGATTCGACAGGAACATCGGCCCCACGTACCCCATCTCGCGGCCAAGCTGGTACGCGCGCAGAATATACTGCGCCTGCTCGTCCAGGCTGGTGAAAGCCACAAAGCCCAGGCCTTCCGGCGGCTCGATGTTCAAGCCATCGTTCGACCCCCAGCCAAACTCGGTCGCCCAGATGTATGTCCCGCTGTCGCCGTTCTGCTTCATGATGTCGCGGTAAGCGCGCAGCGTCTCCTTGAAGAAGAAGCTCGGGTGGTCATCCCACCCGGACACCGCCGGGCGGTTGTTCTGGCAGCATGTGCTGTCCGGGGGATTGGCCCATCCGTTCGGATGTGCGCCAATCGCGTCTGCCCACTCCGCCACACCGGCAGCGTACATCTGGCTGAAGAACACGCGGTCGTCGATGGCGTACGCCGGATCGTTGATGCCGGTCGGAGCCAAGCCGCCGCTCATAACGATAGCCTGGGGATCGGCCTGCTTGATCGCCGCATACGCCAGCTTGAGCAGCGCGACATAGTTCTCGGCGCTCAGCCCCTTGGGCGTATGCCACTCCCGCTGCAGGTTCGGCTCGTTCCAGATTTCGTAGGCATCCACCCGCCCCTCGTACCGGGCCGCCAGTTCGCCCACAAAGTTCGCGTAGGTCTGGTAATCGGTCGGCGGGCCTTTGTCCACGTTCGTGTCGCGCGCCCAGCTCGGGGCCGACGACACGGTCAGCAGAATATTGAACCCGGCGTTGTCTATCGCGTCGACCATCTCATCCAGCGGGACCCAGTTGATGTTGCCCGGCGAGGCTTCATACAACGCCCAGTCTACGTATTGCTTCACCCAGGTCACGCCCAGATCATCCGTTTTTTGGATGACGGATGCCATATCCTGGTTGGGAAGCTGGACGTACACCCCGTAGGCAAATCCTACATTGGCCGCCTCGCTGGGTGGGGGAGTGATCGTCAGTTCGACGGCAGGGACCGCCGTCGCCTCGGGTACAGGCGTCGGCTGTGGCTGCGCCATCGTATACCCCGCCGGTGGAATACGGATTTCCTGCCCGACGTAGATCATCCCCGGATTTTCGAGGTTATTGTACGCCGCCACAATCGTCGTCAACAGGTTATAGCGGAGTGCAATGCGGAACAAATTTTCCCCGGGTTGCACAATATGCACCGTGCCCCCGGCGGATGGTGCAGGCGTCGCAGGGGACGTTGCCGTCGGCGTTGTTCCCGGCACGGGCGTCGTGTCCGGAGCCGGGCTAACACCTGGAATGGCCAACACCTGCCCCACCCGAATCAGATTCGGGTTGGTGATATTGTTTGCCTGGGCAATGGCCGTTACTGTCGTGCCGTACTGTTTCGCAATTCGGTACAAGTTTTCGCCAGCCTGGACTGTATGCGTCACTTGCCCCCCATCCTGGGCACTGGCCCAAAAGACCGGGATCGAAGCCAAAACTGCCAGGACAAGGACAACCGTCAACAGTCGCCGCACATGCTGCATGATAGCCTCCTTTGGGATGGTGACATGATGTCTGACTTATCATAATACAACTCTTATTAGAGCGCCATAGCCAGCCTGTCTACCCACAGACCAGCACAACCGTTCGTTTTGGGCTTCAACTGCGTTAGAGTCCCGTTCATGTTTTCCAGGTGAGTATCGCGGATTAAAATTTGTTTGTACAATGAGTATAAGCAATTAAATTGTCGGAGGCGCATTATGAAATCTCTTATACCACGAATGGTACCCATCATCGCACTGGCACTAATCACCGTTATGCTATTACCAACCGGGCAGAATGTGCAAACCGCCCAGGCTGGTGTGTGGGGACCTGTAGAGATCCTGAACCAGTCCTGCTCGAGCGTGACCGTCCGCTTCTACTTCGACGGTCTGGCGGCGCGCGATCTGTATCGCACCGACCTGAGCCGCGACCAGTTCCGGCTGCAGGTTTGGAACCGCCTCTGCCCCGATGGCAGCCCGTGCAGCTACAAAATCACGGAGGTCTGGCAGGATGTGCCCGAAGCCTTTGGCTACATCACCATGACAGCTACCTGGCCGGTGGTCACCAATGGCAACCGGATCGAAGTGCGCATCGGGCAGTACGACCTGGACGTCGATGCCCCGCTCTATGCCGATCCCCCCTCCGTCGTCGATCGGGACTATGCCGGGGTCGAGATCAGCGAATCGTTCAGTTGTACTGGTGGAACCGCGGCCACCGCAACCACCACGGTGCAACCCGTCCAACTGGCGCAGCCTGTCCAACCAGCCCAACCGGCGGTGAGCTATCCCGAGGGCTTCCTGTTCCAGTGTACAGCCGGTGGTGGTGTGCGGGTTATCTCTGGCAACCTTGTCGTGATCGAAGCCGACCCGTCACATATCGCCGGCCCGCTGACGACTGCGCTCTCGACAGGGCAAAACCAGCCAGTCATGTACGGCAATGGGGTCAGCCTGTGGGCGTTGAAGTCCAACGAACTCCAGGTCCATGCCGACAGCGATCCTGATGCCACCAAAGTCGTGATCAAAGCCAATGCCTGTGGCCCCATCACGACGCAAACCACCAATGTGCCGGTCTACCAACCCACCCACCAGCAGGCATCTTATACCTATACCGGCCCGCCGGCCACCGGCGGCACGGTGCATGTCGTCCAGCCCGGCGAAAACCTGTTCCGCATCTCGCTGCGCTATGGACGAACCATGCAGGCCATCGCGGCGGCCAACGGCATCGTCAACTACAACCGCATCTACGCCGGCCAACAGTTGATCATCCCCTGACCTTTCCCCTTACGCACCGGGGGCACCTGCACAGGTGCCCTTTTTTTGTTGCCAGACATGCCTACCACCACTCGCATCAATGCGCTGCGGTTGGTACAATTCACCGGCGGTCAGGGGCATCCCCTGCCGCGTTACTATGAACATACTTGGGAGGTTTTGATGGCCGTCGTAAAACCGTTTCGCGGGTTGCGCTACAACCCGGAACGCTTCGAAAAATTAGAGGTCGTGGTCAGCCAACCCTACGACCGCATTACTGAGGAACTTCAGGAAGAATATTACGAGCTAAGTGATTACAACATCGCCCGTATCATCCAGGGCAAACCCCAACCCGGCGATCAACCCGCCAGGCCAGAAGGCCCCAACGTGTACACGCGCGGGCGGGAATATTACCAGCAGTGGCAGCAGCACGACATCCTCGTCCGTGAAGATCAGCCAGCGTATTATGCGTACGAGCAAACCTTCACGGTCGATGACCAGCAGTATGTCCGCCTGGGCATGATCGCCGCCGTTAAGCTAGTCGACTTCGACGAAGGGGTCATCCTGCCCCACGAACGCACCCATGCCGGCCCCAAAGAAGACCGGCTGCGGTTACTCAAGACGCTCGAAGCCAACATCGAACAGATCTTCCTGCTCTATCCGGACGCGGAGAACAAAGTCAACAGCCTGCTGCGCCAGGCCATCGGCGAGCGCGAGCCAGACATCGACGTGTGCGAAATCTGGGAAAGCGACGTACGGCAGCGCATGTGGATCATTACCGATCCCGACATTCTCGCGGCGACTGAGGCCGAGATGGCCCCCAAACGTAATCTGATCATCGCCGATGGCCATCACCGCTATTCCACCGGCCTCACCTACAGCAAGCTGCAGCGCGAAGCCCACCCCAACGCCCCGGAGAACGCCGCCTTCAACTTTGTGCAGGCCACGCTGGTGAGCATGAACGATCCCGGCCTGGTGGTGCTGCCTACCCACCGCGAGATCCACCACTTCGACGGCACGACGCCGGTCGACATCCTGAAGCGCGCCAAAGCCCATTTCGTCATCGGCACCGTCCCCGACCTGGACACCTGTCTGGAGACCCTCAACGCCAGCGATGGCAGCCAAACCTTCGGCTTCTACGGCGGGCCGCAGGTTGGCTTCCACGTGCTTACGCTCAAGAACGACGAACTGGCCTGCGACTTGATCAAGGATGATCACACTGATGAATGGAAATCGCTGACGGTCAGTGTGTTACATAAAATTTTACTGGAGCAGATCGCCCAGGTGCCGCCGCACAGCATCGACGACAAGTCGATGATCCGCTATCACCGCGATCCGCAGCACCCGGTCGCAAACATCGACGCGGGCCAGGGCAGCTTTGCCTTCTTCGTGCGCCCGACACGCATGGACAACATCGAGGCCGTGGCCGCGCAAGGTGAGCGCATGCCGCAAAAAAGCACCGACTTCTACCCGAAAGTGATCTCGGGCTTGACCATCCTGCCGGTCAACCCCGATGAAACGTTGTAAACATCATTCTGTCAATATGCCGGGCGGGGTTGCCACCTGCCCGGTTATGCCGCTACCATAGGAAACATGATGAACGCTGCCGAAAATGCCTTTGTGCAAACAACGCTGTATACTGACGAAACACCCTACGCCCTGATTCACCTGCCGGCCCCCGCGATCACGGCGGCGGCGGGCGTCCTGGCCGAGATCGGTATGGCCTTCAGCGCGTTGGTGGTCGATAAAGACGAAGTGACGCTGGTGCTGCCCCAGGATACCTGGGAACCGTTCGCCGCACGCCTGCCCGACTATCGCGTCGTGGACGACTTCCGGCTGATCACGTTCGACAGCCCGCTGGACATGGCCCTGGTCGGGTTCATGGCGCTCATCAGCCAGGTGCTGGCCAAGGCGGGAGTCTCGCTGATCGCGCTCAGCGCCTTTGAACGCGATCACATCCTGGTCCCGGCGGCGCAATTTCAACTCGCCTGGAACACGCTGCACACCACACAAGCACGCTTGCAAGAGGGATAGAGGATTCGAACTTTATGAAACGCCTGATTCTGGTCATTGTACTCATCACCGCGGCCCTGGGACCGATCTGGCTGCGCCAGCCGGTCACCGCCCAGAACGACGTCTTCTATCGCTGCACCACCGTCAAAACCTGGATGCGCGAATGCCCGCAATGGGCCGGCTGCACCCCGGTGTTGAAATACTCGCCCAATACGCTGCTGCCCGCGCTGGACATCGTGACCGGCGCACGCGAGGCCGGTAGCGATGAGTGGGTCCTGGTCGAAGACCCGGTGCAGCACACCCGGGGCTACATCCACAGCACTAAAATGGTCGAATGCACGCCCGACCCCTGGCAAACCCTGCCGGTCGTTCCCGACGTCAGCGCTGCCGCCCGGCAGATTTACCAGCGCGGCCTGGAGCAAGGCAACGATCCACACCATTTCTCCAAAGTCGGCGATTGTCAAAACGTCACCGACTATTTCCTGTCCTGGTTTGATCGCCCGCTGCAATACGATCTCGGCCCCTATGACCATTTGCAGCCCACCATCGACCAGTTCAGCGGCTCTTTCTCCCGCCAAAGCGCAGCAGTAGAGGGCGGCTTCACGGTGGCGTCGGTCTTGTCGCCGATGTGGGCCGACCCCGCCCTGTGCGAAAGCGGCGAAACCCCGCTGGAATGCGAGGATCGCCTGCATAACCCCAGCATTGTGCTGATCAGCATGGAAACCTGGAGTCGCAAGGGGAAGCAGCCCGTCTCGCTCTACCAGGAATACCTGGAGGAAACGGTCACCTTCTGGATCGATCGCGGCGTGGTGCCCATCCTCGCGACCAAAGCCGACAACCTCGAAGGCGACCACAGCATCAACGCTGCCATCGTGCGCGTCGCTGAAAAGCACGACATACCGCTGTGGAATTTCTGGCTGGCCGCCCAATCGCTGCCCAGTCATGGGCTGACGCCTGACGGCTTTCATCTCATCTGGGCGCGCAGCTTCTACAACAATCCGGACCGCCTGCGCGACGGCTGGCCAGTTCGCAATCTCACCGCCCTGCAAGCGTTGGACGCCATCTGGCGGGCGGTTGCCGTCGCAGATGAAAGCACCGACAGTTAAGGAACCATTGGAAAAGAAATAAAAATAGGTATACAATGGAATCATGGATACCAATCTGTTTCTCCAAAATAACGACAACCTCGCCCCGCGCGAAGACGTCCGGCTCGAAAAAGTAGAGGCTGCGCCCTACCCCGACCGGCGGCGGGTCAAGGTGAAGGTTCACATCACACCCTTTAAGGAACAGCCCAACTTCGAGATCACGATCCGGGATCGAGATGATGTCCCGGTTGCGCGGACCACCGTCATTGCTCCGATGCACTTTCAGATGGAGTTCGTGCTGCATCTGCGCGACATCGACGATCCCACCGGCGATTACACGGTCCAGGTCGCGTTATACTATGATGAGGATATCCACAATCCACAAGATACACGCACCGTCGACTTGCACATCCCGCCGGGCACATCGTCGTAACCGGCGCGCTGTTCATCTTTGGGTACATAACGAATATCAGTTATACTACAAGGGCGCATCTACTTAACCGGTCAGCGCCTTACAGCATTGCAGCAAAAGGCAGCTCAACACCGTGGCGAGAAAAAAACTCGGCAAATACGAAATTACAGATCGATTGGGCCGTGGGGGCATGGCAGAGGTTTACCGGGGCTATCATGTTTCGCTAGACCGCTATGTCGCGATCAAACTGCTCCACCCGTTCCTGGCCGACGATCCAGAATTTAAAGACCGCTTCGAGAACGAAGCGCGCAATGTCGCCAAGCTCAAGCACCCCAACATCGTGCAGGTTTACGACTTCGAGTACGATGCCGAGGGTGAGAGCTACTACATGGTCATGGAAATAATCAACGGCCCGACCCTCAAGGATCGGCTGTTTGAGCTGACCAATACCGGCGAAAATCTGCCGCGCGCCGAAGCAATCCGTATCGGCAAAAGCGCCGCCGAAGCGCTGGCCTACGCCCACCAACGCAACATGATCCACCGTGACGTCAAGCCGGCCAACCTGATGCTCGACGAGGACGGGCGCGTCGTGCTCACGGACTTCGGCATCGCCAAGATCGTCACCGGGGCACAGTTCACCGCCAGCGGCGGCATGATCGGCACGCCGGCCTATATGGCTCCCGAGCAGGGCCTCGGCGAAGCCGGCGACGAACGCTCCGACATTTATTCGCTGGGCGTCATCCTGTTTCAGTTGCTCACCAACCACCTGCCCTACGATGCCGACACGCCGCTGGGCATCATCCTGAAGCACGTCAACGAGCCGATCCCCGCCCCGCGCCAGTATGCGTCCGATATTCCCGACGACCTGGAGCGCATCGTCTTTAAGGCGCTGGCTAAAGAACCCAGCGAACGCTACCAGACCGCGGCTGAACTGGCCGAAGACCTGGGCCAACTCGACGAGAATGGCCAGCGTCGCCCGCAGTACGACACGCCAGCGCATCTGGCGACCACGCCCGCCCCGCCGGCTCCCTACGAGACCAGCCCCAAACCGCCAGGACAGCTCGGCGCTGCGGAGGACCTGGCATTGCCCGAAACACTCGCCGAACCATCACCAGCAGGCCAGGGCACGGTGGGACGGCTGCGCGTTAGCTGGGTCCTGGGCTTGATCGCCGCCCTCGCAGTGGTCGCGGGGATGGCCATGCTGGGATTGGGCACCGACGATAACCCGCTGGCGAGCATCCTCGGCAATTCCAACAGCACCGCCACCCCGGTCATCAACCAGACCGGCACCGCCATCGCCCCCACCGCGGACCAGCCGACCATCCCGGTCGGGAAACCCTCACCTACACCCGGCCCAACCCAGCGCAACACACCACGCTCACCGGCTGCGCCCTCCCAAACCGCCACGACGAACAAGGCGACTATTCCCGTCCGCATCCCGACGCAAACGCTCGAGCCGCAGGTCGTGCAGCAAACGCTGGTCGCTGCCCGGATCACGCAAACACCGCGCGCCACCACGCCGCCGCCGACGCTCACACCATCAGCGGAGCCAAGCGACACCGCCACGCCGGAACCGTCGCTGACACCGACGCCAACGCGCACACCGCCCCCCACGCCATCGCCCAACATGACGGCAACCAACGGCGCGCTGACGGCAACCGTGTTTTTCGCCACCCAGGCCGCCAAATCGCCCACGCCAAACATGACGCAAACGCTGGAAGCCTGCGACTTCGAGTATATTGTGGTGGCCCCCGAGAACACGGAATACCTGTTCAACGAGCCGCCACCGTCCAACGCCTTTAACAGCCCGCGCCTGATACCCGCTGGCGAAGATTTCACGCTGGATATCGTCTTGCGCAACACCGGCAACTGTGACTGGCCCGAGCGGGTGCGCTTCAACTTCAACCCAGACCTGACCGAAAACCCGGACTCGACGGTCAACCTGGCCCCCTATCGTGAGGCCTGCACCGAATCCGAGCAGCGTCCTGGGCTGAACTTCGCCGCCCAGCAGCAGTCTAACTTTTACCTGGGTGGCCCGGTCGACGTGATGGACACCTCAGACCCGTTGGAATTTACCGGGACGGCCCCCAACCGCAACGGCTGTTATTACAGCGTGTGGGATGCGCTGTATCCGAACAGCAACGTGCCCATTGGCCGCCCGTTTGTGTTGACCATCCGGGTGTGGGGCGGCAGCTAGCACGCTCCCGGACAGGCACACGCAAGCGCCCTACCTCGACAGGCAGGGCGCTTTTTGTGTTTTCGTATGTTGCGCAGAGGATAGCGGCAGCCGCACTACCCTGCCGGGGCGACATTCTCCACCGGCACCGCCTGCACCACCAGCCGCTGCGAGAACAGCCCGTAGTTTTGATCCCATTCGGTGCATGTGATCAGGGTCAGGGTCGGATCCGCAGTCGGCGCAGTGACCGACATGTCGTCCGGGGCCACCTTGAAGCGCCGCTGCACAATAAACGTGAAGCGTTCATCCCCTTCATGCACGATGATCTCATCGCCGGGTTCCAGGCGGTCCAGACCATAGAACGGCCCCGGATCGATGGCCGAAAACTGGACATGCGCCGCCAGGACAGTGTTACCCCAGTCCGGGTCGAGCCAGGTTGTGCCCTCCAACCACCCCACACCATACCGCAGGGAGTTGATCTCGTAGCGATTGTTCACGATCGGCAGGTTCATGATCTGCACCGGCACGTCGAACTGCTCCGCCAGCCTGGGGATCTCCAGTGCCCGGTTGCCCCGGAACTCGCGCACCGTGTACGGCGTCGGCGTCGGTGGGAAGTCGAACAAGATTCCCTCCGGCGTCGGCGCAGTCGTCGCGCTGGCTTCTGGGGTCGCGCTTGGCTGGTCGGGTTCCGGGGTATCGCTGGGCTGCACGCCTACATCGGGCGGCTCCGGCGTATCTGTCGGGGGGAGTGTGTCCCCACCCGACACAGCGGGCGGGGTCTCCTCCTCGGCCTCATCGCCATCTTGCGCCATCAGCAGCGCCACCGCCACGACCACCGCCACCGCAGCGATCAGCACGAACAGCACCGCCAGCCACGTCCGGCGATTGGTGCCGGTCGCGCTGCTCATCAAGAGCATCAGCGCGCCGACCAGCATCACCCCGAACAGCCCCTCCAACCGCCAGCCGAGTGGACCGTCGCCGGTGGAGTTGATGCCTGTCGCCGGCAGCGTGCCCGCGTCCGGCCCCACACTTACTGAGGCCGTCTCGCAGACCTGGCGTTCGCCGCCGCCGCGCAGCGCGCAGGCCGTGTTCGCGATGTTTGACGGCGAGGTTGCCCCTTCATTGACCGATGTCACGAGAGTAACCGTGATCGTATCACCGGGGTTCATCGTCGCCGCCGACGCCGTGACCAACTGGCCTTCCGGCACCACTGCGCCGCTGTCCGTCGTCGCCGACTCGATCGTCAGCGTTTGCGGGACGTTGTCCTGCATCGTGACGTTGTTCATGACGCCGGTGCTGCTGTTGCGCACCGTGATCGTCCAGGTGATCGTGCCACCCACCTGGGCCGTTTCGGTGTCGGCTTCTTTGGTCACGACCGGTTCTGTCGCGGTCGGGTCCAGCGTCGCCGGGTCCACCGTCGGCGTGGCGGTCCCGGTCCCTTGCGGCGTGATCGTCAGATCAGCCGTCCCATCCACCGGGCCGGTCGCCTGTTCGCCGGTCCCGTTGACCGTCGCCCGGAATACGTACGGCACGGTATGGTCTTCGATGGTGCTGACCGTAGCCGACACGCTCCCGCCGACCGGTATCGTCGTCGAGGGGAAGGTCAGGGTGCCGGACCCCTGGCGGCGCGGCGCACTCACCAGCATGATCCCATCCTGGATCGGTGCCGCCGCCAGCGGGTTGATCTGGTAGGTCCCCGTCAGGTTCTCCACCGCGATCGGGCCGGTGTTCTCGACGGTTACCGTGTAGGTCACCGCCTGCTGGATGATCGGCGGGTTCGGGGTCACACCCACCGTCACCGCGATCTCCGGACGCAGCACAATTATATCGGCGCTTGCAGGCACCGGTGTGAAGATGTAGTGCTGGTAGTCCTCCTCCGGCACCAACGGGCCAGCGTAGCCGCCCGCGACCGAGATGTTATACGTCGTCGACACGTCCGGCACGGGGTACGACGGATCGATATTGAATGTTCGCTGCTCACCAGGAGCCAACACCGTGTTCGCGAACTCATCGGCACGAAATGCCAGAACGTCATTAAAGACGGCATCGGGTGACGTTACACTAAGCTGACAAGGTTCACAGGGCACAGGATCGCCAACAGGGCAGGAAACGCTGCAGCCTATCGGCGAGCCGCCCTCATTGCTCAACACCACCTGCAGCGTCACCGTTGAGCCGGGCAAGACGGACGCTTCCGTCGTCCCGTCGAACAGCAACTGCGCACCAACCACCGCATCCACCAACTGGATCTCGGCGGAATCGGTGTCGCTGACGGCTGTGCCGTCCGA
>DAOTUD010000128.1:0-11654 GCA_034437275.1 Anaerolineae bacterium
TTTACCCCTATCCACCCCGGCCCTCCTTTCCCCGCGCGCGGAGAAAGGAGGGAGCAAGTCGTCGTTACACACGGCATCAAAGTCCCCTCTCCGCCTGCGGGGAGGGGTAAACTATTCGCCCCAGATTTGGCACACACCCTTTTGCCGACTATCCCTTTACAGCGCGGACGAAGCGTGGTATAACACACGTAACCTGCCGTGCGCGTGATCCGCACGAAGTTTTGAGCCAACACTCACACATAGGGCATTGAGAGTCGCGGCGCGGACGCATTAGGATCCGTTCCAAAGCGGAAGTGCCGGGCAGATGACCCACCTGCGAAAGCAGGTTCAAAACGTCGCGGCACACGGCATGGCGGGAGGTATCATCCCCACGCTCTTGTCCCCCAGCGGGCAGGGGCGTTTTATTTTGCCCCGCGCTGCTAATAGCGCCACAAACAGCCTTGATTCGGGGTACGCAACTCGTTATACTTCGCGCAGTGCCAACCGATACCCAGGACTCACAATCTGTTATGCAGCGAGAACGTGTCGCCGACGACATCTACGTCTTCACCAGCGAACTCTACGCCCAGGTGACAGCCGGAGCCGTGATCACCGCCGACGGGGCGATCCTGATCGACACCCTGGTCTTCCCCGAAGAAGCCCGCGCCATCAAACATTTTCTCGAACACCGCCTGAACTGCCCGGTGCGCTACGTGATCAACACGCATTACCACGCCGACCACACCTACGGCACCTGTTTCTTCGAGCACGCGCAGGTGCTCTCGCACGCGCGCTGCTACGATCTGCTGCATACGAAGGGGCGCGAGGGGCTGAAGCAGGCCCAGCACAGCTCGCCGGAGCTGCGCCAGATCGCGCTGGTGCTGCCGCACATGGTCTTCGACAGCGGCGTGATGGCGGTGCGCCTGGGCAACAAGACGGTCGAGATGCGCCATTCGCCCGGCCACAGCCCAGACTCGATCGTGTGCCTGGTGCGCGAAGACCGCGTGCTGTTCGCGGCGGACACGCTGATGCCGGTGCCGTACTTCATCGATGGCAGCTTCGATGATTTCGTCGCCAGCCTCAACGCGCTGCGCGAGGGCAGCTTCGAGAACGTGGTCCAGGGGCACGGTGAGGTGGTGCTGCGCGGCGAGGTCGAGAGCAAAATCCAGGACGACCTGGATTACCTGGCGCGCATCGAGGTGCACGTCGACGCCGCGCTCGACAACGGGCAGCCGGTCGAAAGCCTGGACGCCGTCGACATCGAAAGCTGCGGCAAGAGCCGTATTCCGCTCAACGGGCTGGTGCAAGACCTGCACCGTGCCAACCTGTACGCACTCTACCAGGACCGGCAGCGCGTGCGGGTGCGGTGATGGTCCGGGGTGGGGAAACAAAAAAAACCCCAGCCAGACGGCTGAGGTTTCGCTCAGGTAGCGGGGGCAGGATTCGAACCTGCGACCTCCGGGTTATGAGCCCGACGAGCTGCCACTGCTCTACCCCGCAACATAGGGACTGGTTTCGTTGACCAGTGGTGAGGATCATACCACCCCCACTATTGACCGTCAAGCCCTAACTTTATGTTTGATTAATTTCTAATGCAGCTTTGATCAGGCATTAAGGATTGCTATGCCAGCCCAGACCGCAAACTCAGACATTCCGCTCGAAGAGAAAGCCGGTCACCAGTTGCGCGTCAACGGGCTGACGCTGGCCACCGCCGAATCCAGCACAGGGGGGCTGATCGCCAAGCGGCTGACCGATATCCCTGGCAGTTCAGCCTACATGATCGGCGGCATCGTCGCTTACGCCGACCAGATCAAGCAGCAGTTGCTCGGCGTGCGCAAAGACACGCTGATCGCCTACGGCGCGGTCAGCGAAGCGGTCGCCGCGCAGATGGCACGCGGCGCGCGGATGGTGTGCTCCGCCGACCTGGCGGTGAGCGTGACCGGGATCGCCGGGCCGGGGGGTGCGACTGCGACCAAGCCGGTCGGGCTGGCGTATGTCGGGCTGAGCGCCCGCGACGGTACCTGGGTGCGCCGCTTCGTGTGGTCCGGCGACCGCGACGCCAACCGACAGACCGCGGTTGATGCTGCCTTGCAGATCGTGTTAGATTACCTGGACGGGACTTTATGCGCTTCCGAGTGACCGAAGTCGACGCAACCTACACGCCAGACGGCTGGCCGCAGCCCGCGTGGCTCCTGTGGGAAGGCGAATGGCTGCGCGTGATCGATGTGGGCCGCCGCTGGAAAGCCGACGACGGCATCCACGTCCTGGTCCGCGTGCCGGACAGCCGCGTCTTCGAGCTGCACACCAACGGGGCGCTGTGGCGCGCCAGCGTGATCGCTGGGCCGCCGCACATGGCCTAGCTGGCGGTGCCCGTTCATCGCGGAGCTTGCTACAATCTGCAACGACCGTTCAACGTAGCAAACAAAGAGGCATTGGTCGTGACGATGAAAATGAGAACCGCGTTTGTATTGGTATTCGCTGCGTTACTGTTCCCCTTGCTGACCCTGTCGGCTCCCGCCGGGGCACGGCAGGACCGCACCCCGACCCCCACCCCTGCCGATCCGTACGCCGAGTGGACCATCGCGCACCTGGTCGACCGCTTTTACGGCGCGGGCGAGGCCACCATCGAGCAGACGATGGTCGTGACCGACCGCTTCACGCGCTACCTGATCCGCTACCCCAGCGACGGACTGACGATCTACGGCTTCATGAACGTGCCCACCGGCGACAACGGCCCGTATCCGGTGATCATCGCCGTGCACGGCTACATCGACCCGGCGCGGTACGGCACGCTGGACTACACCACCCGCTACGCCGACGCGCTGGCCGAAGCCGGGTTCCTGGTGCTGCATCCCAACCTGCGCGGATACTGGCCCTCCGACGATGGGCCGAACCGCTTCCGCGTGGGGATGGCAGTCGACGTGCTGAACCTGGTCGGCATCGTGCAGCAAACCGGCGCGCTGCAAGGGGCGCTGCGCCAGGCCGACCCGGACCGGATCGGGCTGTGGGGGCACAGCATGGGCGGCGGCATTTCGCTGCGCGCCATCACCGTCAACCCGGACATCCGCGCGGCGGTGCTCTACGGCTCGATGAGTGGGGACGAGCAGCAGAACTTCACCAAGATCCGCGAGTGGTCCGACTGGCGGCGCGGGCAGGCCGAACTCGACACGCCGGAGGAGGCGCTGCCGCGCATCTCGCCGATCTACCACCTGAGCCGCATCGAGGCCGCCGTCAGCATCCATCACGGCGGCGCGGATGAACTCGTGCCGCTGGATTGGTCGCTGGACCTGTGCCTACGCCTGACCGGGCTGCAAAAAGCCGTGGAGTGCTTCACCTACGAGGGCCAGCCGCACACCTTTTGGGGCGACGGTGACGCGCTGTTCATCCAGCGCACGGTCCAGTTTTTCAACACGCACCTGCGCGGGTAGGGCGCGATTCCCTGGCCCTGTCGTGTCACTCATCCCGGCCTTTGCCGCCTACCTTCGCCTCGAAGCGGGCCTGATCGACGATGAAGCGTTCGTGCGTGCCCCCGCCGATCTGCTCGACGTCATCCGCCGCCGACACCTCAAACACCAGCCGCCGTCCATCGACTTCCTTGAGCGTGGCGGTTGCTTGCACATGCATGCCGACCGGCGTCGCGGCGGTGTGCTGCACCTCCAGCCGCGTGCCGACCGAGGTTTGCCCTGCGTCGAGATGCCCCTCCAGCGCGTTGATGGCCGCCGCCTCCAAGAGCGCGACCAGCGCGGGCGTCGCGTAGACGCGCACGCTGCCGCTGCCCAGGGCAGTCGCGGTCAGGTCATCCGTCACGGTTACCGCTGCGTGGCCGGTCAGGCTGGGTTCGAGCGTCATGGTTGCTGTGTCCTTTCATGCTGGCAGGTATATATGCCTACTATACCGCTTACCGGCAGCCGCCGGCCTCCTCGCCCAGGATGCGGTCCAGTTCGCGCGCCAGCAGCCCGGTGCGTTCGTCGCGCAGCAGCGGCAGCCGGCTGCGCGTGCGGTGCAGCTGGTTGAGGTCGATGGTGTGCGTCAGCAGCGCCGTCTCGAAGTACGGCCCGTTGAGCACAAACTCGCCGTTGGGGTCGGCCACCGAACTGCCGCCCCAGAAGTTCAGCCCATCCTCGAAGCCGATGCGGTTGCAGTGGATCATGTAGCTGGTGAACAGCCCGGCGTAGGCCTGGTTGATGCGCTCGACCCAGCGCGCACTTTTCAGCCGGTCGCCTTCGTCCAGGCCGCGCCCAGGACTCGCGCTGTGCAGCAGCAGCACGTCCGCGCCGTCGAGCCACAGCAGGTAGGGCGGCGAGGCGTGCCAGAAGTCCTCGCAGACCAACATCCCGAAGCGCCCGAAGCGGGTGTCGAACGCCTGCACTGCGTCGCCCCACGCGAAGTAACGCCCCTCGTCGAACAGGCCGTAGGTCGGCAGGTACACCTTGCGATGCACATGCACCACCGCGCCCCGGCTGAGGTATGCCTGCGCGATGTAAAAGCGGTGGCGGCGGTCTTCCTCGACAAAGCCGACGGTGATGTCCATGCTGTGCGTGCGTGTGGCGTCCAGCAGCGGGCCGAACGCCGGATCGTCCGGGGTCGGCGTGGTCGCCACCTCGTAGACCAAATCCTGCAGGTTGTAGCCCGTCAGCGATAGTTCCGGAAAGAGCAGCAGTTCGACGTCCTGCGCCGCTGCCTGCTCGATGGTTTCCAGGTGTCCGGCCAGATTAGCCGCGACATCACCCAGCTTCGGGTTAATTTGTGCCAGTCCCAGTTTGACCTTCATTGTTGTTTGCCTCCATTTTGCATCTTTCGCCGCGCAGCAAGCACCGTTGCCCGCCGCCCCATGATCCAGACCGTGCCGCCGATCAGCGTGCTGAAGAACACCAGCGCCAGGTCGAGCACCTGGTCGGCGCGGCGGTCGTACCAGATGTGCGCCGGGTCGGCGCGGAAGTAGCCCAGGATGTGCATCCCCAGCCCGGTCAGCGCCAGCATCAGCCACAGCCGCACCCCGGGCAGCCAGTGTCGCCACGCCAGCAGCAGCGCCAGCGCCAGCAGCCCCCCCGCGAAGGCCATGCCCGCCGCCGGCACATCCAGGCGCGGCGCGATCTGCCCGTACACGTCTGGCAGTTCCGCCACCTGCCAATCCGGGAAGTCAGCCAGGGTGCGCACCTCTACGCCGTAGCCGCACCCGGCGCGGCGGCAGCCCTGCCAGGCCATGCCCAGCCCGACCGGCCACGCCAGCGCGGCGGCATCGGTCCAGTCCCGGAACGGCACGTACCGCAGCCAGGCCATGATCATCGCCGCCGGCAGCCCGGCCAGCAGCGCGCCGTGCCACGCCAGCCCGCCCAGCTCGAGCTGCATGATCTCGCTGCGATGCGTGGCGAAATACTCCCACGCGATGGCGACGTGCAGCGCCCGCGCCCCCACGACCCCGGCCAGCACCCCGGCGATCCCCACGTCCAGCCAGCGCAGCATCACCTGCGGCGCGCGCCAGTACGCGGCCACCTCGATGATCGCCAGCATGGCCAGTACCCCGCCGCCCACCCAGGCGGTGAAGTGTCGTACCTCAATCGACCCTATCTCAAACACAATTGGATTCATCGTCGCCTCTCGCTGTGGATTGTAGCATCACCGCCGCGCCTTCGCAGCTTGTCCGCCTGGCAGAATTGTCAGCCAGAAATCAGCTTGAATTAGGTTGAATCAGCGCCACACCTGTTATAATCTGGACACTATTCGCACACAACGACAACAGGAGCAGACTATGATTGGTCTCGTTTTTAGTGTGATCGCCATCGCCGGCCTGGCTGGCATGGGCTTTGGCATCTTCATGATCGCACAAGCTATCCAGAATCGTGAATCAGCGCGACAGGGCATCCTGATGACCGTCGTCGGGCTGGTAGTCGCCGTAATCTTCTTTATCGTCAGCGCGGGCATCGTCGAAATTGCGCCCGATGAGGTCGGTGTGGTCTTCAACGTCATCAGCGGCGATCTGCAAGACGAACCGCTGCAGCCCGGTCTGCACGTGATCATCCCCGGCATCCAGGAAGTGACGATCTACTCCACCAAGCAGCAGGAGTATACCGTCTCGGGTATGACGAGTGAAGGAGCCGTCCGGGGCGATGATGCCGTTACCGCGCTCACCCAGGACGGGCAGCAGGTGCGGTTGGACGTAACCATGATCTTCCGCATCAGCCCCGCCCAGGCCAACCGGATCCGGGAAAACTGGCCGGACAACTACGTCAACGGCCTGATCCGGCCCGCGCTGCGCAACCAGACCCGCGCGGCGCTGACCGAGTTCCGGGTTGAGCAAATCTACGGCGGTGAGCACGCCGAACTCGAAATGCAGATCGAGGAAGGCCTTCGCGGGTTGATCGAGCCGGAGGGCTTCGAACTGACCAACGTGCTGATTCGCAACATCACGTTCTCTGCGGAGTACGTGAAGTCCATCGAGCAGAAACAGGTTGCCCAGCAGCAGGCGCTCGAGGCCGAGTTCCGCGTCCGCGAGAAGCAGCAGCAGGCCGAACAGGCCCGCGCCGTGGCACGCGGTGAGGCCGACGCGGCCCGCATCCGTGCCGAGGGTGAGGCCAAAGCGCTGGAATTGATCAACGAGCAGCTTTCCCAAAACCCGGCGCTGCTCCAATGGCGCTACATCGAGAACCTGGGCGAGGATGTCAAGCTGATCGTGATCCCGTCCAACAGCCCGTTCTTGTTTGATCTGGACGCGCTGGCCGGGCAGGTTGGGGCGAGCGCCGGCACCAGCGCTGGCACGCCGCCGCAGGACACGACCGGTAACGAGTAGTCGTCAGCGGCACGGGCACAATTGGCTTCCCCCTCTCCATAGGACGCATTAGCGCCCATCTCGGATGGAGAGGGGGACGGGAGGGGGTGAGGCCGATCAAAAAAACTTGCCCATAGGGGCAAGGGACTTGGTCCGCTTTGTGGGCTAAGTCTGGAGCGTGTTATGAACTTACGCAGGCTGTTTACAGAGGATTGTTCCCGTAAGTTTTACCCCTCCCTAAATCCCTCCCCGTAAACGGAGAGGGACTTGCGCCTCCCCCCTTTCTCCGCGTGCGGGGAAAGGGATAGGGGTAAAACGTGCATAACAGCCTCTAGCTGATCGTTACGTCCAGTGTACAGGCCGGGCGGGCGGTTTGCCTGACGGCTGGCTCCGAAGAAGCTGACTGTTGGGTGGGGGAAATCAGCGTCCATTAGGTTCCTGGAGCAGGATGTGGTAAAGTTTTGTCACCAATGCGTTCACCTCAAAAAAGCGGAGCTTATGATTCAAATCGGCGATATCCAAATTCACCTTATTAGCGATGGCGTGGTGTGGATGGACCGGGGCGGCCCGTTTGGGCTGGTACCGCGCCCGCTGTGGATCAAGTACCTGGAACCGGACGACGAAGACCGCGTGCCGATGGTCCTGACCTGTCTGCTGGTGCGCGCCGCCGGGCAAACGGTCGTGGTCGACACCGGCCTCGGCACCAAGCTCGACGACAACGCCAAGCATATCTGGAACCTGCAGCGCCCGACCGGCACGCTGACCGATGGCCTGGCGCGGTGCGGCGTGCGCACCCAGGACGTCGACATCGTGGTCAACACGCACCTGCACGGCGATCACTGCTCGGGGAACACCTACTTCGGGGCGGACGGGGAAGCGCACCCCACCTTCCCCAACGCGCGCTATGTCACCCAACGTTTGGAATACGAAGACGCGATGCGCCCCAACGAACGCACCCGCGCCACATATTTTTCGGTCAACTACAAGCCGCTGGTCAAGTCGGGGCACATGTCGCTGCTGGCGGGGGATGCCGAAGTCGTCCCCGGCGTGACGTGCGTCATGACGCCCGGCCACACGCGCGGCCACCAGTCGGTGCTGTTCCAGAGCCAGGGCGAAAAAGTGCTGTTCGTGGCGGACCTGGCCAGCTACGCGATTCACTTCGAAAAGCTGGGCTGGATGACGGCGTATGATGTCGAGCCGCTGGTCACGCTGGAAACCAAGCGCCACTGGCAGCAGTGGGCGGTCGACACCGGCGGCCTGCTGATCTTCCAGCACGATACGCAGGTGCCCACCGCGCGCATGATCCAGGACGCCGCCGGCCACCGCACGCTCCAGCCCGTCGAGGTTGCGTACGACTAGCACATACGCTGCGCACACACAAAAGCCGGGCACACGCCCGGCCTTTGCACTTATAGGGGCAAATCACGTCCCGGTTGCTTATTGGTTGTGACGCACAGACTGCGCGTTTTGTGGCGGTTGTTCTTCGCGGCAGCAGCCGAAATACACCATGACCGGCAGCAAAATGCCGACGAACAGGTGAATCATCCAGAAGAACGTTACATCGGTAACCATTGCAGCACCTCCTCCTCATAACTTGCCTATCTGGACGTTGAGGCGCTTGTCTTACCTCTATTAAACCATTTTCAACCCTCTAAAGTCAATCTTAATGTTACTTCAACGGAGGTTGATGTATTGCGTGCATTACTCCTCCGCCTCGACCGCTGCCACAATCGCGCGGTTGACGGGCACTGCCTCCAGGAACGCGGCGCGCCGGTCGTCGGGGAGTTCGCCGGCCTGCTGCAGCAGCATGTGCTGGGCCGCGCCCAGGAATTTGAGCGCGTTGTCCGCCTGCTGCATGGTGTGCAGCACGCGGTAGACCGTCCAGTAGACGCGCAGCGGCTCGTCCAGGCGCGCCGGGCCGTTGTCCGCCAGGTGATGCAGCACCTTCTCGGCCAGCGCGTAGGCGTCGCTCGTGTAGCCCTGCGCCAGCGCGATGCGTGCCATGCCGGCAGTGGCTTCGGCCTGCTCGGCGGGCGCGTCCAGCGCGATCCACAGCTCCAGCGCCGCACCATACGCCGCCAGCGCCGCCTCCCAGTCTTTGCGCTCCTCGTGTGCGCGGCCCAGGAAATACTGGGCGTGCCCGGCTCCCCAGTTGTCGGTGGTGTCGGTGCTGAGCGCTAGCGCCTGGTCCAGCAGTTCGACCGCGCGCGCCAGGTCGCCCTGCTCGGTGCGCGCGGCGGCCAGCAGCGTCCGCGCCGTGATCTCGCCCCCGCTGAGGTCTTCGTCGTGGGCCACGGCCAGCGCCGCTATGTGATCGTCCGCCGCTGCGGCGTAGTCGCCCAGCTTGCGATAGACCGCGCCGCGCGTGTTGCGGGCCGCGATCACGCCCGGCCAGCGCCCCAGCCGGTCCCAGATGGTGCTGGCGGCGGTGAGCATCGGCAGCGCGGTGGCGTAGTGCCACGCGGCGGCGGCCTGCAAACCCCGGTTGTTCATCTTGGCGGCGGTGGAATCGAGTTGGGCGCGCGTGGTGTCGTCGGCGAGATCGGCCAGTTCCAGCGATACGACCAGCCGGTCGAGGGCGTCTTGTTCGTCGGGGCGTTGCATAGCCAAATGCCTCCTTGTTGCATGCATCAATCATGTCATCCTCACCGTATCCGACCTCGAACGGTCGCGCAAATTCTACGGCGAGCTGCTCGGCTTTGAGCTGCACGACCTGCCGCCTAGCGTGTACGGGCAGCGGGCCGCCTACCCGCCCCAGTAGTAATCGTACCCCTGCTGCGACAGATCGGCGCGGTGCATGGCCATCGCCCAGCGTGCGCCCAGCGCCTCCTGGGCTGCCGCGCGCGTCGCCAGGCCGAACACCGTGTACAGGATCGCCGCCGCACCGAACACCAGCGCGCTGATCGCGGCGACGGCGCGCAGTGTGCCCGCGGCCAGCACGGCGATCACCACGCTGCCGGCGGTCAGGATGCCGACCACCAGCGCCCGGCTGAACGTGTGCCGCACGGTGGCGCGGCGGTACTTCGCTAGGCAGTCCGAGCAGATATTCGCGGCACGCGCGCCCAGGTCCTCGAAGTGCCCGTCGCCGGCCTGGCGCGCATAGCTAAAGGTGTAGGTCGTGCTTTCTTCGCCGCCGCAGGCGTCACAGGGCTGCCCGGCTTTTTCGTGGGCCGCCGTGTCGCGCAGTTGGCGCAGTTCGTTCTGCATCGCATGTTTCTCTATAGCCATAATTCCCTCCGTGTTGTAGATTATAGGCATAAATGGCGCGCAGGTTTATCGTCCGCCGAACAAAAATAGACGATTGTGGAGATTTTTATGATGACGCCCTCAGGAGTAGAGCACATTGGAGCAGGCGTGACGCGCGAGCGGCTGGACGAGGGCCGGATCGTGGTGTTCACCCTGAGCGACATGAGCACCGAGTCCGTCGACATCTGGGTCGACGCCTGCCTGGACGCGATGCGCGACTGCGTCGAGGCGCAGCGCCCACTGCTGGTCGTGCAGGACCTATCCACGCCGGGGGTGATGCAGACCGATTACTCCCGGTCGCGCGGCAACACCGTCACCACCGCCTACCCGGAACTGGAAGGCCGGATCGCGTTCGTGCTGCCGGAAGCTATCGTCACTGCCTACCGCATCGGGCGCTACGTGCGCGGGCAGGGCAACCAGTACCGCCGGCGGCAGTTGTTCATCACGCGCGAGGAGGCGCTGGCCTGGCTGCGCGCGTGGCCGGGGGAGCCGGAAGAAGCGGCGGAATAACTGCGGCACGTTACCAGTCGTGATAATGGGGCTTATCGCGATTAATTCAGTTTGACATTTCTCGCCTAAAATTTCATATTACTCCGGATAATGTCAATTATCACGTTTATTATATGCGCAGATAGGCTTATGCCTGTCTGCGCTTTTCGTGTTTTTCAGTATTCGAACAGTTAATGCGGCGAAGAATTAAGGATGGCAGACCATGAGTGAGCAACACAGGGCCAGTTTACTCCCGAACACATTCCAGACACCGAATCTGCTGGTGGACCGGTTGATGCCGCTGCTGCTCGACAGCGAGCTGCGCGTGGTCATATTCGCCTACCGACATATCTTGGGTTGGACAGACACCGTATCTGACCGTCAGGCTGCGCTTAGCATCTCTGCTTTCGAGCACGGCTTTCGCGGCTCGCCGGGCTGCGGCCTGGGCCATAAAGCGATTATCGACGCGCTCGACCGTGTGGCTGGCTTCGGTGTCCTACGGAAGATTGGCACACCGGGGCCGAAGGGTCAACGCTGGGGTATTCCAGAACGCGAAGATGAAATCAACTGGAGCAAGCTTCAGCAGCGAATGGCCGACCGCAAAGCGCGCAACCAGGATCGCACGACTAAGGCGTCGCGCGCCCTCCAGCAGCAGCGTGCCGATGATGACGCGACGGATGACAATGAGTCGCCAGCCCAGGCGGTTCGTCCCACGAACCGGCAGGTGGTTCGTCCCACGAACCCAATGAAACCCATATAGAAACCCATTCTTTGAAACCCAAAAACCCTTTGGCGCGAGCGCCTGAAGGCGCTGCGCCGGAGCGCGCAGAGCAAGCTGAACCCGATCCCTCCGCCCCAGAATCCAAATTCGGACTCACGGCGGGCCAGACCGTCTACTGGCCACAAGAAGCCGAGTTAGGCGCGCTCGATGTGCATGAATGCACCGTGCTGCGCTTCACGGCCAAGAAAGTCTGGGTGCGGACCGCCGCCGGCAGCAAGCACTGCCTATCCCCCAAGTCGCTGCACGCCGCACCGCCCAAACTGGAACGCAAGACCGACCCGCTGCAGGATGTTCTGGCGCAGCGATCATTCGGACTGCCGTCGGACGCGACCATCGGCAAGCAGATGATGACCGTCCTCAACGCCCTCAAACGCGACATCCTGGCCAGTTGGC
>DAOTUD010000129.1:0-24587 GCA_034437275.1 Anaerolineae bacterium
TTCCAATTCTTTGACTTCGTCCAGTGGGAGGCCCCACCGGGCGATAGTTTCCCGTTGTTTTTGCGCAAGTTCATTCGGTTGTTTTTACCACATTCGCGCTCAATTCTCGAATGTGACATTGTCAAACTAGATATTTAGCAAAATGCCCGCCGGATTTTGACAACGCCGTTGTACAAGGGTTGCCTGAACCGTGTACTGCGGCAGGTTTTGCTCCTTTTGTTGGTTGGGCGATCTTGTATACTTAAAAAACGCGGTATGGCCTCGCTGCCAGCCTTACCTTCGTTTGTTCCAGGCTTCGATACTCAGGGGCGATCCTACTTGTTGGTGTTAGATGCACGCTCGCTGGACGAGATCGGGCGGGCGTATGTGCCACACCCGATCCTGTTCGGATATCACGGTGAATTTTTCGAGTCCTGACCGGGTAAACCTGCTCTGCGACAAAGGAAACAGATGTGACTTGATAGGTTAGCGAGGGCTGTTGACAAAGCGATCCTGACATGCTACGCTCTGAGCTGTCTTTAACAAGTGCATAGCAGTGATACCCCTTATCCAGAGCGGTGAAGGGACCGGCCCGATGAAACCGCGGCAACCCACATGTGTGAAGGTGCCAATTCCGGCAGAACGTCAGATTCTGGAAGATGAGAGGATTGTGGTGAATTGAACCGACCAGACGACTAAATCCTTCTTACTTCGAGAGGGATTTTTTTGTTTTGAGGGGAGCGCTGCGGCACACGCGACAGTTTGCATCGAACCAAGTGAGGAGCAGCAGCCATGACGCACGATCACGACCGTAAATTCCATTTTAACACGCTGGCCCTGCACGCCGGATATACCCCCGAGCCAACAACCGGAGCGCGGGCTGTCCCAATTTACCAGACGACGTCTTACCAGTTTCGCGACACCGACCATGCAGCGGCGCTGTTTGCGCTGGAAGAGTCCGGCAACATCTACACGCGCATCATGAACCCCACCAACGATGTCTTCGAGCAGCGCATTGCAGCGCTTGAAGGCGGGGCCGGTGCGCTGGCGACCGCCTCTGGGCAGGCTGCCGAGACGCTCGCCGTGCTGACGTTGTGCAATGCCGGCGATGAGATTATCACCACCAGTGCGCTGTATGGCGGGACGTATACGTTGTTCTCGCAGAGCTTGAAGCGCCTCGGCATCACGGCCCGGTTTGTAGCGGATAATGACCCGGACAGCTTCGCAGCGCTGATTAATGACAAGACACGCCTCGTTTACCTGGAAACGATCGGCAACCCCAAACTGCAAGTGCCGGACTTTGACGGGATTACCGAAGTGGCCCACGCGCACGGCATCCCGGTGATCTGTGATAACACCTTCGCCACGCCGTATCTGTGCAACTCGTTCACGTTTGATGTGGACATTGTCGTGCACTCCACGACCAAGTGGATCGGTGGGCATGGTCTGAGCATTGGCGGCGTGATCGTGGACAGCGGCCAGTTCGACTGGCAGGCCAGCGGGCGGCACGATGGGCTGGTCGAGCCTGAGCCGGCCTATCACGGTCTCATACTGACCGAGGCGTTAGGTCCAGCCGCCTTCATCGGACGCGCACGGGTTATTGGGCTGCGGGACTTCGGCAGCAGCCAGTCGCCCTTCAACAGTTTTCTGAATATCATCGGGCTGGAAACGCTGGCGCTTCGTATGCAGCGGCATGTGGAGAACGCTCAGGCTGTGGCCGAACACCTGGCGCAGCATCCAGCGGTGGCATGGGTGAATTATCCGGGCCTGGCCAGCCACGAGAGTTACGAACGCGGGCAGCGCTATCTGCCAAAAGGGCAGGGAGCGATGATCGGCTTTGGGATCGAGGGTGGCAAGGAAGCCGGGTGTGTTTTCATCGACAACCTGAAGCTGTTCAGCCATCTGGCGAATGTCGGCGATGCGCGTTCGCTGGCAATCCATCCGGCCACGACGACGCACCAGCAGCTCAGCCCGGAGGAGCAAGCCACCAGCGGCGTCACAGATGATTACGTGCGCCTTGCTGTGGGCCTGGAGGACCTCAACGACATTCTGTGGGACCTCGACCAGGCGCTGGCTGCGGTCCGGGAGGCGTAGCAAGCTGTAGCGACCACATAACTGCCAGTTGGGGCAGGCTATCGGCGGCCTGCCCCCGCCATTTCCGTTGTTTACACTGTGATGATACACGAGCGGGATTATGTGCTTGATCAAGGAAGACAAAACAAGCGGAGCTCTCAAATCCAACACACGTCCGCATATCCCGGGATCGGTCGGGATCGTGCGGCGTCAATATGCCCATTTTGACGAACCGCTGCATTTGCGCAGTGGTGGGGTGCTCGAAGCATATACGCTGGCCTACGAAACATATGGGAGCCTCAACCCGGATCGCAGCAATGCCATCTTGATCTGTCATGCGCTCTCGGGCGATGCGCACGTGGCAGGGTACCATACCGCCGATCCGCAAGAAAAGCCCGGCTGGTGGGATGCCGCAGTGGGGCCGGGCAAGATGTTCGACACCGACCGTTTTTTCGTGATCTGCTCGAACGTGATCGGCGGCTGCCAGGGGAGCACGGGGCCATCATCGCCTGCGCCGGATGGCCAGCCGTACGGACTGCGCTTTCCGGCGGTGACGGTGGCGGATATGGTGGCGGCCCAGCAACGGCTGATCGACCGGCTGGGCATTGATCGGCTGTTTGCCACGGTGGGCGGTAGCATGGGGGCCATGCAGGCGTTACAATGGGCGGTCGATGCGCCGGAGCGTGTGGCACATGTGTTGTTTCTGGCCGGGACGTCGCGCTCAACCGCTCAGCAGATTGCGTTTAACGAAACCGGGCGACAGGCGATTTATGCCGACCCTAACTGGAATGATGGGGATTATCGTGATGGCTCGTCACCTACTGGCGGGCTGGCTGTGGCCCGTATGCTGGCGCACATCACGTATATGAGCGATGCCTCGATGGCGAGCAAATTCGGACGCCGCCTGCAAGCCCACCAGGAGACCCCGTACACGTTCCACGAGCCGGAATTTGCCGTCGAAAGTTACTTGCGGTACCAGGGCGCAAAATTCGTCAATCGCTTTGATGCCAACAGCTATCTGTATATCACCAAGGCAATTGACTACTTCGATATCAGCGCGGGGTATGCTTCGCTGCCAGAGGCCCTTAAGCATATCCAGAGCGATTTCCTGGTGGTCAGTTTCTCCAGCGACTGGCTGTATCCGGCCTGGCAGGGGTTGGAATTGGTCGAGGCCCTGGAGGACGTCAGGCGCGATGTGCAATATGCGCATATCGAAGCGCCCTTTGGGCACGATTCTTTTCTGGTCGAGGTGGACCGGATGAAGCAAATCGTTGGGGATTACCTGGATGAGCAATGGCAGCGCTGCCGGACACGCAGCCAAACGAGATAAGCCTGCCGACGGGAAGAAAAACAGAAGTATGGATAGCGATTTGTTCTCGATACTTAGTATCGGACTCATGCTAATTGGCGCAGTACTATCATTCGCGTATCCGAAGAGCGATGCTCGATATTCGCGCGCGATGGGTGTTTTTGCGCTGGGGGCAGCCATGGTGCTTGTGGACTGGTTCCTGGATAATCCCGACCGGATTGCTGAAGTTCAGGGCGAAATCGCTGTCGCGTTGGTGGCCTTCCTGTTGATTTTCATCCGGCGGCTGCGATGATCGCTCAGCGGCGACGTGCCGGCCCGGCGAGGGCAGGGCCTGGATGGCTGTCGAGGCGGGACGCAATGTCGCCTGGGCGCAAACATGCTAACGCTGCACCCGACCCGAGACGTCACCGCCTGCCAGTCGCTGGACTTCGTCCACCGTCGACAGGTTTACATCACCGGGGATCGAATGCTTCAAACACGACGCCGCCACCGCGAAGTCGAGCGCATCCTCATCTGCCCTCTCGTTGTACAGGCCGTAGATCAGGCCCGCCGCGAACGAGTCACCGCCACCGACCCGGTCGACAATGTGCGTGATGTCGTAGCGGCGGCTGACGAAAAACGATTCGCCGTTATACAGACATGCCGCCCACCCGTTATGGCTGGCACTGATGCTTTCGCGCAGGGTGATCGCCTGGGAACGCAGGTTAGGAAATGCCGCGAACATTTTGTGCGCGAGCGCTTCGTACTTCGCAGTGTCGAGGGTGCCGGAGGTGACGGCATGTTCCCAGTCCCCTTCCTGGACACCGATGCCCAGCGAGCGCTGGCAGTCTTCCTCGTTGGCGATACCGACATCGACGTATTGCACCAGCACAGCTTTTTCCGGAAGTTGTAGTCGCACGACACGGTCACGCCGCGCGCTTTGGCTGCTTGCACGGCGTGCAACGCAAGCTCGGCAGCGCTGGCGCTGAGCGCCGGGGTGATGCCGGTAATGTGGAACCAGACCGCTCCGTCAAAAATGCGCTCCCAATCAAAATCAGCGGTCGTTGCCATCGCTATCGCGGAATGGGTACGGTCGTAGATGACGTTGGAGGGGCGCTGGTTGGCTCCGGCCTCCAGGTAATACAGGCCGAGCCGGTCCCCCTGGCGGGCAATGAACGAGGTATCCACGCCGTAGCCACGCAAAAAGCGGAGGCACGCCTGCCCGATCGGATTGGCCGGGAGGGCGGTCACGAATGCGACATCCAGACCAAACTGTGCCAGTGACAGCGCGACATTCCCCTCGCCGCCGCCGAATGTCGCTTCGAAGACGGGGGACTGAAAGAAGCGCTCAAAACCGGGCGGCTTAAGCCGCAGCATGATTTCGCCTAATGTGATAACGCGTCCGTTCATTGACCTTGCTCCCTTACTTGCTGCACAATAGCCAGTGCTTCACGCACTAGCCGCGTGATCGTGTCGAATTTTCCTTCAGCGATCAGGTGTTTGTTGACGATCCAACTGCCGCCGCACGCATGCACCATCGGCAGGTGCAGGTAGCGCGCGAGGTTGTCCGCGTTGATGCCTCCGGTGGGGATGAATGTTACATCGCGAAACGGGCCGCCAACCGCCTTCAGGGTCTTGATGCCGCCCATTGCTTCTGCCGGGAAGAACTTCAGTACATTCAGCCCTTTCGCCAGGACCGTGCTGATTTCGGTGGGCGTGACGACGCCGGGCGTCACCGGCACATGGTGGTCAAGGCACCAATCCACGACCTGCGGATCGAACCCCGGCGCGACGATGAACTGTGCGCCAGCATCAACGGCCTGCTCCGCTTGTTCCACAGACAAGACCGTGCCCGCGCCCACCAGCATCTCCGGGAAGGCGGTCGTCAGGCGGCGAATTGCTTCCCCGGCGGCAGCCGTGCGAAATGTAATTTCTGCGCACGGCAGGCCACCGGCCAGCAATGCTTCGCCCAGTCTGTTCGCGTGTTGGGCGTCCTCAATGGCAACAACCGGAATTACCCCGTTGCGACCAAGTTGTCGAAGGATATCATTCATGTTGTTTTCCGCACCTTTCATGTCATGTTTTGAGCAGAGTGGCCGGGGCTGGTCGTCACTGTTAGCGGCGCGACACCGGCTGCCTGCGCCACCAGTTCAGCCGGGCCGGCCAGCGCGACGATCAGCACCGACGCACGACCGTTCGCCAGTTCGACCACGCGGCACCCATCCGGCGTGCCGCGCTCGGTCCCCAGATGTCCCTTGCCGCGCAGCGCAAAGGCGACACGCCGCCGGTCGTCCACGCACGGGATGCCATGTGCATCGACGAGCTGTACCGTAAGGCGGTGAGCCGGTAGGTCGTCCGGTGTTCGCGCAGGGGTGAGTGTATGTGTAAAGCGATCCGGTTCCCCTGGTGCCCTGGCAATGAAATGCTGCGTGATACGACTTTCGATGGCTCTACCGTCTGGCATGATTCCCGTTGCTCGCAGCGTGTTCTCGCCCGGCTGCAACATGACGTGCCACACCAACCCAGCGGCAGGGAAGGCGGCGGGGTTGCAGGGTTTGGTTCCCTGTGCTGCGCTATTAACGAACAATTCGACGTGCGCGGCGTTGGAATAGACCCGCACCTGCTGCGGCTGATCGGCGGCACCAACACGCACCGTCCACGAGGGAGACTCAATATAGCACACCGGATCGTTGGTTAAATATGCGCGAAACAGGTGGTAGACGTCCTTGGGACGTCCGGCTCGGTCCACCAACCCTTTCTGATTCACGTACGGGATCGGGTTCTCAGGGCGGAGTGGCGTGCCGAAATCTTTGAACACCCACTGCGCAGTGCCGGCCAGCGCCGGTATAGTGCGTTGGACTTGCAAATGCCATTTCATCACATCCAGCATGTAGCTTTCGGACCAATCGCTGTCGCGGCTGGCGCGGGCAGGGCCTTCGCGTCCAAGTGCCAGGCCGGGCACCTCGGCATGATCGGCGCTGTGTGCGATCTCCGCGTGGATATGCGGGCCGCTGTTGTGGCGTCCCACGTGCGAATCGCCGCCCCATTCCATGTGCAGCAGGCGCGGACGGCGCTGCATGGCGGCTTGCAGGGCGTGTGCGCAATCCTGGTAACGCCCACGATACCAGCCCGACCAGATCGAGGGTGAATACACGTCCACCACATCCGCGCCTTCCTCGAAACGCCGGAGTGCCGTCAAACAACGTGGGTCGAGGTCGTGCGAAAGATCATGCAGTTCGCGCAGGAAGCCGACGACTTTGGCATCGGTTGAGGCGGGGTGTTCGCTCTCCCAGTCCAGCTCATTGCCCAGGCCCCAGAACACAATCGACGGGCGGTTGTAGTGCTGCTCGATCATCTCGCCCAGCATGGCACGCGCGCGATCTTTGAAGACGTCGCCGCCGACACCACCCCGGCACCAGGGCAGTTCTTCCCACACGATCAGGCCGAGTTCGTCACATGCATCCAGCACAGCGGGCGCTTGTGGATAGTGCCCCAGCCGGACGAAGTTGAAGCCCGCGTCGCGCATCTGCCCCATTTCCTGGTGCGTCAGGTGATCGGGGACCGCCGAGGCGCGCCCGGCCCAGTCTTCGTGGCGATGCGTGCCGGTCAGCAGCACACGCGCGCCGTTGAGCAGAAAGGGTCCTCCGGGTGGGAAGTCGAAAAAGCGGAACCCGAGCCGTTCCTCGACGGTGTCCCACACTGCGCCATCACGGGACAAGGTGATCACTGCGCGATACAGCGTGGGCGACTCCGGCGACCACAGCGCCGGGCTGTGTACCGGGGGAAGATCGATGGTGAACGTCGTTTTCGACACGGTGGTCGCCGTCTCGCTGATCGGTACACCGTCCGGCCCGTACAGCGTCACACGCACGTCAAGCGGCGCGGGTAGGTCCCCCACCAGCCGTCCGTGCAGCCGCAGGTCGGCGCGTTCGGCGGTGGTGTCGATGTCGAACAGCAGCGCATCGAAGCGCGCCGGGCCGGTCTTGTATAACCATACGTTGCGCGTCAGCCTCCCCGGATCACTCCTTCCTGTGTGGTCGTTAGCCTTCTATATCAGTTGTTTGATAAACAATCATTGACGAATCTGAAAAAAGGGGATACTCTCGTGGTACGGACTGGTATGCATGATTCCGGCATATTCCCCTTAAGGAGTTAGCCGCATGGACCTTGACCGCATCAAAGAGGTGGTACACACCCCGGCCCCGGCCCCGCTGCATGTCCGGTTGCGCCGCGCACTTCACGCGCAGATTACCGATGGCACGCTGCAACCGGGCGAAAGCCTGCCGTCTGAGCGTGCGCTCCAGCAAGCGCTGGATGTCAGCCGGGCCACCGTGCGGCAGGCGCTCGGCGCTTTGATTCAGGCGGGGCTGCTACAGAGCGTCCCCGGCACCGGTACATTTGTGATGGAACCGCCGAAAACGACGATGGATACCCAGTTGATCGGGCTGGTGGTGTCTACGCCGAATTTCCATTTCTTCTATCCGCAGCTTGCAGCGGCGTTTAATACGGTCATTCGCCGGTCTGACTACGGCCTTGTGATGGCGATGCACAACAAGCAGGCCGAAGTCCTCGAAGAAATCGCGGAGGAACTGCTGGCGCAGAATGTGGTCGCGCTCGCGGTTACACCGCCGCGTTACGGGGATATTAGCGGGTTTATCAACCAGATGCGCCAGCGCAATATCCCGCTGATCTTCATTGGCCGCCCCAGTCCCAGCCCGTTGATCGACTCGGTGGCGACGGACAATCACCGCGTCGGGTTTGATGCCACCCGCCACTTAATCGAACTCGGGCACCGCAACATTTTGCACATTGGCCTACCGGATTACAGTACCGGGCGTGACCGTGCTGCCGGCTACCGGCAGGCGATGAACGAAGCCGGCCTGGAGCCGCATATCGCACAAATTGACGAGCCGCGCCCCGAAAGCGCTGTCCCGTTTGCCTCGGATGCGCCGGCCTCGGTGGAGGACCACCTCGCGGCGCCAGCCTATGAGGCGGCGCGTGCCTGCTTCAAGGCCGCTGATAGCTGCGATGCGACGGGGATCTTTTGTTTCAACGATGTGGTCGCGATGGGGGTTTACAAAGCTCTGCGCGATCTCGACCTCTCAATTCCGGATGATGTCGCGCTGGTGTCGGTCGACAACCTGATCACCGTCCGGCATTTTGAAGTGCCGCTGACCACGTTTGCGCTGCCCGGTCCGGAGATCGGGCGGCAGGGCGCGGAACTGCTGTTGATGCGCCTGGACGGGGATGCCTACCCGCCGCAAAATGTGCTGCTGGCTGCCGCGCTGATCAAGCGTATGTCGTCCAGCGCGATCAGCTAGCGGCAGTGTGTTTCGTGCTGTCTTGCTATGCAGTTGGTAAGATGCGTTTGCCAGGTCATTTGTGAGCTTCGCAAATGGCCGTTTTTTGCCGGTCAGCGAGAGTCGTGCTACCGGGCCAGCCAGCCGCCATCTACCGGCACGATGCTGCCGTGTATGTAATTTGCGGCATCAGAGGCCAGGAACACGGCGATGCCTTTTAAGTCTGCCGGTTCGCCCCAGCGGGCTGCCGGGATACGCGCCAGGATGGCGGCGTTACGCTGTTCGTCGGCGCGCAGCGGGGCGGTGTTGTCGGTTGCCATGTAACCGGGCGCGATAGCGTTGACGTTGATGCCCTGCGCGGCCCATTCGTTAGCCAGCGCGCGCGTCAAGCCGGCCACCACGCTTTTGGCGGCAGTGTACGACGGGACCAGAATCCCGCCCTGGTAGGAGAGCATCGAGTCGATGTTGATGACCTTGCCGCCTCCCTGCTCGACCATCACGACGTTCATCATCGTGTCGATAATGGTCCGTCCGCCTTCATCGTCTGCGCCCACATGCCCCCACGCCTGGATGTATTGCCCTTCAGGACGAAAGCGGGCCGCCAGTTCGCGCGCGGCGCGCAGCGCCAGGTCACGTGCGGTTGTGTCCTGGAGGAGTTGCCAGGCCGGGCGGGCACTCAAGGTGAACAGAAAGCCGAGATCGTGTGTAATGTGGATGCGTTTGTCCAGGCGCTCGCGGAAGCTCGGCAGCAGTTTCATCAGGGCATGTTCTTTGAAACAAGCCTCGCCAGAAGCAGCATACGCCTGCCACAACAATCCAATCCAAAATCCGCTGAGACAATGCTCGTTCTCGGTGAGGACGTAGTGCGCCTCTTGGCCGACGGTTGGGAAGCGGAGATCAAACTGCTGCATGTTGGCTTTGAGGCGCGCGATCAGTGTGGCCAGGCTGGCAGGAGAATTTGCAGATGGGGAAAGCGAAGTGCCGAGCATAACACTCTATCCAGTCACATAAATGGGGACTAAAAACCGTCATAAGTCCTATCCGGTTTTATCTGGTACGTACCAGTTATAACATGAAAGCTGGGCGGAGTCAAGCAAGCGGTATGGATGGGGAGGCAGCCCGGTGTTCTGTTGATAGCGCGGAGGTCAGACACCGGCGGTGATATGTGCGGGTGGGGCAGGCAAAGAAACTGCCCACCAGGTGTCCGGGGGGCAGATAGGAGTTAACGGTTACGGGGTGCGATCACGCGTTGTTGGGGCGCGGCTGATATCGCGCCGCAGTTTCGCACAAATTGATTATTCTGGCAGGCTAACGGTTCGCGTTTCCGGCTCATAGGCGCAGAACGGTTCTTCGGCAAGATAGTTGCCGGTCATGCCATAGGCGCGCGCGCGGCAGCCGCTGCAAAGCGACTTGAACTGGCACAGCCCACATTTTCCTTCCAGTAGATCGGGGTCGCGCAGTTCGGCAAACAGATCGCTGTGCTGCCAGATGGTCCCAAAATCCTGTTGGCGCACATTGCCCGCTTCCACCGGAAAATAGCCGCAGGGGAACACTTCGCCGCGATGGGAGACGAAGCCGACGCCCGTCCCGGCCAGACAACCCTTCGTTGCGGCGTGCATTTTCCCGTGTGGTTGTCCGTGCACTTGCCGGTGATGGCTCGCCGGCAGGTCGCGTTTCACCCCACGTCGATTTTCCTCAGCCTTGCGTTGGCGCATCACGCGGAAATAATGGGGCGCACATGTCGCCTTGAGCTGCAGGTCCGGTTCGGCTTGCTCCACGTCATACAGCCAGTTGAGGATGCGCTCGTAGTCTTCGGCGCTGACCATCTGGTCGTCGGCAATCTCCGCACCGCAGCCGACCGGCACCAGCAGGAACAGGTGCAGGGCGATGGCGTCCAGGTCTTTAGCCAATTGCAAGACACCTTCGAGCTGCTCCTGGTTATGCTTGGCCACCGTGGTGTTGATCTGAACCGGTATGCCGATGTTGTGCAAGGCGCGTGCCCCGTTGGCTGCCGCGCCAAACGAGCCTTGCAAGCCGCGGAAGGCATCGTGTGTGACGGCATCTGCACCGTCAAACGAAATGCTCACGCGCTTGACCCCGCTGGCTTTGATCTTGGCTGCCATATCGGCGTCGATTAACGTGCCGTTGGTGGCCAGCGCGACCGGTAATCCGGCATCTGCAGCGTAACGCGCAATGTCAAAGATATCGGGGCGCATGAGCGGCTCGCCGCCGGAAAGCACAAATACAGGGGAGCCCACTGCCGCAAGTTGATCGATCAGGGTAAAAGCCTCTTCTGTTGAAAGGTCTTGAGGCGTCAGTTGATCGGCGATCTCGATGCGGCGGCAGTGAATACAACGCAGATTACAACCGGCGGTTGTTTCCCAGAAAACGAGGCGCGGCGGTGGATACGGCATTGATTATCTCCTTGCAAAATTATATAAAACTATGTAAAACTTATCACAAGATTAGCAGAATCAAAAGCTTAAATGGGCGAATGTGCTGATCGTCATTGCGAATTCATGACAATGGTTTGGTTTTTATATGATTTATTCCTGCAAAAATAGTTAATATTTAGTGAGGTTTGATAAGTTTTTCCAGAAAGTGATTTTTTCCATGAACCAATCCCAACAGAAGTGGCTGACGTTATCGGAAGCCGCCAAGGTGTTAGGTATTCATCCCACAACGCTGCGCCGCTGGGCAGATAATGGTGATATCCCGGTGACGCTCACCCCCGGCGGACATCGCCGCTTTCTGCGGGCCAAACTGCTGGCGCATTTCGAACCGGAGCAAAGCCCGCCCCCCGTTGAAGACGGGACGGGGCGCATCTGGGAGGATTTCGCCCTGGTCGAAACGCGGCAGCGCCTGGTGCAAGACCCCGAACCGCATTGGCTCAGCGTATTCGACCAGCGCCATCGCGAGGAAAAACGCGAACTGGGGCGGCGGCTGATGGGATTGATTATGCAGCACATCTCTGCGCCAGACGCGGACCAGCAGTTGCTGATCGAGGCCAAGAGCATCGCGGCGCGCTATGCGCAGAATTGCGTTGAGGTCGGGCTGTCGGCGGCAGAGGGCCTTGAAGCGACAGCATTTTTCAGAGATACCATGACCGAGGCGGCCCTGCAGATGCCACAAATTGCCGACCTGCAGGGGGATGCACAGATGCGCTTGCTGCGCAAGCTCAACCAGGTTTTCAACGTAGTTCAAGTCAGTTTTATCGAATACTACGATTCACTCTCACATCGCGACCAGAAATGAGGAGCTGCATGTTTTACTGCCGGAGTGTCAGCCATCACCGCACCCCGCTTGCGATTCGCGAACAACTCAGCCTGACCGCAGTTCAGCAAACTGAATGGTTGGCACGCCAGCGTGGCATCGAAGCCGCCGTTGTCTCGACGTGCAATCGCCTGGAGCTTTACGCCCATGCCCCGACGAGTGGGCAGATGGAGGCCCTGTGGAGCGACTTATTGGCCCAACGGCAGCTAAGCCCCGAGGATATCGCGCCATACACCGTGGCGTTGTTTGGGATGAAGGCAGCCCAGCATTTATTTCGTGTAAGCTGTGGTCTGGAGTCGATGGCATTGGGCGAGCCGCAGATCGTCGGGCAGGTGGTGGATGCGCATGAACGGGCGCATGACGCCAACACGATGGGAAGTTCCCTGTCGCTGTTGTTTCGCGCGGCGCTGCATGCGGCGAAGCGTGCGCGGTCAGAAACCGGTATTGGCAACGGCTCCGCCTCGGTTAGCTCGCTGGGGATCACCCGTGTCGAGAAGACGCGTGGCGCGCTGGAAGACCTGGACATCCTGGTGTTGGGCGCGGGCGAGATGGGCGAAGCGATCATCAAAGGGTTGGCCCAGCGTGATGCCCGTCACATCACGGTCGTCAGCCGGACGTTCAACCGTGCCCGTCGTGTGGCAGACGAATGGCAGGTCAATGCGCGCCCACTCACCGACTTGAAGGAGGCCCTCACGGCGGCGGATGTGCTGTTTACCACGTCTGGTGCGCCATACACCATCCTGGCGGTTGAAGATGTCGCCCCGATTATGGCATTACGTCCCGACACGCTGCTGAGCATTATCGACATCGCGGTGCCGCGGGATGTCGATACCGCCGTGGGTGATATTCCCGGGGTCTTCCTGCATGATCTGGATGATTTGCAGCACGTCGTTGAGGGCAATCTGGACCAGCGCCGGGCGAATATTCCAGCGGTGGAGCGCATCATCGAGCACGAACTGGAGCAGTTCTGGGCGGATTACCAGGCGCGCTCGGTGGTCCCGACCATCCGGCAATTGCGCGAGCACGCCGAACAACTGCGCCAATCCGAACTGGAATGGGCGTATAATCGGCTGTCGTCGGAGAGTGAGTACGAACGCTCCCTGTTCGATCAGTTCAGCCACCGCTTGATGAACAAAATGCTCCATCACCTGACGCGCAACCTGAAGGCTAAAGCCACAGAAGAAGATGGCGCGATGGTGGCGGCAGTGGCGCGCGATCTGTTCGGCCTGGAAGACGCTGTTTAGATGGCTGCCTTACGTATTGGCACCCGCCGCAGCCAGTTGGCGCTGTGGCAGACGCATCATGTGCGTGACCGGCTGCACGCGGCCTATCACGATCTCACGATTGAGCTGGTGCGTATGACGACCACCGGGGATCGGGTCCTCGACAAGCCCTTGCCGGAAATCGGGGGCAAAGGGCTGTTCACCCAGGAGCTTGAACACGCGCTGAGCGCCGGCGAGATCGACCTGGCGGTGCACAGCCTGAAGGACCTGCCCACCGAGATGCCCCCGGCATTTACCCTGGGCGCGATCCTGGCCCGCGCCAATCCGTTCGATGCGCTGGTCAGCCGGGCCAGGTATACGCTTGCGACACTGCCCCCGCAGGCCACGATTGGCACGAGCAGCCTGCGCCGCCGGGCACAGCTGCACGCTTACCGGGCAGATCTCAGGACGGAAATCCTGCGCGGCAACGTGGACACCCGGCTGCGTAAGGCCCACGATCCGGACGGACCATACGACGCGATCATCCTGGCGGTGGCCGGGCTGGAACGGCTGGGGCGACAGGATGCCATTAGCGACGTGCTGGACAGGCACGTCATGCTGCCCGCGCCAGGGCAGGGCGCGGTCGCAGTACAATGCCGCGCGGATGACGACCACACGCGCACGCTGCTCGCCGTACTTGATGATCGCGAGACGCGGATCGCGGTGACGGCAGAGCGCGCGTTTCTGCAGCGGTTGGACGCCGGCTGCCGGCTGCCGGTGGCAGCGTTTGCGACGCTGGCGGATGGCCGGCTCAAGCTGACCGGGCGGGTAAGTGGGCTGGACGGCACCCGCACGATCACGGTGCATGGGGATGCGCAGGCCGGCGATGCTTTCGCGCTCGGCGTGCGGCTGGCAGAGGAGGCGCTCTTGCAGGGGGCAGCTGCGCTGCTGGCGGAGATACGCGGAGGGCTGTCCACATGACGTCGAAGCCCCTGGCGGGCAAGCGCATTGTGATCACCCGCCCGCCCCACAAAGCCGAGTCGTTCGCGGCGCAGTTACGCGAACGGGGCGCAGAGCCGGTGCTGGTCCCAACCATTGCGATACAGCCGCCGGTCGATCCGGGACCGCTGGACCGGGCGCTATCCAACCTGGCGCGCTACGATTGGGTGATCGTCACCAGCGCCAACACGGTGACGCATATCTGGCGGCGCTTCGCGGCATTGGGTATCGACGCGGCGGGGCTTGACTGGCCTGCGGTGGCCGCGATCGGTCCAGCGACTGGCAGGGCGTTAGCAAAGCAGGGAGTGCAGGCGGCCATCATGCCGGAAAAGCATGTGGCCGAAGCGCTGTTCGCGGTGCTCAACCGGCAGGTGACGCTGGCCGGCGCTCACATCCTGCTGCCACAGGGCAACCTGGCACGCCCGGTGCTGCGTGACTTGCTGCGTGATGCCGGAGCCAAGGTCGATGCGGTGGTGGCGTATGAGAATGTAAAACCGGAAATTGGTTCCGCTGCGCTGGCAGCCCCCGTTGATGCTGTAACCTTCACCAGTTCTTCGACCGTCGAAAATTTTGTAGAGATGGTTACCGACCCGCTGTCCGTGATTGGCGGCGCATGGGTGGCCTGCATCGGACCGGTGACGGCAGCCACTGCACGCGCGGTAGGGCTGCCGGTGCATGTAATCGCTGAGCCGCACACTGTCGCCGGGCTGATCACGGCGCTCAACGCGGCGTTTGAAAGGAATTCTGCCCCATGACATTTCCCACCGTACGTTTACGGCGGCTGCGCACCACGCCGCATCTACGCGCGATGGTCCGCGAGACGACGCGTTCCCCGGCTAATTTCATTTTCCCGCTGTTTGCCGTGCATGGGCGCGATGTGCAGCAGGAGATCCCTTCGATGCCGGGCGTCTATCACCAGTCGGTCGACCGCCTGGCGCGCGAAATCGAGGAGATCTCGAATTTGAACATCCTGGCGGTGATCCTGTTTGGCGTGCCGGAACACAAAGACCCGATCGGAGAGGAAAACTTCGCCGACGACGGCATCGTGCAGCAGGCGATCCGCACCATCAAAGACGCCAACCCGGAGGTGCTGGTCATCACTGATGTGTGCCTGTGCGAATACACCGATCACGGGCACTGCGGGGTGGTGCGGGAGGGCGAAATCCTCAACGACGAAACGCTCGATATCCTGGGCAAAGTCGCGGTGTCGCACGCCAATGCCGGGGCCGATGTGGTCGCGCCCAGCGGCATGATGGACGGCATGGTGCGCGCCATTCGCGGGGCGCTGGACGGTGCCGCTTACGAGCACGTCAGCATCCTGTCATATGCGGTGAAATATGCCAGCGGCTTTTACGGCCCGTTCCGTGATGCGGCCCTGAGTGCGCCCGCGTTTGGGGATCGTCGCACGCACCAGATGGACCCCGCCAACGCCCGCGAAGCCCTGCGCGAAGCCCAACTCGATGTGGATGAAGGGGCGGATATGCTGATGGTCAAGCCCGCGTTGGCCTACCTGGACGTGATCCGGCGCGTGCGTGACCGCTTCGACCTGCCGGTGGCGGCCTACAACGTCAGCGGCGAATACAGCATGATCAAGGCGGCAGCCGCGCGCGGCTGGCTGGACGAGCAGGCCGTCGCGCTGGAAACGCTGACCGCCATTCGCCGCGCCGGGGCGGACCTGATTTTGACATATCATGCCAAAGACGCAGCCCGCTGGCTGCAAGCGATGGAGTGAGGATATCACATGACGCATGAGTTTCGTTTTTTGCACGCCTGTCGCCGCGCGCCGACCGATGTCACCCCGATCTGGTTGATGCGCCAGGCCGGGCGCTACATGGCTGAGTACCGCGCCATCCGCGCCAAACACAGCATGCTCGACGTGATCCGCACGCCGGAACTGGCCTGCGAGATCACGCTCCAGCCGATCAACGCGTTTGAGCTGGATGCAGCGATCATCTTTGCCGATATCCTGCCGATCCTGATCGGGATGGGGCTGGGCCTGGACTATGTCAAGGGCAAAGGGCCGGTCATCGGCAACCCGCTTGCCACGCCTGCCGATGTGAACGCGCTGCGAACGCCGCCCACCGAGGAAAACCTGCCCTACACGCTGGACGCGATCCGGTTGGTCCGGCACGAACTGGACGGTAAGGTGCCGCTGATCGGGTTCTCCGGCGCGCCATTCACCCTGGCGAGTTACGCGATTGAGGGCGGCGGCTCGAAGAATCACGTCAAGGTGAAGTCGTTCTTGCACGCCGAACCGGAGGCCTGGCACCGCCTGATGGACAAGCTGAGCACCGTCGTCGGCGATTACCTGGTGGCGCAGGCCGCAGCAGGGGCACAGGCCTTGCAGGTGTTTGATAGCTGGGCGGGCGTGCTCTCTCCGCGCGATTATCAGGACAAGGTGCTGCCCTACGCGCAGCGCGTGGTCGAACGGGCACAAAGCACCGGCGTGCCGGTGATCTACTTCGGCACGAACATGAACGGCCTGCTGCATCTGCTGCCAGAGGTTGGGGCTGATGTGCTCGGCGTGGACTGGCGGATCGAGATCGACGCCGCCTGGGACCAGCTTGGGGCGAACGTCGCGGTGCAGGGCAATCTGGACCCGGCCTTGCTCTTCGCACCCTGGGAGCAGATTCAGCGCCACGCCGACAACATCTTGCAGCGCACCGCCGGACGTCCCGGTCACGTCTTCAACCTGGGGCACGGCATTTTGCCCGGAACGCCGGTCGACCATGTGCGGCGGCTGGCCGATTACGTCCATATGCGCAGCACAGCATTGAAGGAAAGTTAGACCATGACCGAAACCATTGGCGTATTCCTGATGGCCTACGGCGGCCCGGATTCGCTGGAGGATATCCCGGCGTTCCTGCTCGATATTCGCGGCGGGCGGCCCACGTCTCAGGCGTTGATCGACGAGATCACTGAGAACTACCGCAGGATCGGCGGCAAATCGCCGCTGCTGGAACGTACACAGCAGCAGGCTGCACTCCTCGAAGACAAACTGAACACAGATGCGCCGCCTGGTGTGCGCTACAAGACGTACATCGGGATGCGCCACTGGACGCCCTGGATCAAGGACACCGCCGATCAGATGATCGCGGATGGCATCCGGCACGCAGTGGCGCTGGCGCTGGCCCCGCACTATTCCAGCATGAGCGTTGCCAAATATTTCGCCAAACTGGACGCCGCGCTGACGGAACACGATGCACCGTTTAGCTACAACGCGATCACCAGTTACCACGACCACCCGCTGTACATCGAAGCGCTGGCGCGGGGTGTCCGGCAGTCATTGGCCGCGCTGCCAGCCGACACGCTGGTGATCTTCAGCGCGCACAGTTTGCCGGTGCGCATCATTAAGCAGGGCGATCCGTATGACGCACAGTTGAAGGAAACCGCGCGCCTTGTGGCGGAACAGGCCGGCCTGCCGGACGACCGCTGGGCGTTCTCGTACCAGAGCGCCGGGCGCAGCCCCGAACCCTGGCTCGGCCCGCAGCTCGACGAATACGTCGTCGCGTTGGCGGCGCAAGGGCATACCCATTTGCTGTCGTGTGTGGTGGGCTTTGTGTGTGACCATGTGGAAGTGCTGTTCGATATTGATATTCAGGCGAAGCAGGCCGCCGAAGCTGCCGGAGCGCAGTTGGCGCGCGTACCTTCGCTAAATGACGACCCGCTGTTTATTGCGGCGCTGGCCGATCTTGTCCGCCAGCACGAAAGGATGGAACAAGAATGACCCATAAGATCGTGGTAGTAGGCGGCGGCGTCGCCGGACTGGCAACTGCTTATCATGCCCAGAAGTTCGCCCGCGAGGCCGGAGAAGACGTAGACATCACGCTGGTGGAGCGCGATCAGGTGTTGGGCGGCAAAATTGCCACCGATACGCCCGACGGATTCGTGATCGAAGGTGGTCCGGACTCATTCATCACGCAGAAGCCCTGGGCACTGGAACTATGCCGCGAGCTGGGGTTAGAGGACCGGCTGATGGGCACCAACGATGCACGGCGCGCTGTGTACATTCTGCGCGACAGCGAGCTGCGCAAGATGCCGGACGGGATGCTGCTGATCGTGCCGACAAAGTTCATGCCGTTCGTCACCTCCAACTTGATTTCCTGGCCGGGCAAAATTCGGATGGGCCTGGACCTGTTCATCCCGCCACGCAAAGATGACACCGACGAGAGCCTGGCCGACTTCATCCGGCGGCGGTTGGGCCAGGAAGCGCTCGACGTGTTGGCCGAGCCAATGATGGCGGGGATTCACGTCTCGGATGCAGAAACGCTCAGCCTGAAGGCGACCTTCCCGCGCTTTATGACCATCGAGCAAAAATACGGCAGCCTGACACGCGGCATGATCGCCGCGCGTCGGGCGCGTGCTGCTGCCGGAAATGGTGAAGCGCAGAACGGCTCCGGCAAAGCCAAGACCGTGTTCATGACGCTCAAAAACGGCTTGCAGGAATTGGTAACGGCGCTCCAGGACGCCATCCAGGGCGAGATCATCACCGGCTGCGGTGTCGACGATCTACAGGCGCGGGATAATGGCTACGCGCTGACGCTGGACAACGGGCGGCAACTGCACGCCGATGCAGTGGTGTTGGCGACGCCCGCGTTTGTGAGCGCGGATTTGCTGCGCGCGCAGCACCCCGAACTCGGCGACAGGCTGGACGCGATCCGCTATGTCTCGACGGCGACGGTGTCACTGGGGTATGACGCTGCGGAGTTTGAGCACCCGTTGAACGGTTTTGGATTCGTCATTCCGCGCAAAGAGCCGACGCGATTGCTGGCCTGTACATGGACCAGCACCAAGTTCACGCACCGCGCCGGACCGGGGACGGTGCTGCTGCGTGCGTTCGTCGGTGGGCCGCGCCGCGAGGAATTCGTCGGCCTGGACGATGACGCGCTGGTGTCGCTGGTCCGCGAAGAGCTGCGCGACATTTTGGGCGTCACGGCGGAGCCGGTCATTGCGCGCGCCTATCGCTGGCAGCGCGGCAATCCACAGTATGATGTTGGGCACCTGGAGCGTGTGGATCAGATCGAAGCGCTGTGCCCTTCGGGTGTGTTCTTGACCGGCAGCGCCTACCGGGGCGTTGGCATTCCAGACTGTGTCAAGCAGGGGAAGGCGGCGGCACAACAGGCCCTCGACTATATTCGGCAACCGATGCCCGTAAGTTAAAGGTGATGTGAGACGATGAAAACCGAACGATCCTCGAAGCTTTTCAGCAAGGCCGTACAATCCATGCCCGGGGGGGTTAGCTCACCCGTGCGCGCGTTTCGCGGCGTGGGCGGCGATCCCTTGTTCATCGCACGCGGCGAAGGGCCATATCTCTACGATGTGGACGACAACCGCTACGTGGATTATGTGATGAGTTGGGGGCCGCTGCTTCTGGGTCATGCACCTCCGGTGGTTGTGGATGCCATCCAGCAACAGGCCGCACACGGCACCAGCTACGGCGCGCCTACCGAACTGGAAATTCAACTGGCGGAACTGGTGATTGACCTGATGCCCTCGGTCGAAATGGTGCGTTTTGTCAACTCCGGCACCGAGGCGACCATGTCCGCGCTGCGGCTGGCGAGAGCCTACACACAGCGTAACAAAATCGTCAAGTTCGAAGGCTGCTATCACGGCCATGCCGATATGCTGCTGGTGCAGGCTGGTTCGGGAGTAGCGACGTTGGGCTTGCCGGACAGCCCCGGTGTGCCGCCGGGGGCCACCCAAGACACCCTGACCGCGCCCTATAACGATCTCGACGCGGTGCGGGCTTTGTTCGAGCAGTTCCCGGACGAGATCGCGGCGGTGATCGTCGAGCCGGTGGCGGGCAATATGGGCGTAGTGCCGCCGGTGGCGGGCTTTCTGCAAGGGCTGCGCGATCTGACCGCGCAGTACGGCGCAGTATTGATTTTCGACGAGGTGATGACCGGCTTCCGCGTCGCGTTAGGCGGCGCACAGGAAAAATACGGCGTTATGCCGGATCTGACGGCGTTTGGCAAAGTGATCGGCGGCGGGCTGCCCGTTGGCGCATATGGCGGGCGCAAAGCGATCATGGAGCACGTCGCGCCAGCCGGCATGATGTACCAGGCCGGTACGCTTTCCGGCAATCCGCTGGCGATGGCCGCCGGACTCGCCACGCTGCGCACCATTACCGAACCCGGCGTCTTTGACCAAATTGTTGGTGTGGCTACCGCAGTGTGCGAGGCAATCGACCAGCAGGCCGCGGCGGCGGGCGTACCGGTACACACGACACAGGCGGGCACCATGTTTGCCCTGTATTTCAACGACCAGCCCGTGACAGATTATGCCAGCGTCAAGCAGAGCGACAGCGAACGCTACGCGCGCTTTTTCCATGCCATGCTGGAGCAGGGTGTGTACTTCGCGCCATCAGCGTTTGAGGCGGCTTTTGCCGCGCTGCCGCATGATGGGCCCGCGGTGGAGCACACGGTGGCCGCCATCGAGACTGTGATGCCGCGCGTGTGAAGGCTGCCAAAGCCAGGAGCACAGCCGGCCCGGTGAACAAGCCTACTCCCCCAAAAACAAGGCAGCCAGATCTCTGCCGGCCTGGCTGCCCTCAACTCCACCACATCCAGCACTCGATAAGCTGTCTTATCCCTTAACTCCGCTGCTGCTGACGCTCTGAACAAACCATTTCTGGAAGATCAGGAACGTGATCAGTATCGGTACCGTCACCAGCGAGGCATACGACATGATCGCGCCAATCGGTGGCTCAGTTTCGGAGATGTACAGCGTGTTGAACTTGTCCATGCCGACCATTAACGGCTGGTATTTGTCGCCGATGGTGACCAGCAGCGGCCACAGGTAAAAGGACCAGAACTGCAAGAATTTGAGGATCGCCAACGTCGCGAACACTGGCCGCGACAGCGGGACGATCACCTGCCAGAAGATGCGGAACGGCCCTGCGCCATCGACATAGGCGGCTTCGTCGAAATCCCTGGGGATGCCAATGAAGAACTGGTAGAACAGGAAGATCGAAAACGGCTCCGCGATGAAGGGGATGATCTGGACGTGGTAGGAATTGAACCAGCCTCCGGTATCGCCGAGTTGGTTGATCATGAAGTACACCAGCACCTCGAACGGCAGCGTGATGATCAGCACGAAGGGTAGGCGGATCGCCCATTGTAACGGTTTGGGCCACTCTAAAAATGTGGGGCTTTGCCGGCTGATCATGTCTGAGACGCCCCATATGATGCCCCAGACCAACACGGTAAGCAGCACCGTGATACCCAACACGAGCATATTCAGAAACTGGGTCATTCCATTAGAAACCTGCATCAGCAGGGGGATGGCAATCGCTTCCAGCGGAATGATGATCAGCGAGACGATGATCCCCAGGACCACCTTACGCCCCGGCCAGCGCAGCCGCGCCAGCACGAAGGCTGCCATGCTGTTCACGAACAGCCCGGTGAGGACGATGGTCAGGGTCAGGAAGATCGAGTTGAACGCGTACTGCTCGAACGGGGCCTGTTCGAAGACCAGCTCATAGTTGCGCAGCGTGATCGTCTCCGGGTTGGGCACGAAGGCCCAGATCGTCTTGAGTTCCACGAAGATGCGCCGGGCCGGTTTGAGCGAGGCCACGACCATAAACACGATGGGAAACAAGAAGAAGATCGCCAACAGCGTCATCAAGAAGTAGGTGATGCCCAGCTTGAGGATGCGCCGCAGCAAGGCGATGGCTTCCAGGTGTTTGGCTTCCGTCAATTGTTGTTCGGTAAGTGTTGTCGCCATGATATCTAATCCCATGCACTTTCAGACCGGACCACCGTACGCTGGATGATCGAGATGGCCAATACGATCAGCACGAAGACCACCGAAATCGCGGCGGCCTGCCCGATCCGTTCCTCGCGGTAACCCCGCTTAACCGCCAACCAGACCATCGTTTTGGTCGATTCGTCGGTGCCGCCTTCGGGCGTCAGGATGTTGATCTGGTCGAACAGGCGGAAGGCGAGGATGGTGGTGGTGATCACGACGAAAATGGTAGTGTTGCGCAGCATCGGCAGCGTGATAAAGCGGAATTTGCCCCACACGCCCGCCCCGTCGATGCTGGCGGCTTCGTACATTTCTTTGGGGATGTCTTGCAGCCCGGCCAGGAAGATGATCATCTGGAACCCCACACCCTGCCAGATCGACATCACCATGATCGACGGCATGGCCAGCTTGGGGTTGTGCAGCCAGTCATACGGACCTAATCGTCCGCCGCTGAGCGCATCGAGCGCCTGGTTGATCAGGCCGTTCTGGCTCAGGATTCTGCCGTCGTAGTTGTACAGATATTGCCACACGACCGCGATGATAACCATCGCTGTGACGACGGGGCTGAAGTAAATCGTGCGATAGACTTCCATCCCACGCAGCCGTTGGTTGACCAGCATAGCCATCAGCAGCGCCAGCGAAGTCTGGACCGGGACCACCACAGCGGCGAAGTACAGGTTGTTGCGCAGCGCAATGAAGAAGCTGCTGTCTTTGGCGATAATGGCGTACTGGTTGCCGCCCAGTTCGAAGCGGCTCAGGATCGGCTCCTTGCTCCAATCTTCATATTCGCCCAGCCCGGCTGCGTCCAGATTATCCCACTCAAATTCAAGCTCGCCGCCTTTTTTCGGATACCACCAGATCGGCTGGGCCAGGTCCAGGAGCTGTTCGTCGGTCAAATTGGCTAGTGTATTCGGCAGCTCTATCATGAGTGCGCCAATCTGGTCGGGGTTGTCACCAGCCAGGCGCACGCTGTCCTCCAACAGCCGGTTCCAAAAGTCTGCTTGTTGGGCGATAAAGGCGTAGTGTCTGCCAAGGACATCGATGCGGCGGATACGTTCATATCCGGCGTCTTCGGCCTCGGGCGGAAGTGCGCCGTTCGATCCAGGTGGCAGTGGCACTATGGCCACATTCATAATGGTCCCCGGTTGGTCTACCGTATCCAGATTGGTCTTTAACGCCTCTTGATAGGCTTGGCCTTTGGCCAACAGCATCAGGTTGGTGGTGCCGGTGCCGATCTCAGCCTCGAAGCGGGTGATCACCGCGTAGTCGTTATTGGGGATCGTCTCTTGCAGTCGCCGGCGCAATAGAATCTGGCGGGTATCGGGTAGCTGGTCGGGGATGTCCGGCAGTTTGACGAAACTGATGCTCAGCAGTTGATCGTAGTTGCGCCAGCCAACATCTTCGCCTTCGACGCTGCTGAAGCGCTGGTTGGTCAGGCTGAGTTCGAAGCCGCTGAAGAAGGGCCAGATCATAAACAGGATCAGGAGGAGAAAGGCCGGTCCTCCCATCAGCATGGCTACCCCAAAGTCTTGTACGCGTCGTCCACTAAAACGTTGTTTAAGAAAATCTCTTAGCGTTGCCAATTGGGCACCTCCCCGGCTTAGTAAATTCCGGGGGGAGACGGACCTCCCCCCGGAATGGTACAACATTAGCCGCCTACGCTTAGCTTTCCAGTTCGGCGATGGCAGCGTCGATCTCGGCTACCGCCGCGTCCAGGGTGGCCAGCACGTCTTCGCCATTGGCGATGGCGTTGATGACGGTTTCCATCTGCGAGGAGATGGTCGGGTAGACCACGGTCTTCGCGCGCGGAACGGCCACGCCTTCAGTCAACTGGAGGTAGTAGATGTACAGGTCACCACCGGGCTGGTAGCGCTCGTCGGCTTCCAGCACGGAGATGCGGGCCGGGACCGCGCCGTTGGCATCGGTCATCATCGTGACGTTGTCGGGAACCATCAGGTATTCGATGAATTCCGCTGCGGCGTCCGGGTTTTCGCACGAGCTGGTGATGCCCCAGTTCCAGGAGCCCATGCCGGTCACCGGGCCGGTCCCGAAGTCAGGCATCGGGATCAGCACCAGGTCTTCGCCCAGGGCTTCCTGATAGCTCGGATAGCACCAGTGGCCGCAGTAGCTCAGCGGGACACGCTCTTCCATGAAGTCGGCATCCGGGTCGACCGGCGATGCTGTAGCGTAGCCTTTTTCGAACAGGCCCTGCAGCCAGGTCATCGCGTCGAAGGCTTCGATACTGTTTAGGTAGCCGTCAGCGGTATCATAACCATCGAAATTGATGGTGTTGCCGCCGAAGCTGCGGATGATCGGGCCGAAGGCGTAGGAGTACCACTCGCCGGTGTAGCTGAACTTCAGGTCGATCACGTAGCCGTCATCGGGGACGACTTCGGCCAGCGCGTCGAGTGCATCGTTAAGCTCGGGCAGCGTCCAGGTGTCTTCCAACCCTTCCGGAATGCGCACGCCGGCTTCTTCCAGCATGGCGCGGTTGCCCCAGAAGGCCAGGCCGCTGTCGAACTGGCCCAGGCTGTAGAGTTCGCCGTTAACCGTACCCTGATCGATGATCGAGGGCAGCACGTCGTCCAGCATTTCGTCGCCAAAGTATTCGTCCATCGGGATCAGGTCGCCCGCGTAGACGTAGTTGTAGATGAAGGGGCCGTCAAAGTCCAGCACGCAGGGCAGTTCGCCCGCGACCGCGGCGGCCTTCACCTGGTCGTTGTAGCT
>DAOTUD010000130.1:0-2906 GCA_034437275.1 Anaerolineae bacterium
TCTCGGCGGCTTCCTTCAAGCGCTGGAGCGCCTGGCGGTCCTGGCGCAGGTCGATGCCCTGCTCTTTCTTGTATTCCTCGGTCAGCCAGTCGATGATGTGCTCGTCGAAGTCGTCGCCACCCAGGAAGGTGTCGCCGTTGGTCGAGCGCACCTCGATCAGCCCTTCGCTCACGTCCAGGATCGAGATATCGAACGTCCCGCCGCCCAGGTCGTAGACGGCCAGCGTTTCGTCCTGCTTCTTGTCCATGCCGTAGGCCAGTGAGGACGCGGTCGGCTCGTTGATGATGCGCTTGACTTCCAACCCGGCGATGCGCCCGGCGTCTTTGGTGGCCTGGCGCTGGCTGTCGTTGAAGTAGGCCGGGACCGTGATCACGGCCTGGGTGACTTCTTCGCCCAGGTAGGCTTCGGCGTCAGCCTTGATCTTCTGCAGGATCATGGCCGAAACCTCCGGCGGGCTGTAGGCTTTGCCGGCCATGTGCACGCGCACGTCGCCGTTGGGCGCGGCGCTCACCTGGTAGGGGACCACTTCCAGCGCCTTCTGGACTTCGGCATCCTCGAATTTGCGGCCCATGAAGCGCTTGACGGAGAAGATCGTGTTTTCCGGGTTCATCACGGCCTGCCGCCGGGCCAACTGCCCGACCAGGCGCTCGCCCTGCTTGTTGACCGCGACGACCGACGGGATCAGGCGTCCGCCTTCTGCTGACGGGATGACGGTCGGCTCGCCGCCTTCCATCACCGCCACAGCGGAGTTAGTGGTCCCCAGGTCGATACCGATAATCTTTGCCATAATGTTTCACCTCGTCGTGTAGTTGTGATCGTTCGTGATAAATGCAGATAAATGCGCTACCCGGCGACACGCACCATTGCCGGGCGCAGCACGCGGTCGCCGTGCATATAGCCCCGCTGCAGTACATCCGTCACCGTCTCCGGCGCGGCGTCCGCGTCGGGGTCGACGCTGACCGCCTCGTGATAATTCGGGTCGAACGGCGCGCCCTCGGCGTCGATCTCGCTCACGCCCTGCTCGTCGAGGAAACGCTCGAATTTGCGCAGGATCAGCGCCACGCCGTCGAACCATTCGTCGCGCTCGTCTTCGGGCACGGCGTCCATCGCGCGGTGAAAATCATCCAGGATCGGCAGCAGCTTGAGCAGCACGCTGCCAGCGATGACCTGCTGCTGGTCGGCGCGCTCGCGCTCGACGCGCTTTTTGTAGTTCTGGAAGGCGGCACGCTCGCGCTTGAGGCTGTCGAGCAGCTCCTCGGCGCGGGCTTCGGCCTCCACCACTTGCTCGCTCAACCGGTCGATGGTGTCGTCGACGGCGTCCTCGGCCGCCTCCTCGACGATCTCTTCGGCGGTGTGCTCGGCGGCGTTTTCTCCGGCGGTCGGCTCGTCGACCTCCGGCTGTTGAGCTTGGTTTTCACGTACGTCGTCGTGGTTGTTTTTCGCGGGCACTTGGCATAACCTCCAGGCATAGCATTATTAACGGTGCTGCGCACACGTCCTTGTAAGTGTAAACTAGCTCCAATAGAAATTCGTTAGCAAAACGCAGGAAAAGTATAGAAAGCGGCAGAATTCACCAAATTCATACGGGGGGATAGCACCGGCGCAGTATTCCTCATGAAGCGTCATCATCATGCGGCAGCAAGCGCCACACGGTCGGGATCAGGATCGCCGCCGCCTCGTCGACCTCGCCAGGCGTGGTCGGCACGCCGACCGAGAAGCGCAGCGTGCCCCGCGCGAACTCGTCCGGCACGCCCATCGCAGCCAGCACGTGGGAAATCGTGACCGTGTCGCCATGACACGCCGCCCCCGCCGACACCGCGACCTGCGCTTGGATCGCGTCGAGCAGGGTGTCGGCGCGGATGCCGCGAAAGCTCACGCTGAGCGTATTGGGCAGCCGCCCGTCTTCCGGCCCGTTGCGGCGCATCACCGTTTCCGGGAAGCCGGCGCGCAGCGCAGCGTACAACTGGTCGCGCAGGGCGCGCATGTGGGCCGCGCTGTTTTCCATGTTGCGCGCGGCAATGGCTGCCGCCTGCCCCAGCCCGACGATCTCCAGCACGTTTTCGGTCCCAGGACGGCGGCCCGCCTCGTGCCCGGCCCCGTGCATCAACGGGGTGAAGTCGACACCCGCGCGCGCATACAGCGCCCCGACGCCTTTCGGCGCGTACAGCTTGTGCCCGGCCACCGACAGCAGATCGGCGCCCAGTTCATCGACCAGCACCGGCACCTTGCCGACCGACTGCGCCGCGTCGGTGTGCAGCAGTACGCCGCGTGCGTGGGCGATGTCGGCGATTTCACGCAGCGGTTGCAGCGTGCCCACCTCGTTGTTGGCGTGCATGATCGAGATCAGCACCGTGTCATCCGTGATCGCCGCCGCGACCGCCGCCGGATCGACGCGCCCCACCGCATCGACCGGCAGCGTCGTGATCTGCCAGCCCCGCCCGCCCAGGTAGGCGCACGGGGCGCTGACCGCCGGGTGCTCGACCGCGCTGGTGATGATGTGCCGCCCGCGCGCCCGGTGCTGGTGTGCCACGCCCTTGATCGCGGTGTTGTTGGCCTCGGTGCCGCCGCTGGTGAAGATGATCTCCGCCGGGGAACAGCCCAGCAGCTCCGCGACCTGCGCGCGCGCGGTGTCGACGGCGGCGCGCGCGATGGCCCCGTAGGCATGGCTGCTCGATGGATTGCCAAAATGCTCGAAAAGGAAGGGCCGCATCGCTTCGGCGACCTCGTGCTTGATCGGCGTCGTGGCGTTGTAATCCAGGTAGATCGGCTGATCGGGCATGTGCTGCACCTCGCTGTTGACCGGCAAGAAGAATCCTGCTCAAAACAAAAAACTCTGTGCATCCACACAGAGTTTATCAGGTTTAGCGTACCTGCGCTTACTGCGATTCGCCCAAATCTTCGCGCAT
>DAOTUD010000131.1:0-6846 GCA_034437275.1 Anaerolineae bacterium
CCTGGCTCCCTCCCCGCGCGCGGAGAGGGGGAAACAAACCGGGACCCAAAGTCCCTCTCCGTTCACGGGGAGGGATTTAGGGAGGGGTAAACCATCGACACACGCGCCAGGATATCTAGCATAACCCCCTATTAATACTTTTTGTGGAACGTGATGCGGCGCTAGTTGTGTGCTTTACGCTGGCCCCTGGTCCTAACACGGTTGGGAGCGGCCCGCGTTAACTGCCCCTGGCTTACGACGCGACCTGCTCGGCGGCGGCGCGTTCTTCTTCCGTCGCCACCGGGATCGTAAAGTGGAACGTGGTCCCGATGTTCGGCTGGCTCTCGACCCAGATCATGCCGCCGTGCTGCTCGATCAGCCCTTTGGTGATCGTCAGGCCCAGGCCGGTGCCGGGCTGTTCGCGCGTCTTGGGGTTCTCGCTGCGGAAATAGGGTGTGAACAGCTCGTTCAGGTCTTCCTCGCTCATGCCGATGCCGGTATCCTGCACGAAGCAGTGGATCACATTCGGCGGCCCTTCGGGGTCCCAGGTGTTGCGCGTCGCCTCGGCGTGGATGACGATCTCGCCACCGGGCGGCGTGTACTTGTAGGCGTTGGAAATAAAGTTGGTCATGATCTGGATCAGGCGGTTCTGGTCGCCCATGACCAGCGGCAGACTCTCGGGCACGGCGAGCCGGATCGTCTGCTCCTTCTCCTCGATCTGGCCCTGCTGGGCGCGCAGCGTCTCGACCACCACGTAGCGGAAATCGACCGGGAACATCTCCAGCCGCAGGTTGTCCGTCTGCTGCTTGGTCAGGTCGTTGAGGTCGCTCACCAGCGTTTCCATGCGGCTCACGTTGCTGAAGATCGTGTTCAGGAAGTCGGACTGCTGCTCGTTGACCGGCCCGACCACACCCTTGAGCAGCAGGTCGGTGTAGCCCTTCATGCTGGTCATCGGGTTCTTCAGCTCGTGGGCCACGAAGCTCACGAACTCGCTCTTGGCCTCGTTGGCGCGCTGGAGTTCCTGGAACAACTGCGCGTTGACGATGGCCGGGCTGGCGTGCTCGGCCAGACGCGCGACGAAGTCCAGGTCCAGCAGGTCGAGCTGGCCTTCCTGGTCGCTCTCCAGGATGATCACGCCGATCACCTGGTTGGCGCTGAACAGCGGCACCGTCAACTGCGCGACACAGCCCGCCAGCGACTCCTCGTAATCCGGGTCGATGCTCACGTCCGTGACCAGCGACGGCTGGCCGGAGCGCACCACGCGCCCCACGATGCCCTTGTTCGCCGGGTACCACTGCTCAAGACCGGGCGTGCCGAAGGGGCTGTCGAGCGGGTAGCCGTAGGAGGCGGTGATGCGCAGTTCGCCGCGCTCGCGGTCGAGGATGAACAGCGCCCCCGCCGCCGCGCCGCTTTTGCGCAGCGCCCAATCCATCGTAATGTCCAGCACGTTCTCCAGGTTGAGCGTGCGGTTAAGCTCCTGGTCGATGCGCTGCATAGTGTCCAACTCCTGCACGCGCAGCGCGAGCTGCTGGTCGGTCATGTCGAACAGGCGCGCGTTCTCGATGGCGATGGCGGCCTGCCCGGCGAACGTTTCGAGCAGGTCGGCGTCTTCCTGTACGAAGATGCTGCCGTCGCGCTTGTTGACCATCTGCAGCACGCCAATCGTGCGCCCCTGGGCCAGCAGCGGCACCGACAGCAGCGCGTTCGACTCGAAGCCATCGTCGTCGCCGTTCACGTCTGCGCCGTCGGGTTGTTCGGCCCCCTCGAATCCGTTGCCGCCGCTCATCGCGCCCAGGACATCGCGCTCCTCGGTGGAGTGCAGGTCGCCGTACCAGCGCGAATCCCGCGCCGGGTCGTTGACGATGATCGACGAGCCGCGCTGCGCGGTCGCACCGACCACACCGCTGCCCGCCGGGATGCGGGTGCCGATCAAGTCCTCGCCGCCGCCGCCGATTACCACGCGGAACTCCAGGTCGCTGCTTTCCTCGTCGACCAGCAGCAGGCTCCCGGCCTCGGTGCCGAGAATTTGCACCGCGTTTTCGGTGATCATCGACAGCAGCCGGTCCAGGTTGCCCATCTCCGAGGCGAGCTGGCTGGCGATCTCGTTGATCGCGCTGAGCTGCCGGGCACGAAGCTGCGTCTTCTCGAAGAGCTGCAGCTTGTCAATCGCGCTGGACGCCAGGTTGGCGATGTCCCAGAACAGGTCTTGCTGGTCGTCGGTGAAGATCACGCCCGGCTCGGTCGTGGCGGCAACCATCACGCCCAGCACGCCGCCGCCGGTGTCGGCCATCAGCGGCACGCCCATCCACGCCTTGAGTTCCGGGTTATCGACCTCGCCGCGCGGGTCGCGCAGCAGCGACTCGCGCACGTAATCATCGGTGCGGATCGTCTGCTGCGTGCGCGCGATCTCGCTCATCAGGTCGCGGCCCATGCGCCGGCGCTGCCCCTCGATGTGGGCGTTACGCTCGTCGCCCTCGTTGTAGAACACGTAGGACAACTCGTCGACGTTGGGGTCGCGCAGCGCAATGTAGAAGTTCGGCGCGTCGATCACGCGGATCGTCTGCGCGTAGATCAACTCCAGCAGCGTGTCCAGGTCAATCGCAAAGTTGAGCGCGCGGCTCACCTGGCTGAGCACGTCCTGCACGCGGACGCGGCGCTCCAGGTCGTCGACAGCCTGTGCGCGCTCGACCGCGACCGCGATCTGGTCGCTGAGGTGCTCGATAAAGCGCAGGTCCTCGTGCAAATAGGGTGCCCCGCCCCGCCGCGGGCCGATCACGACGAAGCCGTTGAGCGTGCGCTGGCCGCGCAGCCGCACGATCACCGGCGCGCCCAGCACCGCCAGCCGCGACCGGTCGCTCACCACGTCGAGCGGCAGCGGGCGGCCTTCTTCCAGGTACAGCAGGCTGGCCCGGTCGCGCAGGTAGCGGATCAGGCCGCTGTCGCTGGCAAAGGTGATGTCGGTCGGGTGGCGTCCGGTTTCGGGGTCGGGTTCGGCGCGGTACTCTTGCGTGACGATATCGCGCACGAACAGGATCACATGCTCCGGCGCCAGCGCGTCGTCCAGCGTTTCGTGGACCAGCGTCAACACGTCGTGCAGCGTGACCACGTTGGTTACCTCGCGGGAGAATTCCTCCAAATACTGCTGGTAGGCGCGGCGCGCGCGGAAATACGCCGCGTCGATCAAACGCTGCAAAAACAGCCGCAGCGGCGTGAACAGAATCGCCACCACGAAGATCGCGAAGGCGATCAACACCGGACTCAGCGCGGTTTCGCGCATCGAGCGCCCGATCAGCATCCCGATCCCGGCCACGATCAGCCAGTAGCCGAGCATCAACACGCCGATCATCAGGCTGTAGAGCAGGCCCTGCGTGATCACGCGGTCGGTGTCCACCAGCCGGAACTGCAAGGTGGCGTAAATCGCGCTCAGCGGGAACAGGATCGGCACCACCGAATTGAAGACGATCAACCCGGCCAGCGGTTCCCCGACCACCAGCCGCCAGCCAAACGCGACCAGCGCCAACGCCAGCCAGGGCACCAGCCCGAACAGCACCATCGTGGTCTGGTTGCGCACAATCGGCGACGAGGATCGCTGCCGCCGCCAGGACACCATCCCGCCCAGGATCAGCGCCCCGACCAGCAGCGTCCCGTTGACGACCGCCGTCGAGGCGTAGGTCAGCGCCAGATCGGACGAGCGATACAGCGCGATCGCAATCCCGCCCAGCGCCAGCGACACCAGCAGCGGCGACCAGCGCAGCGAGGGCGTATGCTGGATCGTGGCAAAGCGGTAGGGGAACTCCAGCGCAAACACGATCAACAGCCCGGCCAGCAGCGCCCCGGCCACCATCCACACCTCGCCGTAGCGATGCGTGCTGATCGCGTCGAACGAGCCGGCCAGGAAGATCGCCATCACCGCCGCCACGATCACGATGGTGCGCACCAACGGGCTGCGCGGTTGGCGCACCAGCAGCATCAACCCGGCCAGCCACAACGCCAGCCCTGCGCCCCAGCCGGTCCAGAAATAGCCCACCATGTCGCCGGCGGGCATCTCCTCCAGCCTGATCGACACCGCGCAGTCGTACAGGTTGACGGTGTCCGGCACCGGCGAGCACGCGGCCCCCGGCGGCAGCGCATTCTCGCTGCTGGCTTTGCGCAGGAAGTTGACCGTCACCCGGTCGCCGCTGGACTGAGACTCCAGAAGGCTGTTAAATTCGTCCAGGCGCGCGCCGGGCGGCTGGTCGTCCACCCGCGTATCATCGACCTCGATCACCTGGTCCCCGGACTCCAGGCCCATCGCGAAGGCCGGCCAGGACTCGTCGCTCAGCGACCGGTACACATCCACTTCGAGGCTGCGTGTCGGCAGGAACCCGGCAAAAGGCCGCTCGGACCAGGTCAGCGCCGTATTGGCGTACAGCACCAGCAGCGTGCCCGCTGCCACCAGCGCGCCAATCGCGATCAGCACGCCCAGCCATTGGCCCTGAATTTTTGCTATAGAAGAAGAGGATGCCCGCATGGTCAATCGCTCCAACCACGTCCTAAATAAATAACGGCTTCATTCATTCCGCATTGTAACATACATCCTGAAGATAGTCCTATCGCCGGACGAGGGATAACCAAATCCTCACCTGAAATTTATAAAATCATAACGCTGGGGCGTGCCACAGCGGGCAGAACTACAGAATGCGGAGGGGTGAGGGCCAACCTGCGAACGATCACGCTATTCTGCAGAGCTACCTCACAGCGTGCACTACCCAAAAAAGGCGTGCCGTCAATCGACACGCCACACGTCGGCACGATTTGGACAAGGCCCGGTCACTGCCGCGCGTAGGTGATGTACTGCCAGCCCAACTCGCGCTGCCAGCTTTGATCGTCGCTGGCGACCTCGAACTGGATGTTGATCGGGTAGCTGCCCGGCTGGGCGATGCCGAGCGCCTGGTACGGGACGAACAGCACCAGATTGTCGTAGATCGTCTGCGCGCAGCACGGCAGCAGCGGTGCCTGCGCGATCACGGCGTCGTCGGCGTCGCGATAAGGCGACGGGGCGCTGGCGTTCACGATGGGCGCGCCGGTCTCGTCGAGATAAAAGCGCGCGTAGAGCGTGGCGGCACGCTGTGCCCAGCCGCCGATCACAAACGCGGCGTGCATGCGGATGCCGGGCAGCCCGTCCTCAACCACGTTATGCTCCAGCCACAGGTTGTCCAGCTCCACCCACACCGCGCTATCTGGGGCAGGCGTGGCCGGCGGTGCCGTCACGACCGGCGTATCCCCGCCGACCGCCATCAGCGCGACCTCGGCGGGCCGGATGCCACCCAGGCGGCCCCCGGTCTGCCCCTCGGCGCGAACGGTGGTCGGGATGCCAATAAACTGCCCGTTGCCGTTGACCACCAGCCCGCCGCTGTTGCCGGGCGCGATCTCGGCGTCGGTGCGGTACCACACCGGCAGCCGCTGCGTGCCGACGTTGCCGTTTTCCACCGACACGATGCTGCCGCTGGTCACGACCAGATAATCATCGCCAATGCCCGGATAGCCGAAAATGTAGACGGTATCGCCCCGGTAGACCTCGCTGGCCGCGACCAAGGTCGGGATGTAGGGCAAATTCAGCGCGCTGGTCTGGACCGGGTTGCCGTCCATGTCGTAGCGGATGGCGACCATCGCCACGTCGTACACCAGATCGGTCGTGATGACCTCGGCCATGTAGCGGTATTCAGGCGGATCGTTGATGTCGTCCAGGATCGCCACCGCCAGAAAATCCGCGTCCTCGACCACGTGCGCATTGGTCACGATCACGCCGTCCGGGCTGGTGATGGTGCCGGTGCCGGTCGAGGCCATGCCGCTGTTGGTCACGTTGGCCAGCAGCACCACCGTGCGCGCCAGTTCGGCGATCTCGTAGCGGTCGAGCAGGCCGTCATCGTCGACCACACCGGACAACTGGTCCTGGCAGGTATCCAGGCGGTGCTTGACCGCCCAGCCGGTCGCATCCGTAAAGCGGACCGGCACCCAGGTGTAGCTGTTGGCGTTTTGCTGGCGGCTGTAGTCGGCCTCGAGGCGATCCCCGGCGGCCTGGGTGGCGACTACGTCGTAATCCAGGCTGGGACCGCTGCGGATGTTGAGCGCCATCGGGCCGTTGACCACAACGCAGCGCCAGATCACATCATCTTGTTGGGCAAGGCTGGGGGCGGGCGGCGGTGTGGCGGCGGCATATACCGGTGCTGTGGTCAGTGCCAGCAGCAGCACTGCGCCAGCGATCACCAGCCACCATTGGTTATGGTGTCTCATGTACAATTCTCCCGCTGTTTGCTTCTCTATTATCTACTATAGCATTGAAACGACGCGCCCACGCATTTTTTAAACGAATTATTATCGACTACTCATCCACGCCCGCGATATGTCATCCCATATTATACGGAGTCAGCGCAGCAGCGTCCCGGCGATGATCGTCAGCCTGCCCAACAGCACCGAGGGAAACACCAGCGCGGCGCTGTGCGCGATGTCGGTGCCGTCGCGCGATGCGCGCTCGTGCGTCCGCCTGGGGTTGGTAGTCTCAATATACTGGTACATCCAGGTGCGCGTCATGCCCAGGTCATCCGCGCTGCGCAGGCCCGCCACCGCCCCACGCGCCAGCACCGCCGCGATCAGCGCGCCTTCGATCAGCAGCACGCGCCCGACCGTCCGCCGCAGAAATCGCCCCACCCGCCGCCACCGGGCTGTATGTCGCTTCGCCATCACACCCCCTCCTGTATCCTAGAGCGTGTTATGAACTTACGCAGGCTGTTTACAGAGGATTGTTCCCGTAAGTTTTACCCCTCCCTAAATCCCTCCCCGTAAACGGAGAGGGACTTGCGCCTCCCCCCTTTCTCCGCGTGCGGGGAA
>DAOTUD010000132.1:0-22456 GCA_034437275.1 Anaerolineae bacterium
CCTGGCTCCCTCCCCGCGCGCGGAGAGGGGGAAACAAACCGGGACCCAAAGTCCCTCTCCGTTCACGGGGAGGGATTTAGGGAGGGGTAAACCATCGACACACGCGCCAGGATATCTAGCATAACCCCCAGATGGCGTTTTGAGGCTGCATAATTTGGGCTGAATGCTGTATGATGTGGGGTGATTCATCAAGAGGAGTAGTTACCCGATGGAACTCAACCAGTATATTCGTCTGTTCAGAAGATGGACCTGGTTCCTGGTGTTGGCGGCGCTGGTGGGCGGCGGCATTGCGTTCTTTGCGCGCCAGTCGCAGGCCGATACGTACCAGGCTGAGGTCAAAATCTTGATCACCCGCGATCCCCAGCCCAACTCCACTGGCGGCGACCTGCCGACCGGGGCGGACCTGGCCCGGCTGTATGCCGAACTGGCCCGGACGCGCCCAGTGTTGCAAGCCACCATCGACACGCTCGACCTGGACGCCAGCGTGCGCAGCTTGCGGGAGGCGGTGGAGCCGCGCATCGTTGACGACACGTCGCTGCTGGTGATCGCCGTGACCTATCAGAGGCAAGACCAGGTCGCGCCCATCGCCAACACCATCGCCGCCCAACTGCGCGCCCAGAATCCGGCCAGCCTCACGCCGGAGCAGACGCAGCAGATCGCGAGCGCGCAGGCCGCGATCACCCAACTCAACAGCGATATCCAGGCCGCGCTCGACGTGCTGGCTGACCTCCGCGCGCAGATCGCCGGCGCCACCACTCCGGACCAGGTCGCGCGGCTCGAAGCCGAGGCCACGATCATCCACAACCAGATCACGCAGTGGCGCGCCCAGGCCGCCGCCAACCAGGCGTTGATCGCGGCGCTCCAGGGGCAGACCACCACCCTCGACATCGTCGAGGAAGCGGTCGAAGCGGAATGGCCGCAAGACAAGACGCTGGTCCGGTCGGCGGTGGTGGGGGCCGTGATCGGCGTGCTGCTGGCCGCCGGGTTGGTGCTGTTCATGCACCTCCAGGAGAGCGCGGTCAAGTCTGCCGAGCAGGCGGCCCACATCATGGACCTGCCGGTGTTGGGGACGATTGCGCGTTTTGGGCGTTCCAAAGACAGCTACCCCCGACGCCTGATCACGCAGCGCGCGCCCGCGTCGCCCATCGCAGAGGCCTACCACGCCATCCAGGCCAATCTGCTGCTCTCGCCCCCGGGCGCGGATAAACGCAGCGGCCTGTACGTGGTGACCAGCCCCAACCCCGCCGAAGGCAAAAGCATTACGGTCGCTAACCTGGGCGTCGCCATCGCGCAGAGTGGCCTGAACGTGCTGCTGGTCGATACCGACCTGCGCCAGCCCCGGCTGCACGACATTCTCAACGTCGAAAACAAGGGGACCCTCGCCCGGCTGCTGACCCAGTCCCCGGCGGACTATGACCTCGCGGTGACGCAGGCCGCCCTGCCCGCTGTGCTGCAGGACCATGTCCAGGCCGCCGAAACCCCCAACCTGTCGGTGATCACCAGCGGGCCGCTGCCGGCGATCCCGGCGGAGGTGCTGCATTCGGAGACGCTGCCGGATTGGATCAAGGTCTTCAAGGCCCATCTGGACGTGGACGTGATCTTGTTCGATACGCCGCCGTGCCTGGCCGTGGCCGACAGCGCGATCCTGGCCGCCAACATCCGCGCCGACGTGGTGATGGTGCTCGAAGCCGGGCAGACGCAGCGCAGCGCGGCACGCCAGGCTGCCGAGCAGTTCCGCCACATTGGCAGCCCGATCAGCGGCGTGGTGCTCAACAAAACCAGCCTGCGCGAGCAGGCGATGGGCTACGGGTACGACTACCAGCCCCAGGCCGCATCCGGACCGCCGGGCGGACGCGAGTAGGCCGATCCGCGAGGGCCTTCCTATAATCGAGAGGGCGACTTTGGCATGGACATCCGAGTTGGAGACATTGTGCAGATGCGCAAGCCGCACGCTTGCGGCGGGGCGCGCTGGCGCGTGTACCGTATGGGTGCGGACGTCGGCATCCGCTGCCTGACGTGCGACCGCCGGGTGATGCTGCCCCGTCGCCAGTTCGAGCGCCGCGTGAAGCGTGTCCTGCGCGAGGAAGACTGAGCCGATGCAGCGCGTGGTATTTCTGATGTCGGACACCGGCGGCGGGCACCGGGCTGCTGCCGACGCGATCCGGGCCGCGCTGGAGCAGCGCTATCCGGGCCGCTACATCAGCGAGTTGGTGGATGTTTACCGCCGCTATACGCCGTTTCCGTTCAAGTACCTGCCGGAAATTTATCCCCGCTGGGTGAACTACGCCGCGCCAAGCTGGCAGGCGAGTTACTGGCTGTCGAACGGACACCGCCGCAGCCGGGCCGCGATGGCACTGCTCAATCGCGCCTGGGGGGCGGGGCTGTGCCGCCTGGTGCGCGAACACCCGGCGGACGTGATGGTCAGCGTGCACGCGCTGTTTTCCCGCCCGGTGATGCACGCGCTGCACGCCTCTCGCCGCTATCGCCCGCCCTTCGTGACCGTGATCACCGATCTGGTTTCCACCCATGCGTTCTGGTACGAACCCGACGTCGAGCGCTGTCTGGTGCCGACCGAGGCCGCCTACCAGCGGGGCCGCCGGTTTGGGCTGCGGCCCGAGCAACTGCGCCTGACCGGGCTGCCGGTGCATCCCCGCTTCGTGACCGGGCGGCTGGAGCGATCCGCCGCACGTCACAAGCTTGGCTGGGACCCGGTGCGGCCTGCCGTGCTGCTCAGCGGCGGGGCGGACGGCATGGGGCCGGTCTATGACATCGCGCGCTACATCGACCGGCACCGGCTGCCGCTGCAGCTCGCCATCGTGGCGGGGCGCAACCGGCGCTTGATGCAGCGCTTGCGGGCGGTGGGTTGGCAGCAGCCCGTGCACCTGTACCCGTTCGTGAGCAACATGCACGACCTGATCGCGGCGGCGGATATCCTGGTCACCAAAGCCGGACCGGCCACCATCACCGAAGCGTGTGTGGCGGGCGTGCCGTTGATCCTCAGCGGCGCAATCCCCGGCCAGGAAGTGGGCAACGTGCAGCATGTCGTCGCGCATGGGGCCGGCGTCTATGCCGCGCAGCCCGCCCGTGTCGCGGCGACGGTCGCGGCATGGCTGGCCGGCGATCTCGACGGCTGGGCGCGGCGCGCGCGCCGCTTGGCCCGTCCCGACGCGGTGTGGGAGATCGCCGACGAAATCCACGCCCACGCGCAGCAAGCCCCGGTCCGCACCCGGCAGCCGTGTTCGCTGTTCCGGCGGCAGCCGCCCCGCCTGCGTCCGGCCCCGGAGGATAGCTGGGTGCTGTAGCGGATCGGGTTGATAGTGGGATCACTGTGTATTTGGAAGCAGGAGTTTGTGACGTTATGCCCGTTTCGTTAGGGCGGCCTGTGACGGCGTTGCAGCGGATGGCGACGCTCGAAGGCAAACGCGCGATGCAGATGATCTACGAGGTGGAACCCGACAGACTGTTCGACCTGCTGGGCGCTGTGCTGCCCGGCATGGAGGAGCAGCCGTAAATTGCTCACCCACTCCAGTCGCGCAGGTACAGGAAATCGTGGCCGATGCTGCGGCGGCTGAGCTTGGCGATGTTGGGCATGGTGCGCTTGTAGTGATTGCTGCGCACCTGCCGCCAGATGTTATCGACGAAGGTCCGGTCGAAGCCCTCGGCGGCGACCTCGTCGACGGTGTAGCGCTCGTCGACCAGCAGGTAGAGGATCTGGTCGGCGGTGTCGTAGGTGAAGCCCAGCTCGTCCTCGTCGGTTTGCCCGGCCCACAGGTCAGCCGACGGCGGCTTGTCGATAATCTCCGGCGGCACGTCCAGCGCGCGCGCCAGTTGGCGGACCTGTGCTTTGTACAGGTCGGCGATGGGTTGCACGGCGGCGGCATTGTCGCCGTAGACGGTGCTGTAGCCGAGCAGGGTTTCGGTCTTGTTGCTGGTGCCGATCACCAGCCCGCCGAAGGCCGCCGACTGGTCGTACAGCACCACCATGCGCATCCGCGCCATGATGTTCCCCTGGCGCACTTTCCCCGCGTCGGGAAAACGCTCAATCAGCGGATCGACCATCGGCGTGATCGGGATCGTCGCGCTGTGGACGCCCAGCGCGTCGATCACGGTCTGGGCGTCTTCCAGGCTGTCCGGCGACGAGCTTTGGTACGGCATGCGCACCGCCAGCACGTTCTCCGGGCCGAGCGCCGCGCTCACCAGGTAGGCCGCCAGCGCCGAGTCGATCCCGCCGCTGAGCGCGATCACCGCGCGCTCGAAGCCGACTTTGGTCACGGCGTCATGCAGGAACCGCACCAGGATTTTACGCGCCAGCGCGGTGTTGATCTTCAGCCTGGGCAAGATGTGCGTAACGGTCTGTGTCGCGGTCATTGCGTGTTCGTCCTCCCCCTGTAGCAGCTTCGGTTAGCGCGGGCGGGTGCCCAGCATGACGTCGACGTCGAACGTTTCGCCGTCGCGGATGATGGTCAGCACGACGGCGTCGCCCGGCGACGTGTTCTCCACCAGGTAGGCGACCAGATCGTCGATGTCGCGTACCATGTTCCCGTTGATGGCGATGATGATATCGCCGCCGATCTCGACGGTGATGCCGCGCACGCGCACGTCGTCGGTGCTGCCTTGCAGCCCGGCGTTGGCGGCGGGCGAGTTGGAGTACACCTCGTTGATCAGCACGCCATAGGTCACCGGGAAGCCGAGTTCGTCGGCCAGCGCGGCCATGCTGAAGCCGTGCACATCGGCGGTGGTGGTGATGCCCAGCCACGAGTAGTCCGCGTAGCCCTTGTCGATCAACTGCGGCACCACGCGGCGCAGCGTGTTGACCGGCACCGCGAATGCGACGCCCTGGAAGCCGCCGTTTTCGGTGCGGATGGCGGTGTTGATGCCGATCACAGTCCCGTAGGAGTCCAGCAGCGGGCCGCCGGAGTTGCCGGGGTTCACCGCCGCGTCGATCTGGATGATCGACGGGTTGCTGTAGCCCTGGTAGGCCGGGTCGAGCAGTTCGGCGGAGGGCAGCGAACGCCCCAACGCGCTCACGATCCCGACCGTCATGCTGCCTTCCAGGCCGAAGGGGTTGCCGATGGCGATGATGCGTTGGCCGACCTTCAGGTTGTTGCTGTCGCCCAGCGTGACGGGCATCAGCGGGGCGTCCTCATCCGCGACCCGGATCACGGCCAGGTCGCTGTAATCGTCGATGCCGATGATATCGGCGCTGATGACGTAGCCGTTATAGAACGTGACCAGGACTTCCTCGGCGTCGCGCACCACGTGCGCATTGGTGACGATGAAGCCGTCCGCGTTGATCACAAAGCCCGACCCGCTGCTGCCGATTACGTCCGTGGTGCGGAAGCGCGACACGATCTCGATGTTGACCACCGAGGGATTTACGCGCTCGTAAATGTTGGACAGCAGCAGGTATTCGGCGTCGGCCTGCTGCACCACGTCGGGCGGGATGGCGGTGGGCGTGCTGACCTGCTGGGCGGCGCGGCTGGTTTTGGTCGAGAAACTGCTCTCGCGCAGGTCGGCCTGGATCGGGTTTTCGCGTTGGCGGCCCCGCGATGCCAGCGGCGCTGTGTCGTCGTCTGGCATCAGGAAATAGCCGACGGTGGTCATCACCAGGGCCATGATCAAGACCAGCGTCACCGCCCCCATGCCGATCCCGATCAAGATCGCGGTTACGTTGTTGCGTCTGGGTTCCAGATATTCCGGTTCGGTGTAGCCCTGGTAATCGTCAAAATTCCAACCCATGCCGTTCTTCCTTCCCGTCTGGTTAACGCTGGTTAGTGTCTGCGCAGCGCGCGCAGTTCCTTGAACAGTTCTTCTTCGCGGCGTGAGAGTTTGGACGGCACCTGGATCAGCACGCGGACATACAGATGCCCGTAGCCACCCGTCCGCTTCAGCAGGGGCATGCCTTTGCCGTGCAGCCGGATCAGTTGGCCCGACTGCGTGCCGGCGGGGATGCCCAACCACAGCTCGCCGCTGTCTAACGTGGGGACCGGCACCTCGCCCCCCAGCACCGCCGTATACAGCGGCACGAGCAGGTCGGTGTACAGATCGTCGCCTTCGCGCTCAAAACGCGGGTGCCGCTCGATGTGGATGATCACGTAGAGATCACCCGGTTGGCCCCCGGCATATCCGGGTTCTCCTTCGCCCTTGAGCCGCACTTTAAGCCCGTGATATACCCCGCGTGGGACCGTCACCGTCAGATTGTGACTGTCCGTGTACACCGCGAGCCGTGTCCCATGATAGGCTTCCTCCAGCGTGATGCGGGCCGTTACCTGCCGGTCTTCCCCCGGGATCGGCTGCCGGTAGCTCTGGCCCATACCCCTGCCTCCAAAGATGGTGCGGAAAAAGTCCGAAAATACGTCGTCCTGGCCGAAGTTAACGCGGAAGCTGCCCGGCGGCTCGTCCCGGCGCGGCCCCGGCTGGTAGCGGCGGCCAAGCTGGTCGTAGGACTGCCGCTTGCTGGCGTCGGAAAGCACATGGTACGCTTCGTTGATCCTCTTGAAGCGTTCTTCGGCACGTGCATCGCCCGGGTTCAGGTCGGGATGATAGCGACGCGCCAGCCGGCGGTACGCCGTTTGGATCTCCTGGCGCGAGGCGTCACGACTCACACCGAGCATGCCGTAGTAGTCTGGATATTGCATTGTCCGCTTCCTATCCAGAATCTAAAGGACCGGGGCACGAATAACGTTAAGCCTGGCTTAAGAAAGCAAAATAGCCACCCGTCCTGTATTTGGATTCTACGGCCTCAGTCATGGCAAGTCAATGACGCCGGGGGTGTTCTTAGCAAACGCTTATGTGAGGTGCGGTGAGCATCTCACCCCGCCGCCGCGTGCAGGGCTGCCTCCAGCGTGAACGCGCCGCTGTACAGCGCCTTGCCGATGATCACGCCCGCGATATCGCCCGTCGCGTGCAGCGCGCGGATGTCGTCCAGCGCCGCCACCCCGCCCGACGCGATCACGTCCAGCCCGGTCTCGCGCGCCAGGTGTGCCGTCGCCGCGACGTTCACGCCGGTCAACACGCCGTCGCGGCTGATGTCGGTGTACAGCGCGTGCTGCACGCCCATTTTGGCGAAATGCCGCCCCAGGGCGACCGGCGTCCACGTGCTGACCTGCTGCCAGCCGTGCGTGGCGACCTGCTCGCCTTTGGCGTCCAGCGCGACGGTGACCGCCGCCGCGCCGAAGCGTTCGACGGCAGCCCCAGCCTGCTCCGGCTGCTGCACGGCCAGTGTGCCCAGGATCACGCGCGTGGCTCCGGCGTCGAGCGCCTGCTGCGCGTCGTCCAGGGAACGCAGCCCGCCGCCAAACTGCACCGGCAGCCCCACCTCCGCGATGGCGCGCAGTGCCTCCAGCGCCAGCGTCGCCTCGCCCAGCGCCCCGTCCAGGTTGACGACGTGCAGCCACGCCGCCCCGGCGGCCTGCCAGCGTTTCGCCGTGGCGACCGGGTCATCGCTGTGCACGGTTTCGCGCGACGGATCGCCGTATTGCAGGCGCACCACGCGCCCCTTCCGTATGTCAATGGCCGGATATACGATCATGTTACACCCTCTACGTGTTCACAATTGGTTTTGATATCCTATCACATAGCGATGAAATTCCTGAGAATTTGCAGGCCGACCGCCTGGCTTTTTTCCGGATGCGGCTGGATGCCGAACACGTTATCCCGCCCGACGACCGAGGCGTAGTCGATACCGTAGTCGGTCTCCGCCAGCACATCCGCCGGGTCGCCCGCCTCGACATAGTACGAGTGCACGAAATAGGCATAGCCGCCATCCGGCACCCCGGCCAGCAGCGGGCTGTCGCGCCGGATGTGCAGTTGGTTCCAGCCCATGTGCGGAATCTTCAGCCCCTGGAGCCGTTCCACCGGGAAGCGCCTGACGTGCCCCGGCAGCAGCCCCAGCCCGCTGTGCTGGCCCATCTCGTCGCTGGACTCGAACAGGTACTGCATCCCCAGGCAGATGCCGAACAGCGGCACGCCCGCCGCCGCAGCCTCCTTGATCGGCCCCTCGAAGCCCGCCGCGCGCAGCGCCGTGATGCCCGCGCCGAATGCACCCACGCCCGGCAGCACGATCTTGTCGGCGGTGTGCAGTTTGTCCGGCGTGGCGATGGTAAACACGTTCGCGCCGATGTGCGTCAGGGTGTTCGTCACGCTGCGCAGGTTCCCGGCCCCGTAGTCGATCACCGCGATGCTGGCTGGTGCGCTCATTCCGTCAGCGTCCCTTTCGTACTCGGCACCCCACCGCGCCGGGGATCGATCTGCACAGCGGCGGCCAGCGCCCGCCCCAGCGCCTTGAACAGCGCCTCGGCGCGGTGATGGTCGTCGCGCCCATAGAGCACGGCGGCGTGCAGATTCATTTTCGCGTTAAAGGCGATGGTTTCCAGCACGTGCGCCACCAGCGAGGTCGGCATCTGGCCCATCAGCGGCGTGTCGAACGCGGCCTGGATGGCGGCGTAGGGCCGCCCGCTGAGGTCGACCACCACGCGCGCCAGCGCCTCGTCCATCGGCACATATGCCGACCCCATGCGGGCGATGCCCTGCCGGTCGGCGAGCGCCGCGTCCAGCGCGCGGCCCAGACAGATCGCCACGTCCTCGATCGTGTGGTGCGCGTCGATGTGCAGGTCGCCGCTGGCCTGCACCGTCAGGTCCAGCAGGCCGTGATGGGCGACATGGTGCAGCATGTGGTCGAAGAAGCCGACCCCGGTGCTGACCTCGGCGGCTCCGCTGCCGTCGAGCTTCAGCGCCAGTTCGATCTGTGTTTCGTTGGTGTGGCGGGTGATGATGGCGGTGCGGGTCATGATGTGTCCTCCTCGATCTGGCGTAAAACCGCCAGCAGGGCGTCGGTTTGCTCGGGGGTCCCGGTGCTGATGCGCACATGGCCGCGCAGGTCCGGCCCGTCGTAGTAGCGGATCAGGATGCCGGCGGCCTCCAGCGCGGCGCGCAGCTCCGCCAGCGGGACCCCGTCCACGCGGCACAGCACGAAGTTGGCGCGGCTGGGATAGGGCGACAGAAACGCGATGTCCTCCAACGCCGCCGCCAGCCGGGCGCGCTCGGTGACGATACGCGCGGCGGTTTTTTCCAGCGCCGGCAGGTCGGCCAGCGACGCCCGCGCGGCCACGTCCGCCGCCGCGTTGACGTTGTAGGGCTGCTTGATCTTCCACAGGTGGCGGATGATCGCGCGCGGAAACACGCCGTAGCCGATGCGCAGCCCGGCCAGCCCGGCCCACTTGCTGAAGGTTTGCAGCACGATCAGGTTAGACGTGTCCGGCACACGCGCGGCGGCGCTCGGCTCCCCGCTGAAGGGGATGTACGCCTCGTCGAGCACGACCACCAGCGGCAGCGCCAGCAGGCGCTCCAGGGCTTCCGGCGCGATCAGGCCGCCGTCGGGGTTGTTGGGCGTGCACAGGAACAGCAGCTTGGGCCGGAGCTTGGCCGCCACGCGCTCGATAGCGTCCACGTCCAGCGCAAAGTCGATCCCGCGCTGCACGTTGACCACGTTGGCGTGCGCCTGCGCGGCGTGGAAGGCGTACATGCTGAAGGTCGGCGGGCAGTTGAGCACCACGTCGCCCGGCGCGATGAACACCTGCGTGATGAGGTGGATCAGTTCGTCGGAGCCGGAGCCAACCAGGATGTGCTCGGCGCTCACGTCCAGGTGCGCCGCCAGCATGGCGCGCAGCTCGCGCATTTCGGGATCAGGATACACGTGCAGATGGTCGAACGCGGCCAGCGCCGCCAGCGCGTTCGGCGACGGGCCGTAGGGGTTCTCGTTGGCGTCGAGCTTGATGATCTCCGCCACCGGACGCCCGACCTGCGCCGCGAATACCGCCAGCGGCGGGTTGGGCACGTAGGGCTGCATGGCGGCGATATCGGCGCGCACGGATACGCCGGGGTGGGGTTGGCCGGTCATGATGTGCCCTCCTGGTCCGGGATGCGCGCCTCGGCGGCGGCAGCGTGGGCGGTCAGCGCTTCGGCGCGCGCCAGGATCGCGGCGGACCGGCTCAACGCGGCGGCGGCCCCGGCTTCCAGCCCGATCAGGCTCGTGATCTTGACGAAGTCCAGCACGTTCAGCGGCGAGGCGAAGCGCGCGGTGCCGCCGGTCGGCATGACGTGCGATGGTCCCGCCACGTAATCGCCCAGCACCTCAAACGAGCTTTCGCCCAGGAACACGCCGCCCGCGTTGCGCACCTGCCCGACCCAGTCCCAGGGATTGTCGAGCAGCAGGCACAGGTGTTCGGCGGCGTATTCGTTCGCTACCGCGAACGCTTGCGCCATGTCGTCCACGATCACCGCCCCGCTGCGGCGGTCCATCGCCTGCGCGATGATGCCGGCGCGGCTGAGCGTTGCGACGCGCCCCGTCACCTCCTCCGCGACACGGTCGGCCAGCGCGCGGCTGGGCGTGACCAGGATCGCGGAGGCCAGCACGTCGTGCTCGGCCTGCGCCAGCAGGTCCGCCGCCGCCAGCCCGGGATCGGCGTTGGCGTCGGCCAGGACCATCGTCTCGGTCGGCCCCGGCAGCCCGTCGATGCCCACGTCGCCGTACACCTGCTGCTTGGCCAGCGTGACGAACAGGTTGCCCGGCCCGACGATCTTGGCGACACGCGGCACGGACGCGGTGCCGTAGGCCATCGCCGCGACGGCTTGCGCGCCGCCCACGCGGATCACGGTATCCACGCCGCACACGGCAGCCGCGGCCAGAATCACCGGTGGGACGCTGCCGGTGCCGCGTCCGGGGGGCGTGGCGATCACGATCTGCTCAACCCCGGCCACCTGCGCCGGGATCACGCTCATCAGCAGCGACGAGGGCAGCGGCGCGGTGCCGCCCGCCACGTACACGCCCACCGAATCCACCGGGCGCACGATCTGCCCCAGCGATCCCTCGCCCTGGGCGTCGATCCAGCCCGTGACCGGCTGCTTGGCGTGGAAGGCGCGCACCCGGTCGGCGGCCAGTTGCAGCGCATCCCGTACATCAGCCGGGATCGCGTGCAGCGCGGCCCGAATCGCGTCCGGGGGCACGGCCAGCGCGTCCAGGTCGGCATCGTCGATGCGCCGGTTCCAGTCGAACAGCGCGGCGTCGCCTTGCTGGCGCACGCTGTGGATGATGCGGCGCACCGCTTCGGCGGGCGTGACCGGCTCGCCGAACGTGTCCGCCAGGCTGTCGGCCAGCCAGTCCGGCACGCTGATATCGCGCAGGGAGGGCCGCTGCAGGATCGTGGCGCGGGCCTGGTCCAGGTCGTAAATGGGGAGCGTGATGGTCATGGTTGGGATTCCTCGCTTTCTAAGGCGGCCAGCAGGCGTTGGTAGCGGGCCGGCTGCTCCTCGAAGATGTACGTTACCGGGGTGACGACCACGCCGCTGCCGCCGATGGCGCGAATCTGGCGGATGACATCATACAGGCGGGCGGCGTGCGTCACGATGTTGATCGCCCACCAGTTCCCGCTGTGCTCGCGGGTGATCATGGGCGCAATGGTCGGGCCTTGCAGCCCGCCCAGGCCCGGCTGGCCGAAGATACGCTGCGCTACGTCCTCCATCGACGCGCCGCGCACGTTGGCGAAGATCATGTGCTGGCCCGCTGCGCGCAGGTGCGCCTCGATGAACTCCAGCATGTGCCGGGTGGCTTCCAGCAGGTCAGGGCGTTCGGCCAGCGCGGCACGGTTGCCGATCAAAATCGCCTGCGAGTCGAGGATGGTGCCGTCCTCAAGCTGGCGCAGGCGATTCTCGCGCAGGGTGGTGCCGGTGCTGGTGATGTCCGCGATGAAATCGGCGTACCCGACGATGGGCGCGGACTCCAGCGCGCCGTCGGCACTGACCACGCGGACGTTGGTCGTGCCGGCCCCGGCCAGGAAGCGCGTCACCGCGTTGGGGTACTTGGTGGCGACGCGCAGCCCGCTGCCGTTGGCTTTGCGCGCCAGGTCGGCGACGGTGCGCACGTCGTCCCACGCATCCGGCACGGCCAGCACCAGGCTGCACTGGCTGTAGCCCAGCGCCTCGTGGACGATGATCACGTCCGCGGCGGTGGGGAGTTCGGCCAGCGCGTCGTAGCCGGTGATCCCCAGGTCGATGTCGCCGGCGGCCACGCTCAGCGGCACGTCGCGCGCGCGCTGGAAGAAGACCTGCACATCCGGCAGCGCGGGCATGGTCGCGGTGTACTGGCGGGGGTTGCGCTTGTTCACATGCAGGCCGCATCCCGCCAGAAAGTCCAGCGTTTCGGCTTCCATGCGGCCCTTGCTGGGCAGCGCCAGGCGAATGTTTGGCATAATAAGCTCCTTTGATGAAAACAAAAACGCCCTCCGGCGGACCGGAAGGCGCACAATGGGCGTGTCAGGGATACAAATCAGATACGCAGCACACACCACCTGCCGGGCCGCTGGCCGGAGTTGTCGTGATGATGGTGGTGGGTGTGGATTATGTGTATCATGTGGCAGAGTATAGCGATCTGCGCGCGGAATGTCAACGTGGAGAATTTGTGCGCAAGTTGCCGCGCCGGTGGCCTCGCCGCGAGGAACGGCTGGCCGGCGCAAAAAACGCTCCTCAGCCCCCTCTCCCGCAGAGCAGGCGAGGGTGAGTCACGGCGCACGCTTTTTCCCCTCGCCCATTCGATGGAAGAGGGGAGACCGCCCGGCAGGGCGCCAGCTTTGGCGACCATATTCACCTATTGCTGACAACTCGTTCGTGGCCCCGCGAAAAAACCAGAGTTTGACCCCGCGCGCACAGTGTGCTATATTGTCTGTGAGCTAGTTGCTTTGATGCATTCTACTCCCTTTTTGTGCGCCCACAGCGTATTTAAAACTTCAATCCATGACGTGGTGAATCGCTAATGCGATATTCCCCAGATCGTGATATCTATCATCATGAATAGCATGTAGGGGCCATAGGTGCCCTTTCTTCGTTTGGAGACTCCCAAATGGACATTGCAGAACTCGAAACTCAGACCTTAGAAGACCTACGCGAACTGGCCCGTGAGGCCGATATCGGCGGGGTCAGCCGCTTGAAGAAGCAAGAGTTGATCCTGCGCCTGCTGCGCGACAAGGCCGAACGTCAGGGCCATGAACTGCGCGGCGGCGTGCTCGAGGTGATCGACGACGGCATCGGATTCCTGCGGTCGAACCACTACTTGCCCGGCCCGGAGGACATCTACGTTAGCCAGACGCAGATCCGCCGCTTTGGGCTGCGTACCGGCGATATGGTGATCGGGCAAGTGCGCCCGCCCAAAGACTCAGAGAAGTACTATGGGCTGCTGCGGGTTGAGGCGGTCAACGGCCTGGACCCGGAGCAGTTGAAGCATCGCGCGCGCTTCGACTACCTGACCGCCATCTTCCCCGAGGAGCGCTTTAATCTGGAAACCAACCCGCGCATTATCTCGATGCGCCTGTTGAACCTGGTCGCGCCCGTCGGACGCGGCCAGCGCGGCCTGATCGTCAGCCCGCCCAAAGCCGGCAAGACCACCATCCTCAAGGACATCGCCAACGCCATCAGCTACAATTACCCGGAAGTACACCTGATGGTTGTGCTAATCGGCGAGCGCCCGGAGGAGGTCACCGACATGGACCGTTCGGTCGATGCGGAGGTGATCAGCAGCACGTTCGACGAGCCGGTGCAGTACCATGTCCGTGTGGCCGAAATGGCGCTGGAACGGGCCAAGCGGCTGGTCGAATCCAAGCGGGATGTTGTGATCATGTTGGACAGCATCACGCGGCTGGCGCGCGGCTACAACCTGATCGTGCCGCCCAGCGGGCGCACGTTGACCGGCGGCCTGGACCCCTCGGCACTCTATCCGCCCAAACGGTTCTTCGGGGCCGCGCGCAACGTCGAAGAAGGCGGCAGCCTGACGATTGTCGCGACCTGCCTGGTGAAGACCGGCAGCCGGATGGATGACGTGATCTACGAGGAGTTCAAAGGTACCGGCAACATGGAGTTGCACCTGTCCCGCGAATTGCAGGAACGACGTATCTTCCCTGCCTTCGATGTGATGCAATCATCGACGCGGCGCGAGGAACTGCTGCTGGGGCCGGATATCTTACAGCGCGTGTGGACCATGCGCCGGATGCTGGTGCAGATGACCCAACCTCCGGCCAATTACGATACTGCCAGCGCCACCGAAGCCCTGATCAACCAGCTGCGGCATACAGACAGCAATGAAGATTTCCTCGAAGAAATAACCAGAGGCTCGTGATCAGCGTGCCCCGGCTGTCTACAGGACAAACCAGTCGAAATAATAATAGCTGAGCGCCGCCGCGATCAGCACCGAGTCAACCCGATCCAGCAGGCCACCGTGCCCCGGGATCAGGTGGCTGGAGTCTTTGGCGTTGACCTGCCGCTTGATGGCCGAGATCGCCAGATCGCCGGCGGTGCCCAGCACGCCGATCAGCAGGCCGAGGATCGCGCCGTGCAGCGCATTCAGCGCGCCGATATCGGGCAGCCCGCCGGCCAACGCCCCGAACACGGCCCCCGATACCACGCTGCCCGCGTAGCCTTCCCAGCTTTTCTTGGGGCTGACACGCGGTGACATTTTGTGGCGGCCCCACTGCCGCCCGACGAAATAGGCGGCGCTGTCCGAGACGATCACGCAGCCGTACACGACCAGCGTCAGGTAAGCACCGTCGTCCAGCATCCGCACCGCGAGCAGGCTGCTGCCCAGCCAGCCGATATACACCCCGCCGAACAGCGCCAGCGCGACATTGAGCATGGCGTTGGGACGGCGGCGTTCGTAGTCCCACACCAGCTTGAGCGCGCCCACGATCAACGCCGCCGCCAGCCCCGGCGCGCGCCACGTGTCGTGCGCGAACCAGGTCGCCGCCAGCGGCAGCGCAATCAGCGCCAGCACCAGCCACTCCGGCGGGTGATAGCTGCCCTGCCGCACCAACCGAACGTATTCATCCCCGGCCAGCAGCAGCGCCGCGGTCAGGACCAGCGCAAAAGGCCACCCTCCCACCACGATCAGCGCGATCAGGATTGGGAGGGCGATGATGGCCACGATTACACGAGTTTTGAGCATGGCGATATCCTACGGTTGGGGCACCAGGCCGAAGCGACGTTCGCGCCGGGCAAAGTAGACAATGGCTTTGCGCAGTTCCTCACGGTCGAAGTCCGGCCAGAACACCGGCGTGGCGTAGTATTCGGCGTAGGACGCCTGCCACAGCAGGAAGTTACTCAGCCGCATCTCGCCCCCGGTCCGCACCACGATATCGGGGTCGGGCTGGCCAGCGGTGTAGAGATAGTAGTCGACCAGCGTTTCGTCGATCTCCTCCGGGGAGAACCCGTCTTCGACGATGCGCCGGAAGGCCTGGATCAACTCCTGCCGCCCGCCGTAGTTAAACGCGATGTTGAGGATCAACTGGTCGTTATGGCGCGTGAGTTCGACGGCTTTGCGCACTTTGCGCTGCAACAGCGGCGACAGCCCGTCCAGTTCGCCGATGTGGCGCAGTTGCACCCCGTTGGCGTGGAGCTGGCTCAGTTCGCGGTCGATCACGGATTCGAGGATGTTCATCAAACCGCGTACTTCGGCTTCGGGCCGTCCCCAGTTTTCGGTGGAAAAGGCGTAGATCGTCAGGATTTTGATCCCGAACTCGCTGCCAGCGCGCAGAATGCGCCGCAGGTTCTCCACGCCGGCCCGGTGACCTGCCAGGCGTGGTAACCCGCGAGATTTGGCCCAGCGCCCGTTACCATCCATGATGATGGCCATGTGATACGGTATACGATCTGGCAGGTCCGTGTGTTCGTCTATCATACGGTGAAGTGCTCCTGACTAGTTTGATGAAGCGTAGTCACCCGGCAGTTAAACTTCCATGATCTCTTTTTCTTTGCGCTGGCCTTCGTCTTCGACCTCTGCGATGTATTTGTCCGTCAACTTTTGGACGTCTTCCTGGCCGCGATGGCTGTCATCTTCCGAGATCATCCCTTCACGCTCGAACTCGCGCAGGTCTTCGATGGCTCCGCGCCGCACGTTGCGAATGGCGACCCGTGCTTCTTCGACCCGGCGGTTGACGATCTTCTTCAGATCGGTCCGGCGTTCTTCCGTCAGCGCGGGGATGTTGAGTCGGATGACGGTGCCGTCGTTGTTGGGCGTCAGCCCCAGGTCGGAGGCCAGGATCGCCTTCTCGACGGCCTTCAGCGACGATTTGTCGAACGGGCGAATGGCGATCAACTGCGGTTCGGGAACTGAAATGGTCGCCAGTTGGTACAGCGGCGTTTCGGTCCCGTAGTATTCGACCGGCAGTCGTTCGACCAACCCGGTCGAGGCCCGGCCCGTTCGCAGCCCGGCCAGGTCTTCGCGCAAAACGGCAACAGCATTTTTCATTCGTTCATCAGTTTCTTTCAAAACATCTTTTATCATTATGTCACGCTCCGGTGAATACAGGGGAATAGTGGCTGACACAGAATTTTCGCCGATTCGCGCCCGCTTGTCAAACCTACTTACACGGACACGCGGCCAAAGTCGTACTCTAACGGGATTCCTATGCATCCTGTGAGGCCTGTGGTGCATCTAATTGGAGTGTAATGTGTGGCGAAGCAGACAACAAGGAAAAAACAACGATGGAAATGGAAATTGTCTTCCCCGGTGGCGCGCGCGTGGATGCCGTCGCTGGCGATATGGTCATCCCCACCAACCAGGACGGCTCGGCCCCGGCTCCGTTTGGCTTGTTTCTGGCGTCGATCGGCACCTGTGCGGGCATCTACGTGCTGAGTTTTTGCCAGCAGCGCGGCCTGCCCACCGACGACATCAAGATTATGCAGCGCATGGACGTGAACCCCATGACGCGCATGATCGACCGCATCGAGCTGGATATCCAGGTGCCGCCCGACTTTCCGGAGAAATACAAAGACGCGGTGATCCGTGCGGCGGACCTGTGCGCGGTCAAGAAACACATGGAACAGCCGCCGGAGTTCGACGTACACACCTCGGTGATCGAAACGGCCTGAGGGCCGCGCGGATCGCGCACGACAGCGGCATCTCGCCTGCGGGCAGAGGTGCCGCTGTTTTTGTTCTTGCGAAGCGATCAATTAGGAACAATAATCTATTTCGGTAAATATCTATTCTTTGGTACACTAGGGTATATTTTTAGTTAAGCTGATCGGTCGGCAGTATGCTGTGGAGGATCCGCCTGTATGACAAAAAAGCGCCTGTTGATCATTGAGGACGACATTGATGTATCGGAGATGCTGACGGCTTACTTCCAAAGCCAGGGCTATGAGGTGTTCCACGCGGAAGAAGGGGCGGGCGGCATCGCCTTGAGCCGCTCCAAGTTCCCCAACCTGATCCTGCTGGATGTAATGCTGCCCGATATGGACGGGTTCGACGTGTGCAAGGCACTGCGCACCACGACCCTGACCAAATACATCCCGATCACGTTCCTCACCCAGCGCGATGCCCGGGCCGACAAAGTCGCGGGGCTGGAACTCGGCGCGGATGATTACGTCACCAAGCCGTTCGACATTGAGGAGCTGCGGCTGCGGATTCAAGGCTCGATCCGGCGCGCCAGCCGCGACCACCTGCACGAATCGCGCACCGGCCTGCCCTCCGGCCCGTTGATCGAGGACGAACTCAAGCAGTTGCAGACGAAAACCGGCTGGCATTATCTGGATGTCACGGTGGGCGGGTTCAGCGCGTTCCGCGAGGCGTACGGCTTCATCGCGGCGGACGAATCGCTGGGCGTGGCGGCGCAGGTGCTCACCGAGGTGGTCGGCGAACTGGGCACTACCGATGATTTCATCGGCACGCCGGAGGAAGCGCGCTTCATCATCTTCACCCACACCAACGACGTCGAGACCTTCGTCAAGACCCTGACCGAACGGTTTAGCGAGCGGATCAAAACCGTCTACAATTTCATGGACGCCGACCGGGGCTATGTCGTGCTCAACCCCGGCACTGAGCGCGAACGGCACGAGCCGTTGATGGCGTTCCAGGTGACGCAGGTCGAAACCGAGCAGCCGTAGTGTAGGCCGCGTGTGTCATGTCCCCAGGGCTGTGATGGCCGATCCCCCCGCCGCGTGCGGGGTTTTTGTGTGGTATACTCGGCGCGATGGACTGCCTGTGCACAGAGAAAGAAAGCCTATGCTGACCGATCTGAGCTTGACCGAAGCCCATAATCAACTCCGCAGCGGCGCGATCACCGCCGTCGATCTCACCCAGGCCCACCTGGACCGCATCCAGGCCGTTGACCCCCAGGTGCAGGCGTACCTGGCGGTGACGGAGGAGCAGGCGCTGCGCGCGGCGGACCAGGCCGACCGGCGTCGCCAGGACGGCGACGACGCGCTCTTGCTCGGCCTGCCGCTGGCGATCAAGGACGTGCTAACGACGGCTGGCGTGCCGACCACCAGCGGCTCCCGGATCATGGAAGGCTTCGTGCCGCCGTACACCGCCACCGCCGTGCAAAAGCTGTTCGACGCGGGCGCGGTGATGCTCGGCAAAACCAACACCGACGAGTTCGCGATGGGGTCCTCGACGGAAAATTCCGGCTACACCGTCACACATAACCCCTGGGACCTGACCCGCGTGCCCGGTGGCAGCAGCGGGGGCAGCGCCGCCGCCGTTGCCGCGCGGCTCGCGCCCGGCGCGCTCGGCACCGACACCGGCGGCAGTGTGCGCCAACCGGCGGCCCTGTGCGGCGTGAGTGCGCTCAAGCCGACCTATGGCCGGGTGTCGCGTTACGGGTTGATCGCGTTCGCCTCGTCATTGGACCAGGTGGGCGTGATTGGCCGCACGGTGGAGGACCTGGCGCTGCTGCTGAGCGCCATCGCCGGGCATGATCCCCGCGACAGCACCAGCCGCGACCAGCCGGTGCCGGACTATTGCGCGGCGTTGACCGGTGATATCAGCGGGCTGCGGGTGGGCGTCCCGGCGGAATACTTCATCGAGGGGATCCAGCCGGATGTCGCGCGCGCGGTCCGGGCGGCGATTGAGCAGTACGCCGCGCTGGGCGCTGACATTCGCGAGATCAGCCTGCCGCATACCGAGTACGGGCTGCCGGTCTATTACCTGATCGCCCCGGCAGAGGCGTCGTCCAACCTGGCGCGCTTTGACGGCGTGCGCTACGGGCCGCGCCGTGCACAGGGCGCGATGTGGCCCACCTACAAGGCGACGCGCGGGCACGGCTTCGGCGCAGAGGTCAAGCGCCGGATCATGCTGGGGACGTATGCGCTGTCAGCGGGTTACTACGATGCCTACTATCTGAAGGCGCAGAAGGTGCGCACGTTGATCAAGCAGGATTTCGACCGGGCCTTCGAGCAGGTGGACGTCATCCTGTCGCCGACCTCGCCGACGACTGCCTTCCGGCTCGGCGAGCGCATGGACGACCCGCTGCAAATGTATCTGTCCGACGTGTTCACGCTGCCCGCCAGCCTGGCCGGGATCACCGGGGCGAGCGTGCCGTGCGGCTTTGACGCCGGCGGGCTGCCGGTCGGCTTGCAGGTGATCGGTCCGGCGCTGGGTGAGGAGATCGTGCTGCGCGCAGCTCACGCCTACCAGCAGGCGACTGACTGGCACACGCGCACGCCCGATCTGTAAGCGGCTGCCCTGGGGCACGCTGGTCAATGCTGGTGAACTCACCGCGCGGAAATATACAGCGCGTCCTCAAGTTCGGCCAGGTTGATGTATGTGGCGATGATCTGCGCGGCCAGTTCGTTCCCATCGGCATTCCAGTGACCGTCAGCGAAGTTGTAGAGGACGTCCCCGTGCAGGATGGTGCGCTCCCAGAATTGGCCGGTCAGGTTCAGGAATTCGACGTTGTTTTTGCGGGCGAACGCCTGCACCAGTTCCATCTGGTCGTCGACGTGCGCGTTGAATTCGGCATAGCTGCGCAGCGGGGTGGTCAGGTCCAGGAAGTGCGCGATATCCTGCTCGTCCCACAGATTGCGCCAGTATAGGCGCTCTTTGGACGGGACGTACACCAGCAGGAAGCGCCCGCCCTGCGCTTTGACCTCCGCCCGCAGGTCCAGGATGGCCTGTGTGACCAGCGCCCACTCTTCCGAGTTCACGATCTGGCGGCGGGACTGGCTGAGCTGCGAGATATTTTCCAGGGCGAAGATGGTGTCGAACCGGTTGACGTTGGTGGTGACTGTCATTGGGAAACGGCACACGGTCGTGTCCTCGGCCAGCCCGAGCGCCGCGGCCAGTTCGTTGTGCCAGTAGTCCAGCACATGCGGCACGATCAGCCGGTCCAGCCGGTCGACCTGCTGCAGTTCGTAGGTGCGCCAGTCGACCCCGGCCTCCCAGCGGTCGCGGTACTGCCCGGCGTTGAACAGGTCGTTGCCCTCGAAGTACAGCATCACCACCCAGCGCGGGTTTTTGTCCAGCCCATACATCCGCACCGCTTCGGCCTCCGACAGCGGTCCCCAGCCGCATATGCCCAGGTTGAGCGCGCTCATGCCGGTTTTCTCGCGCAGGCGGTCGACCCACGACACCGGGGCGTACGGCATGGTGAACGAATCGCCGGTGATCACGATGTCGTACTGGTCCGCCCAGGGCGTCGCGTTGTTGATGAAGCCGTGATCATCGGCGCGGATCGTGTAATGGAAGGTGTGATCGGGCCAGTCACCGCAAGTGTGATCCTGGGCGTTGATCACTTTCGGATCGGCGGGGTTCCAGGGGCCATCATAGCTGTAGCCCGGCTCGAACACATAGCCCAGCCGGGGGGGATCGTCGTACTGGTGATTGGTCTGGCAGTAGACACTGCCGAGCACGGGGGAGGACTGGCACGCCCCGAGGGGAATGGCACGGGGCGATGTACGGAAACTGAGTTCCAGCGCGATCAAGGCCGCGATCACGGTGATCAGCGTGATGCCGATCACGCGCAGGATGCGACGTCCCCAGCGTGCACGAACGGACATGGCCATAGCGGGTCTACCTCGACTCGTGCTGTGACTCGTTGAGCTGTACTCCGGCGGCGTGGGCGATGGTGTGCTGCCAGGCGTCCCGGTCGCGCAGGAATACCCCCACGCCGGTTTGCTCATCCTCCCGCTGGTAATATATCGCCAGCAGCGGCGCGCCGGCGCGATAGCTGGCGTTCCACACGCGGGGCGTATCCAGGTGGGTGATGGCATCCAGGGGGATCACGAATTCCTGGCGCGGCCAAAAGCGGACGATGCGCACATCGTCGTCGGTCAGCGCGATGAGGCCGTTCCCGCGCACGGCGAGCAGGTCCCCTGCGTGCCCCCGGTAGTTGGCGAGGTCCGGGCCTTTGTGGATCGCCAGTCCGGCGGCGGCCCACTCCTCGCGCAGCCGGGCGGCCTGCCGGCGGGAAAGCACGACCAACCCGATCCACGCCAGCCCCACCACCGACAGCACAGTGATCAGGATCGACGCGACAAGGAGTACAACTTCGAATCCGGACACAATAACTCCTTTATGAAAGACGCTGCGTGCTCGTCAATGGTAACAAATTCCGTTTCGCAGGGATAGGGTATACTTATAAAGTCTGTTAGCAAAAGTGGAGGTAAACAGGAGGTATGACAACAACCACCCTCGATAAATTGCGCGCCGTCCAGGAACAGCACCATTCCTGGCTGTGCGTCGGGCTGGACCCGGTGCCGGAGCGTTTGCCCGCCGGAGTCGATGTGCTGGCCTTCGGACAGGCGATTGTCGACGCGACGGCGGAACTGGTGTGCGCCTATAAGCTGAACCTGGCCTTTTACCTGGCCTTTGGTCCGGCGGGGGTGCAGGCGCTGCAAGACACCGTCGCGCACATCCCGGACCACATCCCGGTGATCCTGGATGCCAAGTTCGGCGACATCCACTACACCGCCAGCCAGAGCGCCCGCTTTGCGTTCGATCACCTGGGCGTGGACGCGGTGACGACCAGCGTGTATGTGGGGATGGACGCGGTGCTGTCGTTCCTGGAGTATCCTGGCAAGCTGGCGTTTGTGCTGGTGCGCTCGGCCAACACCACCAGCAACGATTTCCAGTTGTGGCCCGCCCCGCGTTCGCCGCTGTTCCGCTTCGTGACAGCGCAGCTCAACACGTTGTACGAGCGCTGCCCCGGCCAGGTCGGGATCAGTGCGGCGGCCACGCACGCGCGGGATTTCGGACGGATTCGCGCGTGGGCACCGTCGCTGCCGTTTTTGATCCCCGGCATCGGCGCGCAGGGCGGCGATCTGGCTCCGGCGGTCGAGCATGGCCCGTCGCGCACCGGCACCGGCCCGGTGATCAGCATCTCGCGCGCGATCATCTACGCCAGCGACGGCAGCGACTTCGCGCCGGCTGCCGAACAGGCGGCGCGCACCTGGGCGGCGCGCATCCGCGAGCAGGCCCAGTCCAGCCCCGACTAGTACACGTTGGCGGAAATATATGCCCACTGGTTGGCCCTCATCCCCTATCCCCCCTCACCCACCCAGTGGGGCGAGGGGGAGTCACAGCGCGCGCTTTTCCCCTCGCCCCTTATTTGGGAGAGGGGACACCGCCCGCCAGGGCGGAGGGGTGAGGGCCAGCGGGTGAGGGCAAAACTGGACAGTAACTTCTGCCGACCTGTACTAG
>DAOTUD010000133.1:0-62568 GCA_034437275.1 Anaerolineae bacterium
CACAATGCGGCATCTTAACAACTTCAAATAGCCGGTTGTGGCGAGCAGGTCGCCACGTAAAATTTGAACCGCACAAGATGAGAAACCTCTTTTTGGGCGGGACACGCCCTTGTCGCTTAACGTAGGACCACTGCCTGTGCTTGTTCATGCAGGTAAGCTCATGCGTGCGCCAGAAGCCCCCGCCTTTAGGCGTGGGGAGTGTCACTCTGAACCCGTGCGAACCGGCTTACACGCTGTCAGCTAAAGGGAAATGTCGGCGGGAAGCGATCCTCCCACGACACCATCCCCTCCTCCGACATCAGGTAAGCCAGGATGAACTCGTCGATCTTGCCGCGCTGCATGACGTCCTTCAGGTCGGTGAGGCGCACCCCGGTGCGCTGGTCGCGCACGAAACGCTCGCCCGCGTCCAGGCTGTAGACCCGGATCACGGAATGGCGCTCTTGCGGCGGCGGGGGATGGCGGCCCCCGGCGATGTCGATCTTGATGCGCTGGTAATCGCTCAGCCAGGTATGCACGCGCGTATCGTCGGGCAGCGCGAAGACCTGCACCCGCGCCAGGTTGTCCTGGTTCGACTCGCGCCCGGCCAGCCGGTGCAGTCCACGCTCGCCCTTCAGGAAGCCGAACACGTTGCTGCCCTCGAACCACAGCGCGATCTCGTCGACGTGCCCGTAGCGCGCATAGCGTTGCATCACGTCCTGGAAGCTGCCCGCCGTGAGGTGGGTGAACGACTGGCCGCCCGGCGCATCTGGATCGTCGGACAGCAGGTAGATTTCGCGGTCGTACCCTTTGCGCTCCGCCCACCACAGGTACATCTCCGACAGGCGGCGCACCCATTCGTCCGCCGCGCGCTCCGGCAGCGTGGGCTGCGTGCCCATCGCCGAGATGAGCATCATCGCCTGGTTGCGGTGCGGCAGCCGCGCGGTGCGCAGCTCGATATCCAGGTAGCTCACGTTGGTGTAGAGCTTCTCGTAATCGCGCGCCAGATCGGACAGGTAGTGCAGATCGCGCTCGCGCTCGACCAGCATGGCGAAATCCTCCAGGTATTCCGCCCGTTCCTGGAGCTGGCGCAGCCGCCGCGTCAGCCGGTCCAGGAAGTAAAAGCGGCGCATACTGTCGCGCGCGTCCTCGTTGTCGTCCCAAAATTCGGAGGAGAACGTCGCCGCGCTCAGCGCTTCTTTCTCGCGCTTCATCTGCCCCACGAGGTCGGATTCGGCCCAATCAGCCAGCTTGCGCCGCAGCGCCGCGAAGCCCTCGACCAGTTCACCCAAATCCATACGCTGCCGCCGCCCGGTATCCAGCCCCTCAACCAGATTCACCGCGCTCTTGGGCGCGTCGTCGATGGGGACGTTCTTCAGCGTCAGGCAGCCCTCGTCGACCACCACGCGCAGCAAGTTCTGGTCCTGGCTGCCGCGTTCGGCCAGGGCACGCGCCATCGGCACCACGACCTGCCGGTCGATGGCGCGTTTCAGCGGACGCGCGCCGTACACCGGGCTGTAGCCATGCTCCAGCACGAGGTCGATCACGTCCTCGTCGATCTCGACGACGATATTGCGCCGCGTGATGCCGTCGCGCAGCAGGACCTCCTTCAACTCGCGCTTGGCGATATCGCGCACGGCCTGCGGGCTGAGCTGCCCGAAGACGACGATCTTGTCCAGCCGGTTGACGAACTCCGGGCGGAAGTAGCGCTCGATCTCGGTCAGGTAATGCTCGCGCAGCGTGGCGTTGACCGCGCCCGGATCGACGTCCTCCCCGACGGTGAAACCCGGCGGACGGAACGCCTTGGTGGTGCCGCCCAGGTTGCTGGTCAGGATCAGGATCGCGTTGTGGAAGAAGGTCGTCTTGCCCGCCGCATCCGTGAGGCGGCCCTCGCCCAGCACTTGCAGGAAAATGTCGTAAATGCGCGGCGAGGCTTTCTCGAACTCGTCGAGCAGGACCACGCTGAAGGGCTGCTCGCGCACGCGGCGCGTCAACTCCCCGTCCTGGCCGAACGCGCCCAACAGCCGCGCCACCCCGTCGACATCGGTGTATTCGCTCATGTCGAAGCGCAGCAGCCGGTCTTCATTGCCGAACAGGTACGCCGCCAGCGTCTTGGCCATCTGTGTCTTGCCGACCCCGGTCGGCCCGATGAACAGGAACGTGCCCAGCGGCTTGCCGGGGTCGTTCAGCCCGGCCTTGACCATCGCCACCAGGTCGATCATCGCGTCGATGGCCTCATCCTGGCCCATGATGCGCTCGTGGAAGTAGCTCTCGACCTCCTGGATCGACATGCGCGCCTGATCGTTGACGATGAACTCCGGCAGCCCGCTCAAACGCGAGAACGTGCCGAGCACATGCTGGCGGCCCAGGCGCGGCATCCGCAACCGTCGCAGCAAGCGGCCCGACCCCTCCCCGCCCTGCGCGCGCGCCGCATCGGACGCGGTGTCCTCCAGCAGCCGGATCGCCTTGCCGGGAAAGGCGCGGTAGGGCCAGAAGCGGCGGCTAAGCTGGACGCTGGACCGGATCGCGTCCGGCATCACGCGCACGTCCAGTTCGCGCTCCAGGTCCCGCGCGACGCTGCCCAACATCGCGAGCGTCTCGTCCTCCGACAGCCCTTCGACCGCCACCCGCCGGAACAGGTTGATGAAGCTCGGCCCGATGTTCTCGCCCATCGCCAGCCGGTCGGCGGACGCCTCGCCGATCACGACCACTTCGCCGTTGGCCAGGTGCGGCTTGAGCGCCATCCCGACGTTCGAGTCGCTCTTGGACCAGCGCCCTACCTCCAGCAGGCCGGGCAAGTCCGGCACATAGAGGATATGGCGCTCCGCGCGGCACGCATTGACGATGTCGTTCAGGCGCTCCTCCCACGTGCCGACGAACTGCGCCCCGGCGATCATGCGGTCCGGTGTCAGCAGCCACACCTTCCGATCCTGGAGCGCGGGATCGCAGTCGCCAAGCTGGATGCGGCGCACTGCCTCCTGGATCACCGTCGTTTTGCCGGACTCCGCCGGCCCGGTGACCAGGGCGCTGTTATTGCGCGCTCCGGCCAGAATTTGCAGGATCGCCTCGACCTCGTCGGCGCGGTGATACGCGCGGCGGAAACGGCCTTCGGCGGCCTGCGCGGTCATATCGACGCCGACTTCCTTCAGCGCCCAGAATTCGTCATCGGAGTCGCGGGAAAACAGCGAGGACAGGTCGTCGCGTTCTTCGGCGCGCTCTTTGGCCTTCTTCAGCTTGACCTCGACCTCTAACTCGTCGAGCGTCTCCTGGCGTGCGTGGTGGTAGGTCTCCAGGTCTTCGAGCGTTTCGTCGTCCAGCCACCCGGCGATCTCGGTGCGGGCTGTGTCTTCCAACTCCGCTTTGTTGTAGGCGTAGAACATCAGCGGCGGCGACCCCAGCCGCGGCACAGAGACGACCAACTGCCCGTCGTCGTCCTTCCGGACCAGCAGGCTGAAGGTCAGGTGCACCTGCTCGCGGCGCTTCTTACGCTTTTTGCGGTCGATGGGGCGGATCGCCACCTCGACCTTGTGCAGCGCCAGGCCCGGCTGGAACTCGAAATTGTGCAGTTGATGCGCCGGCGTATCCTGAATGTGTGCTTTCACGGCCTCGGCCAGTTCGGACTTCACTTCCTCCAGCGTCGGGCCGTAGGCGGTCAGGTCGTAGAGCGGCACGACCATCGCGGTGTACGTGTCGTTGTGGTGTTTCTGAACAAACAGATGAAATTTAAAATTCATTCACATGTCCATCACAAGCTGAGCATCCGTTGCTAAATCGCGCACAAGGTATTATAACATGGCGGCGCTGGCATCCCGCAACTCAGCTTACAGGAGACTACCCATGCACCGTGTCACCCGTCTGGCTCTGCTCGTCCTGGTGGCAGCCCTGCTGCTGCCGCCTCCACAACCGGCCCCGGCCCAGTCCTCCGGCGTGAGCGACGCCCGCTTCGCGCGGCTGGCACGCGGCATTAACGTGCCGTTCTGGTTCTGGCTGGGACCGCAACATCTGAACGACGTTTTCACCCGCCTGAACCCGTCAGATTTCGAACTGATCCGCGACCTGGGCTTCACCTATGTGCGCGTGCCGGTTGCCCTCGATGTTGTGCTCGACGAAGACGACCCGGACCTGCTCGACGACGACTGGCTGCTCGCGCTGGACTGGGCCATCGAGACGCTGGTCAGCTACGACCTGGCAGTGATGGTCGATCTGCACAGCACCGCCCCAACCAGCACCGGCGGCACGGTGTACTCCGGCAGGCTGGAAGACGACCCGGCCTTCGTCGAGACGTTCATCGCCTTCTGGCGCAATTTCGCCGCGCACCTGCGCACCACCAACCCGGAGATGGTCTTCCTGGAGCCGATGAACGAACCCGTCTTCGAGGACGACCCGTCCCGCTGGCCGCCGATTCAGGCCGAGCTGCTGGCCGCGATCCGCGCCGAGGCCCCCGACCACACACTGATCGCCACCAGCGCGCGCTGGTCGAACGTCGAGACGTTCGTCGAGCTGGAGCCCCTCGTCGACCCGAACATCGTCTACAATTTCCACTTCTACGAGCCGTTCTACTTCACGCACCAGGGCGCAAGCTGGGCAGGGGAAATGGTCGCCAACATGCGGCTGGTCCCGTACCCCTCCAGCCCGGAAGCTATCGCCATGGCGCTGGACATGGTGTGCGACGAACAGGCGCAGCAGGCCATCCGCGGCTACGGCCAGGAACGCTGGGACGCCGCCAAGCTCGACGACCTGATCGGGCAGGCCGCCGCCTGGGGCGCACAGCACAACGTGCGCTTGATCTGCAACGAATTCGGGGTATACAAACCGTTCGCCATGCAGGATGATCGTTGGCAGTGGTTCGCGGATGTGATCACGCTGCTCGAAGGCTACGGAATCGGCTGGGCGATGTGGGAATATGACGACAGCTTCGGGCTGGTCGAACGGCGCGGCGACCGCGTCCAGCTCGATACCGACCTGGCCGCCGCGCTGGGCCTGCAGCCGGTCGACAATTAGCATAAGGGGGAAAGTTCGGTGCTTAGAATCGCGTTCGGTGTGTTCAGCATCCTGCATGGCCTGGTGCACCGGCTGTACTTCGGGCAGAGCGCGCGCTATTTTGAACTCCAGCCGGACATGACGTGGCCGGACGGCGCGTGGGCATTCTCGAAGCTGCTCGGCGACGACGCCATCCGCACCCTGGCCAGCGCGGCGTGCATTCTGGCGGCGCTTGGCTTCGTGATCGGCGGGATCGGGATCGTCGCGCAGTAGGGCTGATGGCGTGTGGCAGTCGCCATCACCGCCGCGTTTTCGGCGCTCGCGTACGTGCGGCAAATGGCAGCATCTCGACGACCAGGGCGGCGTGGCAGTGCTGATCAACAGCGCGCTGCTGGTGGCGCTGTTCGTGTTCGACTGGCCCGATTTCGATTTCTAGACCGCCTACACTACCGCATGTATTGCAAGGAGACACCATGCCCCCCCCACCATCCGTGACAATCTACACCGACGGCGGCTGCAAGCCCAACCCCGGCCCTGGCGGTTGGGGCGCACTGTTGCTCGCGGCCAACGGCACCACCAAAGAACTCAGCGGCGCGGCGGCGGAGACGACCAACAACCGCATGGAACTCACCGCCGCCATCGAAGCGCTGCGCGCGCTCAAGGGGCCGTGCCGGGTAACGCTGGTCACGGATTCGGAATACCTGAAGAACGGGATTTCCGGCTGGCTGGCGGACTGGGTGCAAAATAACTGGCTGACCAGCGGGGACCAGCCGGTCAAAAACCGGGACCTGTGGCAGGCGCTCTACGCCGAAACGCAGCGCCACGACATCACCTGGGAATGGGTCAAGGGGCACGCCGGCGACGAGCACAACGAGCACGTCGACCAACTGGCAACCGCCGCCCGCCGCGAACTCACCGGCCCGGACGAACCAGCGGACGCCGCCAACAACGCGCCGGCCACCCCGCCCGAATACGAGATCGCGCTGCGCGTCTCCAGCACGCACGGCAGCGGCGGCTGGGCGTACCGCGTGGCCCGGCTGGCGGATGCCGACATGGGCGAACTGCACACCGGCAGCGATCCCGACGCCAGCAGCAGCCGCCTGGAACTGGTCGCGGCACTGGATGCGCTGCAACAGATGCCGCCCGGGGCAGCGGTGCGCGTGTTCTGCCCGGGGGACTATCTCTACAGGGGCATGACGCAGTGGATCGCGGGCTGGCAGCGGCGCAACTGGCAGACTGCCAGCAAAAAGCCGGTCAAAAACCGGGACCTGTGGCGGGCGCTGCTGGCCGAAGCCGAACAGCGCCCGGTCTACTGGCAGTTGGAACCAGACGACACGCCGCCGCTGGCCCGCGACCTGGACGAGATCGCCGCCGACGCCGCCCGCCGCAAATAACCCGGCCCCAGCCTATGGCCCCGCGATGCTGATCTGGCAGTCCAGCGTGACGACTTGACCGGCATTTCGCCCGCCGGACTGCCCCGACCACGTATCGGTGATCGTCTCGACCAGTTGCAGCCGGTGATTGCCAGGATCAAGCGTGACCGGCCCCATCGTGAAGTTCCACCCCCAGGGGCAGTAAGGGGAATGCTGGTTGGGGCCGCTTTGGCGCAGCGTGCTCATGTCCCACGCCTGCCCATCGACGAACAACTGGTAGTCCGCCGGGTACACGTGTGCACTGGCATGGGGCGCACTGTCGAAGCAGCCGACGCCCCAGTGCATCATCAGCGGGCGCGCCACCGGCTGGCCGGGCGGGTCAAGATCGCAGCGTCGCTCCGCCCAGAAGAAATGCATGTACACAAACTCGTCGCCATCGGGATCACCCAGCTCATCGTCGCCCGGCAGCGCGAAGATGCAGTCCGGCGGGCAGGTGACGCGGTTTTCGCCAGAACGCGGCTCACAGCGGCCATTGCCGCACGTCGCCACCGTCAGGCAGTCCAGCGGGCAGCTCGTTTCGTCCTCGTTCGCATCGCAGACCCCGTTGCCGCACGTCGTCGGGACCAGCGGCACGCGCGCCGGGTATTCCGGCAGCTCATCGACCGGCACCACCGCGCCGAACCCCCCGTCCGGATCGACCACCATCGACAGCCCCGCCGCCACCGGGCGGACCCGGTCCGGCGGCACCGGCAGCGGTTCGTCGGCCCAGTAAGCCGCGCTGATCTCGTCCAGCGCTTCCGGCTCCACACGCCCGCTGACCGCCAGGACTTCCCCCTCCAGCGTGTTGATCTGCGTCTCGCCTTCGGTCGTCACGCTCACCCAGAACGCCGTCCCGCGCACCGTCAGCGACGCGCCGGGCGTGTAAATCCGGTAGCGCGACCGGGCATCGAGTGTCCGTTCCAGCCGGTTGAGCGCATCCCCGGCCAGCACATCGACCGTCAACTGGAACGAGTCGTCGTCCGCGTCGTAGCCCAACTCGCGGACCTGGACGACACTGTCCGGCAGCACCTCGCTCTCTACCCCGTCAAAAAAACGAAGGTACGCCAACCCCACCGGATCGGTACGTACCCAATCACCTTCGCCGACCAGCGCGCGGCGCGTGACGGTTTCCCACATCTCCGCCCCTGCTGGCTGGTGCTGGACCAGGCCCTGCGCCGGTTCGAGCGCCCCCGTATAGTCCCCTTGCGCCGCTGATGGACTGCCCATCGCCAACAGCAGCATAATCCACACAACCGCGATTGCCCTTTTTTGCCACATCGCCTACTCCTCTATGCTTTTGTTATTATCCAGTTTACGAGAACCTCCCCCTCCACGTCAACCAGGCCAGCGAACGCCTCACCGTTCACGCCCACGCCCAACCATGCTACAATAGCCGCATGAACCAAAATACACGCGCAGTACGCCGCGTCCTGTGGCATATCCTGCTGTTGAATGCTGTAGTCGCGGCGGCCAAACTGGTCACCGGCATCATCACCGGCACGGTCGCAATGATCGCCGACGGGTTCCACTCCTCGATGGACGCCTCGTCGAACGTGGTGGGAATAGTCGGCACGCAGCTTGCCGCCCAGCCCCCCGACGAGGACCACCCCTATGGTCACCGCCGTTTCGAGACGCTGGCCACGCTGGCGATTGGCGGCCTGCTGCTGGTCGCGGCGTGGGAGATTCTGCAAACGCTGATCGAGCGCCTGCTGACAGGCGGTAACCCGCACGTCACGCCGGCCAGCTTCGCGGTGATGATCAGCACCATGCTGCTCAACCTGGGCGTGACGATCTACGAGCGCCGCCAGGGGCACGCCCTGGGATCGGACATCCTGCTGGCGGACGCTTCGCACACGGCCAGCGATTTCTACGTGTCGCTGTCGGTGCTGATCAGCCTGACGGCGACCGCGCTGGGCTATGGCTGGGCTGACATCGTGATCGCGCTGCTGATCGTGGGCGTGATCGGGCGCACCGGGCTGGGCATCATCAGCCAGACGAGCAACATCCTGGCCGATCACCAGGTGCTCGACCCCGACGCGATCAAGGCGCTGCTGGAGGATGTGCCGGGCGTGGAAGAAACGGTGCGCGTGCGCAGCCGCGGCCCGGCGGACGCGGTGCACGTCGACATCGACACGCGCATCAAGCCCGCCGTGACCACCGATCACGCCTACGCCATCGCCAAAACGATCAAGGCGCGCGTGCAGGAAGCCTATCCCGCAGCCCAGGAAGTCCAGGTCCACTTTGCGCCCCAACGCGAGGCCGGCACCGACTACACGCTGGAAGCGCGCGCGGTGGCGGATGCGCTGGGGCTGGGCGTGCACGAGGTCGCACCGGTGCCGATGCAAGGCGGGCTTGCGCTGGAGATGCATGTTGAGGTGCAGCCCGGCCTCACGCTGGGCGAAGCGCACCGGCAGGTCAGCGAATTTGAGCGCCGCCTCACGCAACGCATCCCCCGGCTGCGCGACGTGCTGACCCACATCGAGCCGGTCAACGCGCACGGCGCGCCGGTCACGCAGACGCAAGCGGCGCTGGCGCTGCGCGACGACGCGCTTGAGATCGCCAACCGCCTGTTCCCCGATGTCAACTGGCACCATCTCATCGTGCGGCTGGCGCTGGGCGGCTATGCGCTGACGATGCACTGCCACCTGCCCGCCGCGACCAGCATCGAAGACGCGCACAGTCTCGCCGAGCAGGTCGAAACCGCGATCCGCACCGACCTGCCGCAGATTCAGCGCGTCACGATCCACACCGAACCCCCCGACGCCGACACCGGCATCCGCACGCCGGACACGGCGTCGTAGCGCATACCAAAACAGGAGCTGCCCCTGCTGTTCTCAACGATTGCGCGAATTTATCGCTGGAAGCCGCCGCCAGGATCGCCCCACAGCCGCAGCGTGCCGTCGAAGCTGCTGGTGGCGAGCAGCGCACCGCCGGGCGACCACGCGACGCCGGTCACCGCGCCGACATGTTTGGCCAGCTTCCGCAGCTCGTCGCCGTTGGTCGCATCCCACAGGTGCAGCGTGCCGTCCAGCGTACCGGACGCGATCAACGCCCCGTCCGGGCTGTAGACCACGCTCAAAATGCCCTGCGTCTCGCCGCCGAGCGTCATCATCCGTTCACCGCTGGTCACATCCCACACCTCGACCATGCCGCCGCTGGTCCCGGCGGCCAGCATCGCGCCGCCCGGACTGAACGCCAGCCCAAACGCGGAGCCGTCGCTTTCGAGCACGGCCAGGCTGGCCCCGTCGGGGATGTCCCACAGCCGGATCGTGCTGTCCTCGGCCCCGGCGGCGAGTGTCGCCCCGTCCGGGCTGAAGGCCACGGACTGTACGTCCGCCTCAAAGCCTTCCAGCACCAACAGGGCGTCGCCGCTGGCCACGTCCCACACGCGCACGGTGCGATCCCGGCTGCCGGACGCCAGCAGCGCCCCGTCCGGGCTAAAGGCCACGCTGGTTACGGCCTGTTCGTGCCCCTCCAGCACCGCGCCCGCTTTGCCGCTGGCCACGTCCCACAGCCGGACGGTCTTGTCGTCGCTGGCCGACGCGATGCGCGCCCCGTCCGGGCTGTAGGCCACGCCGCGCACGTGATTCGTGTGCCCGCTGAACACCGCCAGCTTTTCGCCGGACAGGACATTACGCAGCGTGAGCGTGCCATCGGCGTTGGCGGTGACGACGGCGGCGCTGTCCGGGCTGTAGGCCACACCGGACGCCAGCGGTGAATGCGCCGCCAATACGGTGACCGCCTCGCCGATGTCCAGGTCCCACACGCGGATCGTGTTGTCCGCGCTGCCGGAGACAAGCCGCGCGCCATCAGGGCCGAAGCTCAGGCCGCGAATGCTGTTGGCGTGGCCCTCCAGCGTGCCCAGGCTGTCGCCGGTCGTCCCGTCCCACAGCCGGATCACCCCGTCCGCGCCCGCCGAAGCCAGCGTGGCACCGTCGGGACTGTACGCCAGGTCGCGCACCAGCCCTTCCTGCGCCTCGATCACGCGCAGGCTCTCCTGGGCGGCCACGTCCCACAGCCGCAGCGTGCCATCCCCACCCGCCGAGGCCAGGATCGTGCCGTCCGGGTGGAAGGCGACATCGAACACGTTTTTACCGTGCCCGGTCAGGGTGGCGATGGTCTGGGCGCTGGCCGGGTCCCACAGCCGCACGCCCCCGCCGCCATCGCCGGTCGCCAGCCACGTCCCGTCGGGGCTGTAGGCCATGCTGCGCACCGACGCCATCGGCAGGAACGACCAGGGCAGCGCGGCCCCCGTCGCCACGTCCCACAGCTTCATCGAGCCGGAACCGTCGCCGGACGCCAGCACCGCGCCGTCGGGGCGGAAGGCCATGCTCCACACGTCGCCGAAATAGCCGGTGAAGGTGTGCCGCGTCTCGCCGCTGGCCACGTCCCACACGCGCACCGACTTATCCGGGCTGCCGCTGCCGGTCGCCAGCAGCGCGCCGTCGGCGCTGAAGGTCAACGCCAGCACCGGCCCGGTGTGGCCTTCCAGCAGGCGCGGTTCCTGGTCCAGGCCAGCGGCATCGTACAGCCAGACGCCCGCCGATCCGGCCACCGCCAGCACCGATCCATCCGGTGACCAGGCCAGCGTGTTGACCGTGCCGCGCCCGTAGCGCGCCAGTTCGCCGAGCGTCCCGGCGTTGTTCGGGGTGATGGGCACATCCTCGCCATCCTGGGCGGTCACCGGGCGCGCAGCCCCGACTGCCAACACCGACAGCATAACGAAACCGAAAAAAACATGTAAAAACCGTTTCATAGTACTCCCTCCTTTAGGCTATTTATACGCCAGGTAAGCCATTTTCCAAAATCCGGCGCTTTACAGACTCGGCCCTGCGCACATATACTAAGTTCAGTAAGCCGGTGTATTTCAGACCGGCACACAGCACATCATTGGCATGGGGGGCTACCTATCCGGGACGTGCGACGCGGGCGGTTATCCGTCCGGCACACCGAGGAGAAAGGAGGCGGCGCACGCGCTGCGACCCCGGTCGCAGACGTGACGCCAACCAAAATGAACATAAAACGGATGATTAAACTCATACTGCTGGCGATGGTCCTCATCCCGGCAGCCGCCACCCCGGTGCTGGGATCGACACCCGCCCCCAGCACCGACGCCCTGTCCCAGGCCGCGATGGTGGCCTCGCTGGAACCGGCGCAAGGACTGGTCCAGCTTCGGCTGGCCGACGCCCCCCCGGACGAGTGGCGCACCGTCACGCGGCGCTCGCTGGTCGCGGAGGGCGATTGGATCCGCACCGGCCGCGTCGGGCTGGCGTATCTGCGCTTCTTCGAAGGCGTCGAAACCGAGATTCTGCCCAACAGCATGATCCAGGTCACCTCGATGCAAATGGCCGATGACGGCGCGCTGGAGATCTCCTTCGACGCGCTGGTCGGCGATACCCTCAGCCGTGTGGAACAGTCGCTGGATACCACCGTGCGCTACGAACTCCACACCCCCAGCGCCGTGATCGCGGTGCGCGGCACCCTGTTCTGGACAACCGCCACCTGGCAGCGCGAGACGATCGTCAACGCGCTGGAGGGTGCGCTCGGCGTGACGGGCGTCGCGCCGGACGGCACGCCAGGCACGACGGTCCAGGTCGAAAAGAACACGACCGTCACCACTTCGCCCCAGGGCCAGCTTGGCCCACTCGGCCCGATCCAGGCCCTGCCCGGCTACCCACCGCAAGCACCGCTTGCACCGGAGACCTGCGGCAACGGCACGTGTGATCCCGGCGAGCAGAACATCTGCGCGCTGGACTGCCAGACGTTCCCGACCTGCGGGGACGGCATCTGCCAACTGGCCGGCGGCGAAGGCCCGGTCACCTGCCCCGGGGACTGCGTGCCCGCCATGCCTGGCGCAGATGCAGCCATCCCGCCCGACAGTACATCCCCGCCCGTTTCCGGCGAACCCTGCACCGTCCAGTCCTCGCGCGCCGATGTGCGCGTCCGCGTGGGGCCAGGCTTCAACCGCGGCGTGCGAGACTATCTGCCCGCCAACCGTCCGTTTTCCGTGCTGGGCGAGGCCACCGCGAACGACGGATCGCTGTGGTGGAGGATCGACATTCCACGCTTCCCCGAAGCATGGGTCGCCCAGTCCGACGTCCAGTCCAGCGGCAACTGCGCGCAGGTCGGGCAGGCCGAAATCCCGCCCATTGTCGCGCCACTACCGCCCACCGCCCCACCCTCTGGCCCGGACGACGATGGGGACGACTCCGGGGAGATCTACATCTCCTTCGTGGCCGACCGCTACACGATCCTGTACGGCCAGTGCGTGACCATTAGCTGGGATGTGCGCAACATCAAGGAAGTGTACTACGAAGGCGAAGGCGTCATCGGGCAGGGGTCGCGGCTGGAATGCCCCATCAGCAGCCGAATCTACACCCTGCGCGTCATCACCCAGGATGAGCAGACCACCTACCGCTACGTCGATATCACGGTCGCCTACCCCTACTGACCCCTCGTCAACCACAGGGGCAGCCGGATCATGGGCTGCCCCTCATCATATTTCCCCCCCAGCTGTTCGCGCGGTGGCACCGCCCCTCGCGGCGCGCCTGTCGTACGGCTTTGGCGGAAATAGCGGGGGCCGTTTATAATGGCGCGCGGTGTGCTCATGATGTACACGCGTGTGCATCGGGCCGCCGCTGTGCCCATCCATCGAGGGAGGAACAAAGGCGTGACCGCTTTGCACAACCAGCACCCCTTGGACCTGTCGGTCGTGCTGCCGGTGTACAACGAGGAAGACAACGTGCTGCCCGTCCACGAGGAGCTGGCTGGGGTCCTCGACGGCCTCGATCTGCACTACGAGATCATCTATGTCGACGACGGCAGCCGCGATTCCAGCCGGGAGAAACTCACCGCGCTGGCCGACCAGCACCCCGACACCGTGCGCGCCGTGCTGCTGCGCCGCAACTTCGGCCAGACCGCCGCCATCCAGGCCGGCATCGACCACGCCAACGGTGCGATCATCGTGCTGATGGACGCCGACCTGCAAAACGATGCGCACGATATCCCGCTGATGCTGGAGCAGATGGAAACGGAAGGCTACGACCTGGTCAGCGGGTGGCGCAAAAACCGCCAGGACCGCGCGCTAAAACGCAAGCTGCCCTCCAAAGCGGCCAACCGGCTGATCTCGACCATCACCCGCGTGCGCCTGCACGACTACGGCTGTACGCTCAAGACCTACCGCCGCGAGGTGCTGGACCATGTCCGGCTGTACGGCGAGATGCACCGCTTCATCCCGGTGCTGGCCGACGCCGCCGGCGCGCGCATCGTGGAGCGCGTGGTCAACCACCGCCCGCGCATTCATGGCACATCGAAGTACGGGCTGTGGCGTACAATCAAGGTGGTGCTGGACCTGACAACGGTTACCTTCATGACGCGCTACAACACGCGCCCGATGTACATCTTCGGGGGGCTGGGCTTTGTGTTGAGCGTGTCGAGCATGATCAGCGTGCTGGTGATGGCGCTGCATGGCTTGCTGGCGGGCAGCATCCTGTGGAACTCGCCCTGGCCGGTGCTGGCCGCGCTGTTCGGGGTGATGGCGCTGCAGTCGGTGCTGTTGGGGCTGATGATGGAAATGCAGATGCGGACGTACTACGAGTCGCAGGGGAAAGGCCCCTACGCCATCCAGCGCGTGATCAACGCCTCCCCCCACGATCCGGCAACTACCGCCCGCCAGGTCTATACGACCTCGAAGGGCGCGCCCAACACATCACACAGCGCCTCAGCCTCGGAACGGGTCACGACGCGGTAAACCGGGTGATAGGCATTGTGGTAGCACGGTGAGTGATGGACGGCGGGCCAATGCTCCTGCGTCCGGATGCGCCCAAACAGGCGTACTTCGCGCAGCGGCAGCCGTTCGCCGCCACACGCCGGGGTGCCCTTGCAGAAGTCGACGAATGCCTGCCAGCGCAGCGCCATCGTTTCGGGATCCCCCGCCACCTGTTCCGCCGAGCGCACAAACGCATCCAGCAGCGGCCCAACATTTTGCTTGTAGGCCAGATAAGGCCGCAGGTGCAGCCGCACAATCGCGCCGTCGGGGTGGATGTTCTCGACCAACGCCTGCCGCATCGATGGCTGGACCTGGCCGCTTTCCTCCTCCAGCCATTCGCGGGCCTTTTTCTTGCTGGCGATCAGGTGGCCAGGGCCAAACGTGGCCTGGTGCAGCAGCTTGTACACGTCGGCGATGCCGATCTCCGGGTAGCGCGCCAGATGGTGCTGGATCAGTTCGGTGATGCGTTCCTCGCTCATAGTCCCTCGCTTGTGTGCTACAGATACCCGCGCGCTTCGGCCTTCGCGCGCAACCCCAGCCGTTCGACCATCGGCGCGTAGCCCGGCCACTCCTCGCGCAGCAAGCCGTACACCAGCCAGTCATGCCATTCCCCGTTCCAGAACATCAGCGCGCGGCGGCGGCTCTCCCGCGAAAAGCCGCACTTTTCGACCTGCCGCTGGGCGCGCAGGTTGGTGTCCAACGTGTTCAGATACAGGCGGCGCAGCCCCAGCCACTCGAAGGCGTAGGCCGTAATCAGCAGCATCGCGTCGGAGCCGAACCCACCGCCCCAGTACGCCGGATCGCCGATCCCCGCGCCGACTTCCGCCTGCCGGTGGGTCGGGTCGATGTGCATCAAGCTGTACAACCCGATCGGCACGCCGTCTTTGGTGCGCATCCCGAAGCGCACATTCTGCGCGCGTTGCCCGGGCGGTGCCTCGCGTATCCGTTCGATGTGGCGCTCCTGCATCGCCCGCGTGATCAGGGTGTCCATCGTCCACCATTCGCGCATCGGGCCGTTCATCCAACCGGGCATGTTATCTTCGAACTCTTTGCCAAACGGCACCAGGTCCAGCAAAACGCCTGCTAACATGAGTCCCCCTGCTTGCTACACATCGCTGCACATAAAAAAGCCCTGGCACATCATACCAGGGCCTTTGCTTCATGACCAGTACCGGCGCTAATCAACAATATTCAGCGGGATGTTGCCCTGATCCGCCATCAGCGTGACACTGATGCGCGCCGCGACGGACTGCGCCAACACCTGGAACGCCTGGGCCACCTCGGAGTCCGGGTCCTCGTCCACGATGGGATGGCCGGAATCGCCGCCCTCGCGCACCGGGGCCGACAGCGGCACCTGCCCCAGGAAGGGCACGCCGCGCTGCTCGGACAACGCCTCGCCGCCGCCCGATCCGAACAGTTCGCCGGTCATGTTTTCGATCACGCCCAGGATCGGCACATTCAGCTTCTCGAACATCGCAATCCCGCGCCGCGCGTCGTCCACCGCGACGCTCTGCGGCTGCGTGACGATGATCGCGCCGGTCAGCGGCACGGACTGCGCCAGGCTGAGCTGGGCGTCGCCGGTGCCGGGCGGCAGGTCGACCACCAGGTAATCCAGCTCGCCCCATGCCACATCGGTGAGCAACTGACGGATCGCGCCGTGCAGCATCGGGCCGCGCCAGATCATCGCCTGGTTCGGGTCGGCCAGAAAGCCCATGCTCATCACCTTCAGCCCAAATTTCTCGAACGGCACCAGCTTCTTCTCCGGCGTGATCGGCGGCTGCTGGAAAGGCAAGCCGATCATCTTCGGGATGTTCGGCCCCAGGATGTCGGCATCCATCAGGCCGACCTTCGCGCCACTTTGCGCCAGCGCCACCGCCAGGTTCACCGCGACGGTGCTCTTGCCCACGCCGCCCTTGCCGCTGCTGATGGCGATCACGCTGCGGATCGGAATCTGCAAGCGGCCCATCACGCGGCTGTCGGCGGGCACGTTCGAGTCCCATTTGATGTCCACGTCTTTGATGCCGTCGACTTTGGTCACGGCCTCTTTGGACGTCTGGTACATCACGTCTTTCAGCGGGCAGGCCGGCGTGGTAAGCATGATGGTAAAGTGCGCCACACCATCGCCGGTAATTTCCAGATCGCGCACCATATTTAACGAGACCAGATCGCGCCCCAGTTCCGGCTCAATGACCGTTCCCAGCGCCGCCATCACGTCTTCGTGGAGTTTTGTATCACTCACGTAAACACCTCACTATTGTGTATCATCAAATCGCATCCACCAGATTATAACGCAAATCTGCCCGCAGCCTACAGCATTTCAAACCTAAACAAACGATAAGGCCTATGCTAATATAGCATTCAAATCGAAATCAAATCTTGCGCCGCTTTCGCCGTTTTTCGGCATAAGGTACAATCAGCCTACGTCCGTTTACAAAGGTTCCAAAGATAATGGTTTTGCGCAGGCGTCAAACTGATATCAACCCAGACACGGGGGATATCACCTTACTCATCGCAAGCAGCGACCGCGACAACAACCGGCTGCTGCGCGACGATTTGCAGGCTGCAGGCTATACCGTGCTGCAGGCCAACAACGCACAGCAGACCCTGCAGATGATCTACCAGGAGCGCCCGCACTTGCTGGTCATCGACCAACATCTGCGCGGGCCGCGCAGCGACCAGATTTGCCACACGATCAAAGCGGACGAGACCCTGGGCTTCGTGCCGGTGATCTTGCTGGCTGACCCAGGCTGGCAAGGCGCCTGCCACGCCGATGCCCTGCTGGACCATGCCACCACCACCAGCGAACTCACCGAGCAGGTCCGTACCCTGCTGCGCGTCAAACAGCAAGTCGACGGCCTGCTGCACGAGAAAAACAAGCTGGTCGCCGTCAAGGAATCGCTGGACAGGCTCAAGTCCGAGATCATCGCCAACGTCGCCCACGAACTGCGCACCCCCCTGCTCCAGGTGAAGTCGGCTACCTCGCTGCTGGCCGAAGACCTGTTCATCGACGGCACCCACGAACAACGCCGCGTGGCCGACATGGCGCTGCAAGCCGTCGCGCGGCTGGAAGGCGTCGTCGAGAACATTCGCCAGTTGGTCCAGACGCACCAACTGCGCCTCAGCCCCTTCGAAGTCAAGGAGTCCGTCGACCTGGCGCTGCGCCACCTGGAACGCAGTTGGGAATCGCGCGACCAGCGTCACCGCGTCGAACCACACCTGGAAGCCAACCTGCTGCCGGTGATGGGAGACAAGCGCGGCACCGCCCGGCTGTTGCAATTGATGCTCGACAACGCCCTGAAGTTCAGCCCAGACGACATGCCCGTCTATGTGCGGGCCACGCAAACCGGCAAGGACGAAGTCACCATCGGCGTTCAGGATTTCGGGATCGGCATCGCCGAGGAAGATTACGAGAGCATCTTCGAGGCGTTTTACCAGATCGACCGCTCCAGCACCCGCGAACACGGCGGCACCGGGGCCGGGCTGGCACTCGCCAAGCTGCTGGCCGACGGGATGCAAACCGTGATCCACGTCGACAGCGTCCCCGGTGAAGGGAGTACGTTCTGGTTTACGCTGCCGATCGCCACTCCAAACGATTACGACCATCTCTAATCGCCGTCTAGCCGAAGTCCACCCTTTCCGAAATGCGCTTTGCCCGATATAATTCGGAACCAGTTATCGCCAGATCAGGGGAAGTGGCGGAACTGGCAGACGCGCATGACTTAGGATCATGTGGAGCGATCCGTATGGGTTCGAGTCCCATCTTCCCCATCACCTGGGGCGCTGTCGGCTGCGCCCTGTTTTTGTGTGTAAGACACCTGTAAGAAGCGTGGCGGACTGTAGCCACTCAGCGATATTAGCTGTTATAATTGCCATGTTGCGAAGCTGCGAAGGACAGAACGTTGGATATTCAAACTGAACACCTGGACAATCACACCACCCGGTTAACGGTCGAACTGGACCCCGAACGCCTTGAGCGTGCCATGCGCCAGGCGGCGCGCCGCATTTCCAAACAGGCCCGCATCCCCGGCTTTCGTCCGGGCAAAGCCCCGATGAACATCGTGATCAACATGTACGGGCATGGCTATGTGCTCAACGAGGCGCTGGAAAGCCTGGGCAACGACGTTTACCGCGAAGCGCTTGTGGAAGCAGACATTCAGCCCTACGCCCCCGGCAGCCTGGAAGATATCCAGGACGAGGGCCGCACGCTGGTGTTTACTGTGCCCCGCTTCCCCACCATCGAGCTAAACGACTACCGCGAGATTCGCCTGCCGTTCGAGGTCGATGAAATCACCGACGAGATGGTAGACGCCGCGATGGAAGAACTGCGCCAACAGAAGGCCCTCGTCGAAGACGTAGACCGGCCCGCGCAGATGGACGACCAAGTCATGCTGTTGCACATTGAGGTCGTCGACCTGACGCCCGATGAGGCCGAAGACGACGAAATCGCCGCCGAGGCCGCTGAAGCTGACGACGAAGCCGACGCGGCTGATGGCGAGGACGACGACAGGCACATCATCTTCCACCAGCACGACCTGGAACACATGCTGACCGACGACGAAGACGACGACCTGTTCCCCGGCTTCTCGGAGCAGATCGTCGGGCTGAGCGCCGGCGACGACGCCGTCTTCACGCTCGACATCCCCGCGGATTACGATTTCAAAGACATCGCCGGGCGTACGATAGAGTGCGAAGTCACCGTCGGCCAAGTGCAGTCGCGTACCGTTCCCGAATGGACGGATGACCTGGCCAGGAAAGTCGGCGAGCAGGCCGGCGAAGACATGCTCGAGATCGAGTCGCTGCTCGACCTGCGCATGGATGTACGCCGCTGGTTGGAGGAAGACGCCAGAAACCAGGCTGAGAACGAACTGGCCATCGAGGCCCTGGAAGAACTGGTCGAACGGGCCGACATCAGCTTCCCCGAAGAAGCCATCCAGGAAAATCTCGACGACATTGTCCGCGAGGTCAAAAGCAATTTGTCCCAGCAAGGGCTGCGCCTGGACGACTACCTGACCATCGTCGGAAAGACGGAAAACGACCTGCGCGACGAATACCGCGACAATGCGATCCAGCGCGCCGAACGTAATCTGGCCCTGGGCGAGTTGATCGTCGCCGAAAAGCTGGACATCAGCGAGGAGGACATCGAAGCCCGCATCGACGAACTGAGCACCTTGCTGGGCGGCGAAGAACAGGCCGGGCAGTTCCGCCAATATCTGGCGATGCCCGAAAGCCGTCGCAACATCGCCAACCGGTTGCTCACCGATCGCGCGTTGGAGCGCCTGACAGCGATTGCCAAAGACGAAGCGCCGCCGCTGCCAGCGGATGACGACGAGGAAGAAGACGCATCCGGCACAGCCGACGCCGCAATTGATGACGCGACCGAAACCGAACACGACGCCGCATCGGATGACAACGCCGAGGCTGGCGATGAAGCTGAAACACAAGCCAGCGTCGAAGAAGACGACAACAACGACGACGACACGGCTTAATTGCAAGCACACAAAAAGGAGCCGAAACGATATGGACATGCATAATGGCCTGATCCCAATGGTGATCGAAACCAGCGGACGGGGCGAACGCGCCTATGACATTTTCTCGCTGCTGCTCAAGGAGCGCATCGTGTTCCTGGGCACCGGCATCAGCGACCAGATGGCGAATCTGATCGTCGCCCAGTTGTTGTACCTGAACCGGGAAGACCCGGACAAAGAAATCCAGATGTACATCAACTCGCCGGGCGGCATGATCTACGCCGGGCTGGCAATTTACGACACCATGCGCCAGATCAGCGCGCCGGTGATGACTGTCGCGGTCGGCATGACCGCCAGCTTCGGCACCGTGCTGCTGACGGCGGGCACCAAAGGCCGCCGGTTTGCGCTGCCCAGCGCCACGATCCACATGCACCAGCCTTGGTCATCCGGCGGCGGCGGGCAGGCCAGCGACATCGAGATTCAAGCGCGCGAGATCTTGCGCCAGCGCGACTTGTTGAATAAGATTCTGGCCGAACGGACCGGGCAGCCCCTCGACCGCATCGAAGAAGACACCGATCGCGACAGGTACATGACCGCCGAGAAAGCCGTTGAGTATGGGCTGATCGACGATGTACTCAATCCGCCGGACAAAGACAAAAACGACGACACAAAGACAGACCAGAGTGATAAGAAGGAAAAATCAAAGTGACTCACCTGATGGGTCCCCAACGCTGCTCATTCTGCCGGCGTACTGCCGACGAGGTTAACCAGTTGATCTCCGGCCCGGATGGCGTGTTCATCTGTGATGAATGCGTCTACGTGTGCCAGCAGGTCCTGGACGACACCCAGTCCCAGGCACAGGACGCCGAATTTACCATCGAACGCGTCCCGCCCCCGCGCGAAATTCTGGACGAACTGAACCATTACGTGATCGGGCAGGACCTCGCCAAGCGTGTGCTGTCGGTCGCGGTCTACAATCACTACAAGCGCGTGAACGCCGGCGGGACAATTGACGATGTCGAGCTGGACAAAAGCAACGTGCTGCTGCTGGGGCCGACCGGCAGCGGGAAAACGCTGCTGGCCCAAACCCTGGCGCGGATGCTCGATGTGCCGTTCTGCATCGCCGATGCCACCTCGCTCACCGAGGCGGGGTATGTTGGCGAGGATGTCGAAAACATCCTGCTGCGCCTGATCCAGGCGGCAGATTTCGACATCAAGCGCGCGGAAAAAGGCATTGTCTACATCGACGAGATCGACAAGATCACCCGCAAGTCGGGCGACAACCCGTCGATCACGCGCGACGTCAGCGGCGAAGGGGTCCAACAGGCCCTGCTCAAGATCATCGAAGGCACGGTAGCCAACGTGCCGCCCCAGGGCGGGCGCAAACACCCCCACCAGGAATTCATCCAGATCGACACGCGCGGTATCCTGTTTATCTGCGGCGGGACGTTCGACAATCTGCACGAGATCATCGCCGAGCGTGTGGGCGTCAAAGGCGCGCTGGGCTTCGACAAAGCCGGGACGCTGACCGGCGTCACCGAAAGCGCGCTGATGCACCAGGTCGCGCCGGAAGATATGGTCCACTACGGCTTGCTGCCGGAGCTGGTCGGGCGGCTGCCGGTGATCACCATCGTCGATCCGCTGGACCGCGAAGCGCTGGTGCGCATCCTGACCGAGCCGAAAAACGCGGTCGTCAAGCAGTTCGAGCGCATGTTCGCGCTGGACGGCGTGGAGTTGGAGTTCACCGACGAGGCGCTCAACGCCGCCGCCGACAAAGCGTCCGAGCGCGAAACCGGCGCACGCGGGCTGCGCAGCACCATCGAAACGGCGCTGCTGGATGTGATGTTCGAAGTGCCCTCGCACCAGGACATCAAGAAGGTCGTGGTCGATGTCGACGCGATCAACAACACTGGACGCCCCAAGATCATCCTGGAAGATGACAAAGTGCTGGAATGGGGCGAAGACGGCACCTTCGACAGCGCCGCCTAGCCCACGCCCAAGCTGACCACCCGCCGCCCTGGGGGGATCGATGATCCGCCGGGGCGGTTTTTGTTTGTCGCCCGCCGCCCGGTATACTGGGAATTGTACAGGTACAGCATTACAGGATGAGATTATGTTTCGGTTGCGATGGATGCGGAAGGTACAGATCGGCGGCGTGCTGCTGGCGCTGAGCCTGACCGGCTGCACGCTCACCCAGCGCGAAGAGCGCGTCGTCACGGCGACGTCGCAGGCCACCGTCACGCGGCAGGTGGTGACAGCGACCCTGGCCGGGACCATCCCGCCGCCGCCGACCGCCACCCCGCAAACGCCGACGGTGCCAGTTCCATCCGCGACCGCCGCGCCCACGCTGGCCGCCAGCGCCACGCCCCTGCCCCCCTCTCGCACACCGCCGCCGACGCGCACGCCCAGTGGCCCGCCGACCATCGCCGCGCTCGACGACGGCAGCGGTAATCCGATCATGGGGACCGGCAGCGATCCGGAACCGGTGCCCGGCATCGAGGCACTGCCCGCCAGCGTGTATTACCTTTCCGACCAGAACGGCCCGCTGCAAATCTGGCGGCTGCAATACGGGCTGAATTTCCCGGAGCAGTTGACCTTCAACAGCGTCGATATTACCGCCTTCGACATCGCGCCCGACGGCACGCTGACCTACATCACCGCCGCCGGCGCGCTGTTCAACGACGGGGTGCAGGTCGTGCTGCCCACCAACGCCGGCGGCACGCCGCCCCGGGCGACGTCCGTCGCCTGGAATCCGTCCGGCGACTGGCTGGCCTACACGCTGCGCACGCCCGGCGCACAAGACGGCCCCGGCGGCCCGCATCCGGTCGACGGGCTGGTGCTGCGCAACTGGAACGGGCAAACCTTCACACTCGCTTCCAGCGTCTACGCGGACGGCACCAACGCCGACACTGTGCGCGTCTTCACCGGGCCAATCGACTGGCACCCGGCCCCCAACGTGACCGAACTGCTGGTCGGGCACGATCTGGCCGCAGGGCGCGCCTACAGCCGGGCCAACATCGCCAGTTGGACGATCACGCCGCTGTGGAACGCCGCCACGCTGCCGCCGGACGCCTACAGCACCGCGCGCTGGTCGGACAACGGCACCGCGATCATCACCAGCGGCGCGGGGCGCGTGCTGCGCGTCGAGCCGGACACGCTCGGCATTTTGCAGGCGTTCGTCGCGCCGGAGGACGGGCTGCGGCCACAGGATGCCCGCCAGTTCGTTGACGGCACCGTGAGCTTCGTCGCCGGCCCGGCCAACGCGGACGGCAGCGGGCAGGCCCCCGGTGCGCGCCTGCTGTACACCATCCCACCGGGCCAGACCGCGCCGGTGTCCGCTGCCGCCAGCCTGACGAACACCGGGCGTGTCGAATTCCTGTGGGACAGCGCCGGGCAGCAAACGCTGCTGGTCGTCTACGAGCCGCCCGACGCCAGCACCGGCACGCCGTATCTGCGCGACGCCGGCAGCGTCCAGCACGACCTGACGCCGCTGCTCGGCCCGATCTGCGCGCCGCAGTGGGGGCCGCTGTTCGAACTCGGCGACCGCGCACGGGTCAACACCCTGTCCGGCGAAGGGCTGCGGCTGCGCACCGCGCCGGAAGGCGAACTGATCTTTAGTATGCCCAACGGCACGCGGCTGACCATCGTTGGCGGGCCGCGCCTGGTCGGGGAGTACCGCTGGTGGCAGGTACGCACCGGCGACCGGATCACCGGTTGGGCAGCGGAGTCGGTGCGCGATGCGCGCGGGCTGCGCCTGATCACGTTGCTGCCGGTCGACTAGCGCCGGGCGGAGTGCATGGGGTTGGCGTTCCGGAGGGCTTTGCCACCCAAAAAGGAGAGCGGCCCATCGATCACCGCCTGGGCCGCCCGTTTAAGTATATTAACAAATGGGGACTCTAAGTATGCAACAAGTATCTTGGCCTGGTGAGGTGCTCAAAGTCACGCTCTAGTTGTTGACCAAGTCCTCACGCCGCACGGCGGAGGTACTACAAAATATCTTGGAAAAAAATCTCTTTCACTACCAAAATCTATTCAAAAGGTGATGCAAGAACTCTCTAACGCACTTGTTCGGGCATTACAACGTTGGTATCCTCATCCAGCGCCCGCGCCAGCGCGCGCACATCGTGATGCGTGCCCCCCAGGGTGCCCCAATGGCTGGGAACAACCCAGGCCGGCTGCATCTGTTTGACCAGATCAACCGTGCGCTCCAGGCCCCCGGCGGCGAGTGGCAAGATCGCCACGTCGGCGCGGATGTTTTCCAGTTCTGGCACGCGGTCCGTGATGCCGGCATAGTAAATATCGTAGTAGCCCAAAGAAATAATATAACCCAACCCGCCTTTGGACACGGGATGGTGGTCGGTAAAAGTATAGGCCGGTACAGAGGTGAGGCGTGCATCGCCCACGTTGAGGCTTTGCCAGGGGCGCAGCACGGTGATATCATCGCCCAACACGGCCGCCGCCGCCGCATTGGCGACTACTAACGTATCGGGGCCGCGCAGCTTAGCGACATCGGCGGGTGAGCAATGATCGTATTGGTCGTTCGTAATGAGGATCACATCGGCATGAAAGGCGCTGCGGGCGATACGCCAGGGGTTGATGTAGATAAGGGGCGGACCCTGAATCCGGAAGCTGCCATGCCCCAGCCATTGGATACGGTCGATCATCAACGCTCCCTCAGGCGACAAATGAGTGTAAAAAAGTTGTAAAACTCAACACCGCCCTTAGTTTACCACTCGCATTCTCACCTCGCAACCCACGCAAGCCCTACGGACATTAAAATTAGATGAAAAAATCTGATATCACCTCTGTAAAGTTGCTTTAACGTAAGCTATACTGGATTGAAAGAAACGATCCGATTTGAAAGGAAGTATGGAGTTGATCCCAGCTTACGATCTCGCCCAGGTTCGCCGGGCATTTCCCATCTCAGAACACACAACCTATCTCAACCACGCCAGCATTGCGCCGATCCCCCTGCCCGCCCGCGACGCGATGGACGCCGTCGCACACGGGCTGACCACTGCCCCGGGGGCTTTCTTCACCGACCCCAGCGACGATAACATTTTCGCGCGCTTCTCGCGCGAGATCGCCGCGCACATCAACGCGCTCCACCCGCGCGACGTAGCTGGCGTACAGAGTACGTCGGCGGCGATCAACGCCGTCGCCCAGGCCATCGACTGGCAGCCGGGCGATAACATCGTGCTGGCCGATGTCGAGTTCCCCTCCAACGCCTACCCCTGGATGGCGCTGGAGCGCTTCGGCGTGGAATGCCGGCTGGCCCCCGCCGACCAGGGCGGCGCGTCGGTGGCCGCGTTCGAGCCGCTGGTCGATGACCGCACGCGCCTGATCGCCGCCAGCGCGATCCAGTTCCTCTCCGGGCACCGCGCCGACCTGGCCGCGCTGGGCGCGTTCTGCCGCGAACGCGACATCCTGTTCGCGGTCGACGCGATCCAGGCCGCCGGGCACATCCCCATCGACGTGCAGGCCATGCCCATCGACATCCTGGCGGCGGGCGGCCAGAAGTCGCTGATGGGGCCGCCGGGCCAGGGCTTCCTGTACGTGCGCGCGGACGTGTGCGAGCAGATGACGCCCGGCACCATCGGCCCGAATGCAACCGACGGCTGGGAGTACTGGCTGGATTACGATCTGACCCCGCGCGAGGGGGCGCTGCGCTTCATGATGGGCACGCCCAACGTGGCGGGCATGTTCGGGCTGCTGGCCAGCATCGCCTTCCTGCGCGAGTTGGGCATCCCACACATCGACGCCTGGACGCAGCACCTTTCGCAGGTCGCCATCGAGGACCTGTCGGCGCGCGGCTACACCGTCATCACGCCGCCCGACCCGGCCCACCACGGCCCGATCGTCACCTTCCGCATCGGTGACACGGACGATATCCCCGCCGCCGACACCCACGCGACCGCCCTGCTGGAGCGTTTGAAGGCCAACCGCATCACCGTCACCAAGCACCTGGACGCGGCGGGAATGCCCCACTTGCGAATCTCCACACACTGCTATAATACGGAAGACGAAATGCGCCAAGTCGGCGCTGTTTTGGGGGAGTATCAACATGGGTAGACCACAATCACAAAAAAAACGCACCGGCCAGGTTCGCGCCCAGTCCTGGACGCCGCCGCCCGTTCGCTCGGTGCAAGATACCGGGCTGAATCTCGGCATCCTGCAAGACCTGGTCATCAAGATTCTGTATTTCGGCGGCTATATGTCCGGCAACGAAATCGCCGCGCACATTCACCTGCCCTTCACCGGCGTGATCGACCTGGTGTTAGAAGGTCTCAAGCGCGAAAAGTTCGTCGAAGTGCGGGGTGGCGGCGGCCTGGGGGCCGGAGCCTACGAATATGTCATCACGCTGAAGGGCACCGAAAAAGCCCACGAAGCGCTGGCCCGCTCGCAGTACGCCGGGCCGTGCCCGGTCACGCTGGCGCAGTACGTGGACGCCATGCGCGCCCAGTCGCGCGTGCGGCTGACCGTCCACCAAGAGACGCTGCAAAAGGCGCTGCGCGGCCTGACGATCAATAACGAGATGTTCGGGCGTGTCGGCCCGGCGGTGAACTCCGGCAAGGCGATCTTCATGTATGGCCCGCCCGGCAACGGGAAGACCACCATCGCCCAGGCGGTAGGCCGCATGATCCTCGGCAGCCCGATGTATATCCCGTATGCCGTCGATGTGGATGGGCAGGTGATCCGCGTCTTCGACAACATCAACCACGAACCCATCGACGACACCAGCAACCAGGCCCGCTCGACCCAAACCGGCGAGCGCCGCGATCCGCGTTGGCTGCGCATCCGCCGCCCGGTGATCATGGTCGGCGGCGAGCTGACGCTGGAAACGCTCGATCTGGTCTATGACCCGGCCAACAAATATTACGAAGCGCCGTTCCAGATGAAAGCCAACGGCGGCATGTTTCTGATCGACGACTTTGGCCGCCAGCAGGTCCGCCCGCGTGATCTGCTCAACCGCTGGATCGTCCCGCTGGAAAGCCGGGTCGATTTCTTGACGCTCTCGACCGGGCGCAAGATCGAGATACCGTTCAACGTGCTGATCGTGTTCAGCACCAACATGCCGCCTGCCGATCTGGTGGATGAGGCGTTCCTGCGCCGCATTCCGCACAAGATCGAGGTCGGCGACCCGGACTACGACCAGTTCCGCGAGATCTTCAAGAGCGTGTGCGAAGCGCGGCGCGTGCCCTACGACGAGAAAGGGCTGGCCTACCTGCTGCAGGAGTGGTATTTGAAGCACGACCGCAACCTGCGCGCCGTCCACCCGCGCGACATCATCGACCAGATCATCGACATCTCGCGCTATCTCAACAAGCCGCCGATGATGTCCAAGGAACTGCTGGACCGCGCGTCATCGGCCTATTTCGTGGACCTGGACTACTGAAAGTTGCCACACGCACCGCAATTCACGAGTATCTGGCGGGGCTGCTCCAGTTGTGTAAACCATCCCCGGAGAGGAGTTTTTCCATGCCCAAAATTGTTACCGTAGACGAAATGCGCGCCATCGAGCAGGCGTCCGACGACGCCGGGCACAGCTACGCCGCGATGATGGCGCTGGCCGGACGTGCCGTCGCCGAGCAGGTGAAACACCACCTGCTGGACATCCGCGAACCACAGATCGTGATCCTGGTTGGGCCGGGCAACAACGGCGGCGATGGGCTGGTGGCCGGGCGGCTGCTGGCCGAGGAGATCGCCGAGGCGGCGGTGGGCGCGTTTATGCTCAAGCCGCGCAGCGACGATGACGAGGAATTCGCCGCCGCCACAGAGGCAGGCGTCACCATCGCCACGCTGGACGATGACAGCACCGGCACCCTGCACGAGTGGCTTCAGCACGCGGACGTGGTGGTTGATGCCGTGTTCGGCACCAGCCTGCACCTGCCGGTCAAGGGGGCCGCCGCCGATCTGCTGGCCACTGCCAACGAAGCGCTGGCAACTCGCCGCGCGATCCAGCCCATCCTGCCTTACACCACCCCGGCAGACCCCACCGTGAGCGCGGTGCACTCGCCCCCGGTCGTCGTCGCGGTGGACTGCCCGTCCGGCCTGGACTGCGACACCGGCGCGGTCGACGACAACACCATCCCGGCGGACGACACCGTCACGTTTGCCGCCGCCAAGCCGGGCCTGCTGACCTTCCCCGGCGCGAGCGTCACCGGGCGGCTGCACATCGGCGATATCGGGCTGCCGGCGCTGCCCGAACTGGACGAAATTCCGCGCGTGCTGGCCGACGCCAGCATCACGAGCCGCCTGCTGCCGGAACGTCCCCGCGACAGCCACAAAGGCACCTTCGGCAAGGCGATGATCGTGGCGGGCAGCCTGAACTACACCGGCGCAGCCTACCTGGCGGCGGCTGCCGCGTACCGCGTGGGGGCCGGTCTGGTCACCGGCGCTGCCCCGCAGATCATCGTCCCCATCCTGGCCGGGATGCTGCCCGAGGCGACCTGGCTGCTGCTGCCGCACGACATGGGCGTGCTGAACGAAGGCGCGGTGCGCGTGCTGCGCAAGGAAATAACGGACTATGACGCTTTGCTGCTCGGCCCCGGCTTCGGGCGCGAAGACGTCACCGCCGAGTTCATCCGCGAACTACTCCAGCCGCAGGAAGAGATCCGCCATTCACGCGCGATCGGGTTCGTGCAGGATATGCCGGCCAACCAGGCCCCATCCAACACGCCGCCCGACCTGCCGCCGCTGGTGATCGACGCCGACGCGCTGAATCTGATGGCCGGGATGGACGACTGGACGACGCTCATCCCGCGCGGCGCGATCCTGACGCCGCACCCTGGCGAACTGGCGCGCCTGACCGGGCTGGACGCCGGCGAGGTGCAGGCCAACCGGGTCGCGCTGGCACAGGAAAAAGCCGCCGCCTGGGACTGTACGCTGGTGCTCAAGGGGGCCTTCACCGTGATCGCGGCCTCGGACGGGCTGACGACGGTGCTGCCCTTCGCGTCGAGCGCGCTGGCCAGCGCCGGAACCGGCGACGTGCTGGCCGGCGCGATCACCGGGCTGCTGGCGCAGGGCCTCGCGCCCTATCACGCGGCGGTCGCCGGGGGCTGGCTGCACGGGCTGGCCGGAATCCGCGCGACGGAACTGCTCGACACGGCGGCCAGCGTCGTCGCCGGAGATGTGCTGGAACTGCTGCCCGATGCCTACGCGGTGGCCGAAGCCACGCGCGGATAACGCAGCCGCCATACCAGCCCACACGCAAAAAGGGGCGACGGGTTACCCGCGCCCCTATTGTGTTGTGTTCGAGGATACTGCTCAAGACGTGCAATCGGTAGTAGACAGCAATTCAGCTATTCGCGCTTGCGGGCGGCAATCGCTTTCCCCTCGGCGATAGCATCGTCGAGCGATTCGCCGCGCAGCCGTTCGACCTGTGCCAGCGGCTTGCGGACGGTTTCCTCGGCCTTGCGACGGATCAGCACCCCGCGCTGGTGAATGCTGCGCCGGGCTTCTTCCCCGCTGCGCGGCGACAGCCAGGCCGCAATCGGCACGCTGGCCAGAAAGCCCATGATCAGCCCGGTGATAAAGCCGGACAGCTCGCCCGTGTCGCGTGGATCGTTGCCCTGTGCCATGGCTTCCCCTTCCCTACTCCTTGGACGGTCCGTCAATATCGCCAGACTTACGCGCATTGCGCAGCGCGCGGCGGAGGCCGAACAACTCGCGCGCCGCCCCGCCCAGCGCCGCCGTCAGCGATCCCCACTTCATGACCGGCTCGACCACGTTCTCGTTCATGAACTGCGCCGTGCCGCGCACCGTCGAGGATGTCTCGTTCAGGTTGTCGACAATCGGCTGAATCTCGTTCTGCAGCAGGTTGACCAGCGCGGCAAGCTGCAACACCAACACGATCAACGCGATGCCCATCAGCATCCCCTCCATCGCCAGGATGATGATGAACAGGTCACGGATCATGCCGACCCACGCGGCGGCGTTGTCGGCGTCCGCGAAGATGGCGATCAGCAGCGCGCCCACCAACCCCACCACAAACACCGCCACCATCACAACCAGCCCGACCATCGGCCAGAAATACCAGCTCCGCCCGCCGTTCTCGTCCTGGGCGTCGTCCTGATCGGAGTGTTCGGCCTGCGCGTCCGAGGTGGACTGTTCGTCTTTTTTGGTGTCGGGCGCGGCGGACTGATCAGACGGTTTGGCTTGTTCGGTCTGTGCGGCCTGTTCGTCTGTGGATGCTGCTTTAGAAGTGTCCGATTGCTCCGTCATATCCCCTCCGTGTTGGTGCCAAAGCCTATCTGACGTGCGGATCGCGGCGCTGCGGCTGGCGGGTGAGCAGACGCGCCACCACCAGGGCCAGCCATGCGCCAATCGTGGCCGACAGCACGTGCAGCGGCCCAATGCTCAAGATCGACATACCGATAATATCGCCAAACCCGTGCCCCAGTCCAAAACCCAACCAGGCCGCGAGCAGAAACAGCGCCAACCGGCGCGCATCCCCCCCACTCACCAGATGGAAGACGGCCCCATACAGCGTAGCCAAAATAAACGCGAAGACAACGGTCGGGCTAAACATCGGCTCCTGCTTCGGGTGCTAGCGCCCATATCGGCTCCCTGGTACAATGCGTCTAGTTTAGCACAGACTGACAGTGGGAGACAGGTTTGTTAATTCCTCACCTGATGTTTGCTCATATGCTGGCCGACTACCCCTTGCAATCGAGCTGGCTGGTGGTGCGCAAGGGCAAAGGCTGGGACGGGCTGCTGCTGCATGGCGCGGTGGTCGGCTTTATGTCGCTGCTGGCGCTGGCGCGCTACCTGGACGACGTGTGGCTGCCGCTATTGGTGCTGATTAGCCTGCACACCATCCAGGACTTCCTGAAGATTTACCTCGGCCCGCGCATCAAAATTCATGCTTTCATCCCCTATATGACCGACCAGGTGCTGCACTACCTGACGATCATCGGCTTCCAGGTGTGGATCAGCGGCAGTCTGTCCCCCGGGCCGGGCGCGACCGAAGTTGCGCTGATGTGGACCGGGATGGCGGTCGTGGTCGTTACGCGCGCCTATGACGTAACATGGTGGGCCAACTGGCTGGACATGATGCCCTACATGAAACGCTGGCGCGTGATCATCTATGCCGAGCACCTCGCCATGCTGGCGCTGGCCGCTGCCGGCTTGTGGTTCGTCGCGCCGCTGTGCGCGCTGCCGCGCCTGGTGATCGCCTACCGCGAAGACCGCCCGCTCTGGAACCAACGACGCGGCCTGCTGGAGATGGGGATCGGCATCGTGCTGAGCGTGGCGCTGGGCGTGCTGCTGCGCCAGGCGTATGCACAAATTTGAGTCCCGCCAGTATTTGGTTAAAATGGGGAGCAGTTTAGTGGTAATAGAACGGGAAGGCAAGTTGTGACACTCATCGACCGGCGTGTTTTAGTGGATGCCCCGCCAGACGCCGTCTGGCAAATTCTGTCCGATCCAAACGCATTGGCCAGATGGCACGCCGAATACACCAGCGTGTCGCTGCTGACGCCGGACAAAATCGGCGTCGGTACGCGCCGCCGCTGCACCATCCCCAACCGGAAAGACGTCATCGAGCAGATCACCGCCTGGGTCGAAGGGCGTGGCTACGAATACACCCACGTCGAAGGCCCGTATCGCGATTTCCGGGGCCGCATCCGGCTGCAAGCCAGCCCGGACGGCACCAGCATTCACTGGACGATCGCCTACCAGCCCAAAGGGCTGTTGGGGCAACTGCGCGAACTGTTCGGGGGCAAACGCCGCCGCTACGAGATGATGAGCAAAAGCCTGAAGGCGCTGCGCCGCGAGATCGATGCCCTGGGCGTGCGGATGGACGCCGACGCCCGCGCCAAAGTCGGCATCCACGAACGGCTGGACGCCGAAGAGCGGGCCAACTACCAGCGCCGCCACCCCACACCGCCCGCACCTGAATCCGCGCCCGAACCCGCCGCCCCCAGCCCAGCAGAACCGCCCCCGGCGGCAGCCGACCCCAACGAACCGGCCATCCCACCCGACTCGGAGCCGTCGTTCGTCGCCGAACTGACATCCCAACTCCAGGCCAGCGACGAGCCGGATTACAGCCACACCGCCGACACCCAGCCCAAACGCCCGCCCGGGCTGGATGACGCCATCGCCGAACAGCAGGCCCAACCGGGCAAGGGCGAGGCCGCGCCACAGGACACTGCCCCCCCGGCCCCCACGCCCGCCGACCAATCGCGGATTCCGGCACACATGCGCGTCACGCCGGCGCACGGCACGCCGACCGTCCCGCCGCAGGACGACACGACGCCCGCCGTCGAATCACCGCGCGAACCAGACGCACCGGACGACACACCCGTCACCGGCGACGAAACACCGCCACCCGCCCGGCCCACACCGGCCCCGACGGCAGAACCAGAACCAACGCCCTCCACGCCGCAGAGGCCCGTCCCCCCGCCGGAATCGCCGCCCATCAGCGAACTGGAGGACGACACGCAGCCCACCAAGCCCGGGCTGCCACCACAGACGCCCAAAACCGACACCGGCGAGATCAGCATTTGGGAAGCCTTCGGGCTGGAACGCCCCAGCGAGCAGGACGAGGTCGCGCTCGACACCCTGCTCAAAAGCGTGGAGGCCAGACGGATTCAAAAATTACGGGTGGCCGGCAAGACGCCCAAGCGTCCGGTCCCCGTCCGGCAGCCCCCGCGCACATTGGGCTTACGGCTGCGGCTGGCGCTCCAGGCGGTGCGCGTGCGGCTGTGGAAGGGGCTGTTTGCGAAGGACTGAGAACCACCGACGGTGTATGGCGTGCCGAATCAAAAAAACCGGCGCGCCGCGCGCACCGGTCGGTGTGGGGTGGCTGGAGGGATTTGAACCCTCGTTCTTCTGATCCACAGTCAGACGTGTTAACCCCTACACCACAGCCACCACATCGTTAAGGATTTTATCACAACTGGGCAAAACTGACCAGAGGGAATTTTTTTTTCGCAGCACGGGGGAGGACGTATGCCAGATTCGCCAAGCCGCATTGTGTTCATGGGGACGCCTGATTTTGCCACGCCGTCCCTGCAAGCCCTGACCAACACCGATGATTTCGACGTGGTCGGCGTCGTGACCCAACCCGACCGCCCCGCCGGGCGCGGGCAGCAGATGCGCATGTCGCCGGTGAAGCAAGTCGCGCTGGAGCACAACCTGCCGGTCATCCAACCCAAACACACCCACCAGTCGCCGGCCTTCGCGCAGTTGCAGGCCTGGGAACCGGACTTTATCGTCGTGGTCGCCTTTGGGCAGATCCTCAAGCAGAAAGTGCTGGACATCCCACGCACCGCGCCGATCAACGTGCACGCCTCGCTGCTGCCGCGCTGGCGCGGGGCCGCCCCGATCCAGGCCGCGATCCGCGCCGGGGACATCTACACCGGCATCACGACGATGGAAATAGATGCCGGGATGGACACCGGGCCGATCCTGCTCCAGGATTCGATCCCGATCAGCCCGACCGAAACCGGCCAAAGCTTGCACGACAAGCTGGCGGTGATGGGCGCCAACCTGCTGATCCTCACGCTGCGCTGGCTGTTGAGCGGCAGCATCCAGCCGCACCCCCAGCCCGAAGACGAGGCGCTGATCACCTATGCGCCGATGCTGAAAAAGCCTGACGGGGAGATCGACTGGACGCAGAGCGCGATCCAGATCGACCGGCACGTGCGCGCCTTTACGCCCTGGCCGGGCACCTACACCACCTGGGACGGCCAGCGCCTGAAGATCATCAGCGGCCATCCGGCCAACATCGACCTGGACCTGGAACCGGGCAAGGTCGCCGATATGCGCGACACGGACCTCGGCACGCCCATGCCGTTCGTCGTCGGCACCGGGCGTTGGGCCTATGCCCCGGAGCAGCTTCAACTAGCCGGACGACAGGCGGTCGATGCCGGGGACTTTGTCAACGGTGCGCCGGATATCATCGGCAGCACGCTCGGCGGCTAAACCACCCTACCACGCCTCCCAACGCACCACCTCGTCCAGGTCGCGACGACCGGCGCGGCGCGGGGGGCGCTGGCGCGGATCGGCGTCGGGGTGCGGGTAGCCGAACGATATCGCCCAGGGCACGGCCTTGTCCGCCGGGATGTTCAGCGCGGCGCGCGCTTTCTCCGGCGCGTAGATGGTCGCCATGCACGAGACGATGCCCCGCGCCCACGCCGCCAGGATCATGTTCTGGCTGGCGCGCCCCAGGTCGAAGGGCTTGGTCAGCGTGGGCGGATCGTGCAGGTCGTCCACCACCATCACCACGCCACAGGCCGCCCCGGCCAGGTGCCCGCACCAGGGGCCGCACTCGCTCAGCGCCCGCAGCGTGTCGCGTGCGGTGACTACGACAAATGTCCAGGGCTGCGTGTTCTTGGCCGAACCCGACAACCGCCCGGCGTTGACAATGTGCTCGATATCGGCCTGGCTGAGCGGGTCGCCGGTGAACTGGCGGACCGAACGGTTAGTCCTGATCGCGGTGTAAACTTCCATCGCCCTCTCCTTGTACTGCAATGTGGTCTTGTGTGGTCGCCTGTGATGCACGCCTGCGCCCCAGCCGTTCCAGCTCCACGCGGAAGATGCGCCGCAGCGTGGCGATAGCAGTCGCGTAAGTCGGCTCGGCCCCGATGTAGCTCAAGCGCCCCGCCCCCAGGTTGCGCCCCTTGCTCATCGGCGTGTCGCTGGCGTAGTACAGCAGGCCGATATCGAACGGCGCGATGTACAGGTTCACGATCTCGTCGACCGGGTGCCGCTGGGCGCGCACCATCTCATACGCCGCCGAGAGATACGGCCCGGCCTCCATCTCCACAATCGAATAGCCCTCACGGTAGAAGACATCCATATAGCGCGCATTTTGCAGGAACGTCCCGCGCACGGTGACGACCTTCTGGTTGTCGAGCACGCTGCTCAGCGTCAGGTACGGGATCAGGTCGGAGGCGCTGAAACAGTTGCCGAACAGGTACGAATTCTGGCTGTGTTCGTCGTAGTTGACGTTGGCGATCATCACGTCACCGATGCGCGCGTTGAGCGTCGCCGCCTTGCCGATGATGTAAATGCCCTGCATCTGCGTCACATACTGGCTGATCTTGGCCATGACGTGATAGGCGGCCATGCCCAGCGGATAGTCGATGTTGACGATCAACGCGTCGCTGTCGCGCAGGCGCTGCATTTCCTCCTCGCTGCAACACAGCAGCCGCGAGTCCATGCGCGCCGGGTCGAGCTTGTTGAGTTCGACGACCTGCGCCTCAATGTCGAAGCCGTGCCGGCTGGGCACGCGCGTCACACCGACCTCCTGCTCCGCCGCCCGCCGCCGTTCGTTGACCTCCGGCACGTTGGCGTAGTGGCGCAGCGCGTAGTACAGGAAGTTGTTTTTGTTGTTCAGTTCGTCGCGCACGCGCATGTAGTCATACTCCGCCGTCAGCCCCGGGTCGCCGGCCTGCTTGATGAACTCGAAGATGCGATCTTCCTCGTGCAGCGCGAAGCCGCTGAGCAGGTTGGGGATAGCGTGCACGTTGCTGGAGACGAAATACACCGGGCGCTCCTCGACGCGGACCGGGCGCACGCTGTGCCGCACGTTGCGCCACCAGTCCGACGTGGCGCGCTGGTAGTTGATGTACGTCCCGGCCAGCAGTTGCACCGAAAAGCGCTTGGGGGCGGCGGCGATCTGCTGCAAGGTCGGGATCATGTCGCTGCCCCAGGCGTCCTGCAGGCGGCTCAGGTCGTCGGGCGTGATGCCCATCGTCCGCGCCAGGTCCGAGGTGCGCGACAGGGTCGAGTCGGCGCTGTAGGCGGCCATGCTGGCCTGCACGCTCACCGATTGCAGGATCGTGTGCAGCTTGTTCCACTCGATCTGGTACGCAACCAGCATCGGGATCATATCGTCGATGTCGGAACGGCTGGCGATGTACACCGCCAGGGTATGCTCGCCGTCGTAGGCCATGCGCCGCCGCCGGGCGCGCGCCGCGACCGGCGGCCAGGACTCCACCTCGGAATAGCCGTGCTGGTGGAACACTTTTTCCGTCTGGCCCATCACCACCAGGCTCACGCTCGCCATGCAGGGCGGCAGGCGCATCAACGAGTAGAACAACGCCGACGCATCCGGCGCGGGCTGCCGCGCGTGGACGTGCAGCGTCGAGTTCATCGTCAGGTGTGCCTCGACCAGCGCATCGAGCTGCACCGCGTGGCTGGAGCGCAGCAGCGAGTAGTAGGTGCGAATGTACAGTTCGATCTCTTCACTGCCTGTTTTGGGTACTGTTCGGTCCATACACCTTTTCCGAGTCGTTTATGTGCCAATATCTATCTTGATCTTACATCGGAATCAGCCCCACGACGATCCCCAGCCCCACACACCCCAGCAGCAGCGCCATCACCACCCCCCACCAGCGCAGCCAGCGCCAGAACCGTTCGCGGCGCGAGTCGCGGGTCAGCGGCGGCGGGATTGGGCGCGGGGCCGGGATCGACGGGGCAGCCAGCAGCGCCACCGGGTCGGGCAGCGCCGCCAACAGTCGCGCCAGCAGCGTCGCATAGGGCAGCGTGTCGGGGCAGTCGATCACGGTCGCGTCGTGCAGGTAGCGGGGCAGCGCCACCCCGTCGCGCAGTACGATCACCGGCCTGTCGCGGCGATGGGCCAGCACCCCCTCGTGGCGCAGGCCGGTGTGCCGGTCGGCCAGGATCATCACCACCGCCCCGCTGGCGCGGATCGCGCGGCGAGTTTCGGCGGCCCAGCCCAGCGTCCCCGGCTCCGCGACGGCGTCCACGAACACGGTATAGCCCACCGCCTGCAGATCGTCGACGACCTGGTGCGCCAGCGTGTACTTGCCGGGGGAATAGCTGACGTAAACGTGCTGCATCGCTAGGTGAACCGGGCCACGAAGTAATCCGGGTTGAGCGGTTCCCCGGTGGCGTGCTCCAGCGCATCATTCCAATGCATGGTGTTCCCCAGCGCGAAAATCTGTTCGCGGAAGAACGCGCCCGCGTCTTCGCGCCCGACGATACCACCCACCTCTTGCTCCAGCCAGCCTTGCCACTGCAGCGCAGTCATGCGGCCCAGCAGGTAGTTCTGGTAATAGGCCGGGGCCAGCGCGACATGGTACTTGGTCGCCCAATCGGGAAACGCTTCGCGCTCCGGCGGCTTGTTGAGCAGTTGGTACTGCTGCACCAGGTCCCACCACAGGGTGTTGAGATCGCGCGCCGGGTCCTCGTACATGGCGCGCTCGAAGTTGACCATCACCATCACCCAACGCGCGAAGATCAGTTCTTCCAGCCGGAAGCGTTCGGCTCCCGCCGTGCCGCGTGCCGCGGCGTCGTCATCCGGCGCGCCCATCACCTGCGCGTGCCACGCCGGGTCGAGCGTCAGCGCGCCCATCAGCAGCGCCATCGCCTCGGTCGTCAGCAGGTGCGGGAAGGTGCGCAGCATCCAGGGCAGGTCACGCGGGATGTATTTGTCGTACACCGCATGGCCCAGCTCGTGCAGCAGCGTCTCCATCCAGCGCAGCGTCGGCTCGAGGTTGCACAACACGCGCACATCGCCTTCGCGGTCGACGTGCATGCAGAACGCGTGCTGGTCCTTGCCTTCGCGCTCGTACAGGTCGCTGCGCTCCAGGATATCACGCACCTCCATGCCCAGCCCGTCGTAGGTGCGCAGCGCCAGCTCGGTCAGGTCGCGACCTTCGAACAGCACGTCGTAATCCACCGCGCCAACCATCGGGGCCTTCTGGAAGAACGGGTCGGCATAGTGCCAGGGCATCAACTCCTCGACGGGCACGCCGAAGCGCTCGCTCAGCGCAGCGTCCAGTTCGCCCTTCACCTGCCGGAACGGCTCCTCGGTCTGCGCCGCGAGATCGTCCAACATGCCGTACAGCCAGTCGGGGTCCAGTTCGTTGAGCGTCAGGCTCATGCGGTGGAAGTTGTCGAAGCCCATGGTGTGCGCAGCCTCGTTGCGCAGCACTGCCAGCCGCTGAATCTGGGACGCAACATGCAGCCCGATCGCTTTGCTGGCTTCCCAGGCAAGCTGCCGCCGGTCGGAGTCGGTCTCGGTGCGCAAAATCGCGACAATGTCGTTCGCGGTCAGGCGCTCGCCTTCGACCTCGGGCCGGAAGTTGGTATACGCATCGTCCAGCGCGCGCACCAACTCGGTCATCTCCTCGATGGTGGACGGGTCGCGCTGCCCCCCGGCGAACTTGAGATGCAGCAGCAGCACTTCGCGCGCCAGGGCGGGATCGTCCCCGGCAGCGCCGTCCTCATCCCAGGCGCGGACCTGCTCGTACAGGTCGGGATCGGCCCAGAAGCGCATCCAGTTCCCGCGTGTGGCCGCCGCCATCATCAGCGCGTCCGAGGAGCCGGTAGTCGCCGCCTTCCAACTCGTTTCGTATAGATCGATATGCAGATTGCGAATTTGCGCTGTGATGTCGTCAACGGCAGCGCGCAGGGAGTCAGTCATTAATACACCTCGCAGAATAGGTAAGCGGATAGTCAAGCGGACGAAAAAAAGTGGTAGTGTTGGCCTCCAGATATAACACAAAAGACGCAAAACAAAAAACGGCACGGGCAGATCGCGCAGATATCCGCTTTCGTGGTACGCTTAACACAGCGCGACGCTGCACGCGTGGGCCCACGAATAACCTGTCGCGTCGAGTCTGGCCGGCGCAAAAAACGCCCCTCTCCCGCAGAGCAGGCGAGGGGGAGTCACGACGCACGCTTTTTCCCCTCGCCCATTCGATGGGAGAGGGGAGGCCGCCCGGCAGGGCGGAGGGGTGAGGGCCAGCTTTGGCGACCATATTCACCTATTGCTGACAACTCGTTCGTGGACCCTGCGCGCGTCCAGACATTGTCTTAACGTCGAAGGGGTATTATGATCGATTCGGGTTCTATCCACAGCACAACGCAGAGGAAGCCATGAAGCAGCTTATCGTAAACGCCGATGACCTGGGCCGCGCGCCGGGCATCAACCAGGGCATTATCCACGCGCACCGCAAAGGGATCGTCACCTCGACCACCGTCATGATCAACTATCCCGACGCCCCGGCGGGGCTGGCAGCGGTCAAGGCCGACGCGCCGCACCTGGGCGTGGGCCTGCACATCACGCTGACCTCGGGTCGCCCGGTATCACCGCCGGAAGACGTCCCGACGCTGGTCAACGCCGACGGATTCTTTTACCATATCAGCCAGTGGCCGACCGTCGCGCGGCTGTTCGACGCGGACGAACTGCGCGCCGAGATCACCGCCCAGTTCGAGCGCTTCGGCAACCTGACCGGGCGCACGCCGGACCATCTCGACGCGCACCACCACGCGGCGTACCTGCACCCGGCGGCGCTGCGCGCGCTGCTCGACCTGGCCGCCGCGCACACGCTGCCGCTGCGCCAGAGCCGCCTGGACGCATCGCCCGACGACGCGCTGGCGCTGCTGCCCGAGCACGCCGCCGAGTATGCGGGCGGCCTGCTGGACGCGCTGAACACGGTGCTGGCGGAGGGGCCGGCCCCCTGGTGGCCCGCCCGTTTTGAGTCGCGCTTCTTCGGCCCGCACGCGATCCTCGGCGATCTGCTGCTGATCCTGACCAGCCTGCCGGAGGACAGCGTCACCGAGTTGATGTGCCACCCCGGCTATGTAGACGACGCGCTGGCCGGCAGCAGCTACACCACGCAGCGCGAAGACGAGATCGACCACCTGACACACGCCGCCACCCGCGAGTGTGTACAGGCCGAAGGCATCGAATTGATCACATTCGGAGATTTAACTCCCTAGCACGCGCTAGACCGGGAGAAAACACATGGACGACAGGCCCCCGCCCAACGGCGACCAGGACGACGAACTGACCTACGAAGATTTCGACGATCCGTCCGCGTGGACGGACCCGGACGACCTACCGGCCATTGACCTCGACGCATTGGACGACGCCATCGAGCCGGAGGACGAACCCAATCCGGACACGCGGCACATGCTCGACGCGCTGGACGACGCCATCGACGAACACAGCGACAAAGCAGAAGCAGAAAACGAAGAAGACGAGGACACTAAGCACAAAACCGGCGACGCCACGCCGGGCGCACAACCGCCGCCCCCCACCGAGACGCCGGACGAGGAACAAGTCGCCGCGCTGGACGACGCCATCGCGCCAGAGGACGAACCCGACGCGGACACGGCTGCCGCGCTCGCCGCGCTGGATACGCTCGACGACGACCTGGACGAAGCGTCCGCCGGCGACACGCCGCCCCAGGCCGCGACCGGCACCGAACAACCCCTCGCCACGCCGGAAGAAGGGGCAGCGGAGGAGACGGCGGAAACAGAGGAGGCAGAAGCGGAAGCACCCAAGCCAACCTCCACCCCGCCGGACGACGCCAGGAAAACCGCCACCCCACCAGCGGCTCCGTCCCCCGCCGGCGAGCGTCCGGCCCTGGAGACCGTCTACCAGGTGTTGATCCCGCTGCCGCCTGACCTGGCCGACCAGGTGACGCAGCTTCGCACCACCGCCACGCTCAGCGATAACCCACCGCCGGGCGTCGAGTTTGCGGTCGCCTTCCGCACCGCCAAACTGGACGAGGTGCAGGCTGTGCTGCGCCAGTGGGCCCGCGCCCACCTGCCCTTCCAGCTCGAGATCACGGGGGTCGAAGCCGACGTGATCGACAACCAGCAGTACGTCGCAGCCTGGACGCTCCAGCCCGACGAAGAACTGCACGACGCCAACCGCGCGCTGGTCCGGGCGCTGGCCCCGTTGATCCGGCCTGTGGAGGGGGCGCGCGTCCGGTCGCGAGTGCGGGTGTTGATCGGCGACGACCTGCCGCCCGGCCCCTACCCCCGCGTGGTCGGCCAGATGCAGCGCCAGTTCCAGCCGTACGTGTGGCACGCCGAAGCCGTCACGCTGGTCAGCACCCGACCGGATGCTGACTGGGCGACCGTTGAATCGTTCCGTTAACCTGCCGGGAGAGAGATTATGTCCGACGTACTCGAACAATTTGAGCTACCCCCCAAGTGGAAAAACTATTTTTTCATCCGCCGCCGGCCCAAGCTGCGGTTCCCGCGCGACTGGCCACCCCCCGGCCTTGATCTGGCCGTGCTGTACAACAAGAACCCGCAGAGCGAGGAGGAACGCAGCGCCCACAAGGACGCACGCGCAAAATACAACGACATCCTGAAACAAGAGGGCTTTGTCTCGGAAGCGCTGTTCGTGTCGCCCGAGGACGTGATGAGCGACGATCTCCGCGCCGATCTGACCGACCTCGAAGAGCATCTGCTGCTGGACTTCTGGCAGCTCGACCAGCAGGCCAAATACTACCAAAATCTACACTATCTATACCAGTGGGTCTTCATCCTGGGCGCATTCCTGACCACGCTGTTCGCGGCGCTGGGCGTGCTACTCTACCAGCTTGAGGTGCCGAACATCTACCCGACAATATTGGGTGGACTGACAACGTTCATCGGCGCAGGGACCGGTAGTGTGTCGTTCCTGGAAACCAAGCAAAACCCGTACTGGAAGTGGTTTGAATCCCGCCATCGGGCCGAAGGGCTGCGTTCGCTGTATTTCCTCTACCTGGCCCGCCAGAAGCCTTTTAACATCCCCGATGATCAAAAACGTGTCCGCCACCTGCGCCGCATGGTGCTCAACGTGCTGAGGGAACGGAAGGAAAAGAGCGATGAATAGCCCAACAACTGACCAACCCAACCCCCAAGAACTGTTAAGCCCCGAAGAAGCCCGGCTGCGCACCGAACTGTACCGGCAGCAGCGGCTCGAGTTTCAGGATCGGTTCTACCGGAGCCGCATTCGCGAGTTTAGCCAGAACTCGAACCTGATGCTGGTCTTTTCCGCCGTGCTGATGTTCATTGCCGGGATCACGTCGGCGTGGTCTGCCGTGTCCCACAGCGCGACGCTGGCCTTCATCACGGCGCTGCTCCCGGCGTCGGCGGCGGCGGTGGCGGCCTTCCGCACCCTGTACCAGTGGGAGCGCCAGGCCGCGCTCTACAGCGATACCCGGGTGGCCCTGCGCGAAGCGAAGCTGGAACTCGACGACCCGGAACACCTGGAGCCGGAAGACTACCTGGAATCCTTCCCGAATCTGGTGCAAAAATCCGAAATCGCCTTCCAGAAAGAAGCGTCGCAGTGGGGGCAAATCCTGATCTCCAGCCAGGAGGAAGACGACAACAAGAACCAGAAACTCCCGCTGTGAGTTGCGCTGTGATCCAACCTCCGGCGATCACTCGCAGTTGACGTTAGCCAGGTGCTGCTCGTAGGTTTCGGCAAACGCTTCGCCGGAGCCGTCACACGACGCGGTGTGGAAGCGATAAGTCGTCTGCGCAGGATAGAGCGCCGCGACGATGGCGCTCAGGCCGGGGCTGTCAATCGGCGTCGGGGGCAGCCCCGCCCGGTTGTAGGTGTTGTAGGGCGAGTCCACCTTCAGCCCGGTGCCGGTCACGCGTGGCCACCACGCCCCCGGCTGCCCCAACGCATACTGCACCGAGACCGTCGTCCCCAGGCGGTTGCCGTCGCGGTAGCGATTGTAATACACGCTGGCGACGATCTTCTGCGTCTCCGGCCCGCGCACCTCGCGCTGCACGATGGACGCGATGATCAGCGCCTCGTAGAAGCTAACGCCCTGTGCAGCGGCATCGGCCCGCATCTGGGGCGTGACGTTGGTCGCGAAGTTGCTGAGCATCATATCTCGGAACCCTTCGGCGGTGGTGTCGTTCTGCACGGTGTACGTGCCGGGGAACATAAACCCCTCCATCGACGCCCCCGCCGGGCGCGCCATCACGAAATCGAAGGGCGCGCTGGCCCCCGGCCCGGTCACCGCCAGGAAATCCGCCCCGGTGAACGCCGTCTCCGACCGGTTGATCGCGTCGGCGACCTGCTCCAGCCGCCAGCCGACCGGCACCGTGATCGTGCATGGGCAGTTGGGCGTGCGCGGCCCGACCGGCCCCATACCGTCCGGCCCGGAGGGCGGCACGTATGGGTCCGAGGGCGGCGCATTCTCGGCAGCCCCGGGTGGCAAATACAGCACTTCATCGACCTTCAACCAACGCCGGTCCAGGCAGTTGGCCGCCATCAACTCGTCGACCGTCACCGTGCTGCCCGCGCCGAGCATAAACGCAAACAGCGTATCGCCCTGCTGAACGGTGTAGCGTTCCCAGCCGTCCGGCGGCGTGCAGGCTGCCGGATCGGGGGGCGTGTCGGCGGCAGGCGCGGCGGTCGCCGGCTGCGTCACCGGGGACGGGGTGCGCGTAGGCGTCGCTGAGGGGGGCGGCAGCGTGACTGCGGGCGCAGACAGCGCAGTCGGCGAGGCGCTCGGGGGCGGCGAGGCCACCTGCGCGATCGCCAGGGTGGGCAGCGGGGTACGGGTTGGCGATTCTGCCGGAGCCGGGGCATCGCTCTCCAGCGCCATCAGCAGCACGCCGAGCGCCACCAGCGCCCACAGCGCCATCCCCCCAGCCAGCAGCAAAACCGGTAGGCGTCGAGTGTGTAAGGTGTTCATGCCCCGAATGTAAACACTTTGGTCCGAATCCACAACTCTTCGTTTATGCGCAGTTCGTGCGGATGGGATTCTTGTCATATACTGAATGCTGGAGCTATTTGGGCCGGCATGACATGACGGGAAGGAGACAGTATGCTGCCAGTCTATATCCTGGATAAAGATTCAGCGGTTGGGGAGTGGGTCGTCAACCAGCTTGGCGAGATCGATGTAGACGTCCAATGGGTGCCCACCGTCGCTGACTTATTGTCGGTGTCGGACCTGGTGCCGCCGGTGGTCTGCCTGGTGGCGCTGCGCCCCCCGGTCAACCAGACGCTGACCACCATCACCGACCTCACCCAGGAACCCCGCTTCGCCCGCACGGTGTTCATCCTGATGGGCCCCAACGAGTACAAACACACCGCCTTCGAAGCCGGAGCCGACGACTACATCGCCACGCCCCCGGACGTGATCGAACTGCGAAAGCGCGTCCGGCTCTACCTGGACCGGGCCGAACTCGAGCTGCGCGTCATGACCGAAACGCGCATCACCCAGGAGATCGAGTCGTTGGAAGGCCCGCCGCCGGACGATATCTCGTCCGAACTGGCCCGCCTGGCCGACTCCCCGGTCAGCCTGCTGGAGCACGCCGCCTGGCTGGAACGCGAGCGCAACCGGTACCACACGATCCTGGAGCACGCCAGCGCCGCGATCAGCCTGGTCAGCCTGGACGGCGTGGTGCAGTACATGAATCCGGCCACCGAACAACTCACCGGGCAGTCCGCCGCCAGCCTCACCGGGCAGGCGATCCCCTGGCCGCCGCAGGCCGAGGATCCCGCGCGGGCGCAGAGCATCGCCCGGGCGGTCGAACTGGGCAACACGTGGCAGGGCGACGTGCGCTACACGCTCGGGGACCGGACGCTGCATGTCGCGATGAGCATTGCGCCCGTCTTCGACACCGCCCAGGACTTGCGCGGATTCGTTGTCATCCAGCGGGATGTCGCCCGCCGCCGCGCCGACCAGCAGCTCCGGACCCGGTTCCTGGCCGACGCCGCGATTGAAATGCGCACGCCCGTAACCAACCTCAAGATGCGCCAGTACCTGCTGCGGCAGGCCCCGTCCGAACAGCAAGACCTGCATCTGCAATCGTTGGAGCGCGAAACCGACCGGCTGTACCGGCTGGTGGAGGCCATGCTCGAACTCTCGCGGCTGGATGCCGGGCTGCAAGAATTCGTGTTCGAGGACACCGAGATCAGCCGGCTGGTGTCCGACGTCATCATCCGCTACACACCCAAAGCCGAGAAGAAAGACGTCACGCTGGCGCTGCCCGATGCGCACGACCTGCCCCCGCTGCGCGTCGATCAGGCACAGATCGCGCGCGCCATCGGCATCCTGATCGACAACGCCGTGCTCTACACGCCCGAAGGCGGGCACATCGAGGTGGTGCTGTCGCAGGAACACCGCGCGGGCGATGAGTTCATCGCGATTCAAGTGCAGGACACGGGGCTGGGCATCTTCCCGGACGATTTGCCGCACATCTTCGAACGCTTCTACCGCAGCGAACGCGCCCGCGACAGCGGCATCCGGGGGGTGGGGATGGGGCTGGCCATCGCCAACGAGATCGTCGAGCGACACCAGGGCTGCATCACGGTCGACAGCCAGGCCAACCAGGGCAGCCTGTTCACGGTGTGGCTGCCGGTCGACGGGGCCAATTAGCACCACAAACCGCGCACGACAAGCCCGGCAGCCTGTCGTGCGTATTTTGCATAATGTTCATGGCGCGCATCACGCGCGATCAGTCGTCGCTGATCAAGAAGGTGCAGCTTTCGTCGTCTTCCTGCCGCCATTCAACGCGCTTGGATTGTGCATGGGTCAGCTTCTGGATGAGCTTCTCATCCATCCTGCACAATTCCACGTTGGAGCACGTCACCTGCTCGTAGGGGCAGTTCGAGATGCACAGCAGGCGGTTCCCATTCTCCGCCGGCGCCCAACTGGCCCCGTACCCGACGTTGTTCAAATAGGCGACGGCATGGTCCAGCCGCACATCGAGAGGGCCATCCGGCACCAGCGCCGCATCCGCCATCGAGTCGGCCACGCCTTCCAGGATCGTGTTGACCTGGGTGGCCGGAAGCTGGTCCTTCATCTGCTCCAGCAAGCCGGAAGCCAACCCCTGGTAATTGTTGGGGAAGAAGTCGGCGGCGCGCTCGGTGAGGGCGTACACATACTGCGGGCGGCCTGGCGCGCTGCGACGGCGCACCTCAGGCGCCGCGACCAGCCCATCGCCGCGCAAAATCTCCAGGTGGTGGCGCACAGTCACGGCGGTGATCTTGCCGATCCGTTCGCTGAGCGCGGTCACGATCTCGTCAATCGTGGCGGCTTTTTTCTCTTTGAGAATCTCGAGAATGTGACGTCTGGTTTGTTGCATTGTTCAATGACTCACTTTACCATATTTACGATATTTTATAAATTTTAAAAATCTTATCATGGTGTTTTAGCCTTTGTCAAATGACAAGCTACAGGGTGATCATACGCCAATTTGTACTTCTCTAGGCTGCAATTCGTGATATTCGTTGCTTTATAGCAAAGACATCAGGAGTATAGACCCATGCGGCTAATTTTTCTAGTGTTGGTCTTCATCGGCACACAGGCCGCCGGCGGGTCAGACGGCGACCCCGCCGCGGTCGTCGATTACCTGGCCGGGGCGGCGCGATCGGGATGAGTGGGGAGGACCGGCCTATATCCCTGCCGACCGCCCCGGTTTATCTGGCATTTGAAGCGGGCTGGAAAGTATGCAGACCGTCCAGTTGAAAGCTGGGGCACTCTTAGCTACACTTAGGGTGTTTGTTGCACAATAAAATCCACTCACCGTTTCTTTTAAGGAGCACAGGCATGAAGCTACGCTCGCAAATTATTGCTGTTGCCGTCTTATTGGTGGCGACAGGTGCGATCTTTGTTATGGTCGGGAACGCTGGCGTCAAGACGGACTTCGACCGCGCGCCGTACTGGGAAGCAGTGGCGTCCGGCGAATGGCGCATCGCGGACCAGCCCGACGCCAACCCCCAGATCACGACCACCACCCTCACGCTGGACACCTTCGCCGCCACCTGGGGCTTCCCGCCTCCGGCAGCGGACTCCGACACCCCGCGTCAAGACGCCGTCGCTGCCCTGGCCAATACGCTGCAAACCCAGATCGTGATGGACGAAATGCGCGGGCCGACCGACGACGTGATCGACGGCGCGCCGGTCACCTGGCTGCACATCCGCATCGATGCCAGCGTGGGCACTGCCGGGCGGGAAATCCCCCGCACCGAATTTGTCCAGGTGCTCTTCGAGAAGGAGCAGCCCCCCGACGCCGCCGCTGATGCCGCACAACAGTATGTCTCGGTGCAGTATGCCTCGCAGGGCGAGTACATCCCCGCCGCCCTGGACGAATTCTGGGTCTGGCTGCGCGACCACATTCACACGCTGGCTGCGCCCGCCGAGCCGGAGTTGGCCACCTGGGCCGAGGATGAACCCGGCATCTACTCGTATACACCCAAGCCCAGCGCCCAGGCCCAGCTTCAGGTGCAGGACACCACGCTCGACGAGTTCGTCACGACCTGGAACCTGGCCCCCATCCCCGATGACGCCGAACTGCCACTGCTCACGGCATTGGAATCCTATCGCCAGTCGAACCAGCAGGCCATCGCCGACAGCGGGTTCACCATCACCCCTGACACGTTCGATGGCCCCAAGCTGGAACTGTACGGCGGCGTGCCGGTCGCGCTGCTGCGCATCCAAATAGAGTCACAGCCCCGCCCCAACGGCGACATGTACCAGGGCGTTGATCTGGCGACGGCGCTGCTCGATAAAGGCGACGGCGAGATTGTCACGGTTGACTACACGTTCAACGGGAAACCGGACAACACCATTTACAACGACTTCCTCACCTGGCTGGAAGACAACGCCGCCGACCTCGTCATGGACGACGACGACGCCCTCCCAACCGGCGACGACGCAGCGGATGATGCTAGCGACGACGCGGCAGATGATGCCGACGCCGGGGACGCTGACGACGCAGCGGATGATGCTGGCGACGACGCGGCAGATGATGCTGACGCCGGGGACGCTGACGACGCAGCGGATGATGCTAGCGACGACGCGGCAGATGATGCTGACGCCGGGGACGCTGACGACGCAGCGGATGATGCTGGCGACGACGCGGCAGATGATGCCGACGCCGGGGACGCTGACGACGCAGCGGATGATGCTGGCGACGATGCAGCAGATGATGCTGACAGCGACACGGCAGCAGCCGAAGGTCCCTGGATCGAGCGCGGCGAGGGCCAGTACCTCCACGCCGAATACCAGGGCGTGCAACTGACCGCGCAAGACATGCCGCTGGCGCAGTTCGTGGAAGGCCAAGCAGTCGAGATGCCGGCGGACGACAGCGACACACCGCTGCTCGACGTGCTGGACCAGACCCGCGTGCAATTCATCGACATCGCCGCGACAGAAAACATCACCATGACCGACAATGCGTACGTCGGGCCGGAATATCGCCAGTACGGCGAGACCGACGTCGCCTTCCTGCGCATCAAGGTTGAAGCGCAGTCCAACGCCCAGGGCCAGCCGTTCCCGGGCCTGGACTTCGCGCTGGTCTTAATCGACAAGGGGGATGATGAAGTAACCATGATCCAGTTCTGGTCCACACAGGCACCAGACACCATGGTTTTCGCTGATTTTGAAAGCTGGCTCGAAGATAACGCCGACCGGTTGGCAACCCGTTAGCACCATGCCGGGGGACGATGAACAACGATCCCAAGCCGCTCACCCGGGAAACATCCGACGCGATCGTGCTCGGCCTGATCGAGTGCCATCCCGACGTCGCTCTGGAAACGGTGAGCCTGCCGCAGGTGGAAGAGTGGATTATCGCCCGGCCCGGCCTTGCCGATGAGCCATCCTGGCCAACGCCGATATAGAGACTCATGCATTCTGAGGGAATGGTACGAGGAGAACCTATGACCCATGAAGATTTCTTAAAAGAACTGCACGATCCTGATATGCCTGTACCGGGCAATCTACAGTCAGCAATTGCTGTCACCAGCCTGGGCAAGCTCTTAAACAGCGCATATAACTGGGGTCGCCGGAACTCGATCTGGCCGGTTGCGTTTGGGCTGGCGTGCTGCGCCATCGAGATGATCGCGGCTGCCTCCAGCCGCTTCGACCAGGCCCGTTTCGGGATGGAAGTGCTGCGCGCCAGCCCCCGCCAGGCCGACCTGATGATCGTCAGCGGCACCGTCACCAAGAAGATGGTGGTGCCGATTGTACGGTTGTACAACCAGATGGCCGAGCCGAAATACGTGCTGGCGATGGGCGCGTGCGCGTCTGGGGGTGGCCCGTTCAAAGAAGGCTACAACGTGGTGGCCGGCATCGACAAGTACATTCCGGTCGATGTCTATGTCCCCGGCTGCCCCCCCACCCCGCAGGCCCTGCTGCACGGGTTCATCACGCTGCAGAAGAAGATCGACGGCCAGTCGCTGGCCAACGCCAACAGCGTGCCCTGGTATGGGCACGGCCCCAGCGACGAAGTCCCGATGCCGATCCTCGGCCCCGACATTGTCGACCCGCGCCAGGCGCACGTCCTCAAGCGCGCCGCCCAGGCCGGGGACAACGTCGCGGACGCCCCCGAACCCGCCGAAACCCAAGAGGAGTCCTGATGACCGAACAAACCCCCGTTGCTGAGAACACCAACCCGACCGACGAGGCTCTCGGCGCGCTGCAAGAGACTTTTGGCAACGCGATCCAACGTGATGAGCGCGAAGGCTACGACGGGATCGTGATCAAATCGGACAAACTGGTAGAGGTTGCCACCTACGCCCGCGATGTGCTGGGCTACGACTATCTCGCCAGCGCTACTGCCGTCGACTACCTCGGCCAGGGCGATCACCTGGAGATGGTCTACCACACCTACCGCACGTCGGGCGGCCCGGCGCTGGTGCTCAAAGCCCAGACGCCGCACGACGAAGCCGCGCTGCCCTCGTTGGTCCCGGTCTGGCCGGGTGCCGACTTCCAGGAGCGCGAAGCCTGGGACCTGATGGGCATTCGCTTCGATGGGCATCCGAACCTGAAACGGATTTTGATGTGGGAAGGCTTTCACGGCCATCCCCTCCGCAAAGACTGGAAAGAAGCCTTTTACGAGCAAGACAACAAACCGTTTGACTCGCGCTGGCCGGAGGGCCACGTGTGGCGCTCCGAGGAGCACAACACCTACGGCAAGAACGTCGTCTACCCGGATGATTTCTCGTTGGAGGGCTTCCAGCCGCAAGCCGAGGAAGCGATCTACAAGGACGTGAACCTGGGCGTGGATATCAAGCACGACCTGGCGACCAAGCGCGTCGTGGTTAGCATGGGGCCACAGCACCCCAGTACACACGGCGTGTTCCGCATGGTCGCCACGTTGGACGGCGAGATGATCGAGCAGTTGCAGCCGGTGATGGGCTATCTGCACCGCAACCACGAGAAGATCGGCGAGCGCAACACGTACATCATGAACATGCCCTTCACCGACCGGCTGGACTACTTCTGCAGCCTGTCGAACAACCTGGGCTATGCGCTGGCGGTGGAGAACCTGCTGAGCACGGGCCGCCGCTACGAACCGCCGACCTACCGCGCCGAAGTGATCCGCGTGCTGACGGTCGAGCTGACCCGTATCCTCAACCACATGGTCGCCATCGGCTTCCTGCTCAACGACATGGGCGCGTACTTCACGCCGATGATGTACGCCATCGAGGAGCGCGAACTGATCCTGGACTTCTTCGAGGCGCTGACCGGCAGCCGCATGATGTGTAACTACATGCGCTTCGGCGGCGTGGCGATGGACATGCCAGAGCGGATGCGCGGCGAAGCGACGCTGGTCAATGACCGGGTGCGCGATTTCAACACGTTGGAGTACCTGCGCGGCCTGATCAACAACCGGCTGCCCCGCGCCATCGACCAGTTCGACGACCTGCTGACGCAAAACGAGATCATCACCAACCGCTGCATCGGGGTGGGCGTGCTGTCCCGCGCCGACGCCATCGCGTACAGCGCCGCCGGGCCGGTCCTGCGCGCCAGCGGCGTGCCCTACGACATCCGCCGTGACGACCCGTACAGCATCTACCCCGACCTGGAGTTCGATGTCGCGGTGCGCTATCACGGCGATGTGTACGACCGCTACCTGGTGCGGCTGGACGAGATGCGCGAGAGCATCCGCATCCTGAAACAAGTCCTGCCCTTGCTGCGCGAAACCGAAGGCCAGCCCTTCTTCGCCGGACGCCAGACGCACAGCACGCGCGTCCCCGAAGGGGAATCCTACGGGCGCGTCGAGAATCCGAAGGGCGAACTCGGCTATTACGTGGTGTCCGACGGCGGCCAGAATCCCTGGCGGTACCACGTGCGTTCACCAAGCTTCATCAACCTGACCGCGCTGGAGAAAATGTGCCAGGGGCAAAAGATCGCCGATGTGGTGATCATCCTGGGCAGCATCGACATCGTGCTGGGTGAAGTCGACCGGTAACCAACAACACACGAGGAGCATCAATGTACGGACAGGGAATCTGGCGAGGCTTGAAGGTCACCTTCAGGCACCTCTTTTACAGCTATCTCGAAGACATCAAGTGGGGGTTCCGCCGCCATGTGCCGGATGCAGCCTTTCCTGAACGGCAGGGGCTGGAACAACGCGGTATTTTTACCGTCGAGTACCCCGAAGAAAAGCTGGCCGTGCCGGAGCGGTTCCGCTTCATCCCCTTCCTGGTGATCGAAAACCGCGACCACGAAGACCCGGAACGGGCCGGCCAGGACTGGTGCACAAGCTGCGGCATCTGCGCCAAAGTGTGCCCCCCGCAGTGCATCTGGATCGTGCGCGGCACCGACCCCGAAACCGGGCGGCCCGTCACCGAACCGGAAGAGTTCTACATCGACATCGACATCTGCATGAACTGCGGCCTGTGCGCCGAGTTCTGCCCGTTCGACGCGATCAAGATGGACCACGACTACGAACTCTCCAGCTATGATCGCACCACCAACCACATCTACAACAAAGAGAAGCTGTCCAAGGAATTCCGTTACTGGTATTCCATCGCGCCGACCACCGCCACCGCCGAGATGGAAGCTCGCGGCGGCTGGGAGCACAAGGACGTGCTCAAAGAGAAGAAAAAGCAGGCCCGCGCGAAAGCCAAACAGCAGAAAAACGACAACAACTAAGCGTGTTTGTTCACACAGCAGGGGCGGCACAGGCTGCCCCTCGCTGCACTACACATCACGAGGAAAACAACCGTGTACCAGAAAGATGCCGAAGTTCTGTTCCCCACTCGCGTCCTGGCATCATTACAACCCCTCCGGGGGGAGAAATGGCAAAAGCTGGTCGCACACGTAACATCCTGCCCGGAACACCACCCCGATCTGTTAGGCTTCAGCCTGATGATGATCCGGTTGAGCGGCTGCATGACCTGCCACGCCGACAGCTACCGCGCCATGCGCGGCTGTACGCTGTGCGCCACGCAGACCATCCGCCGCTTCAAGGGCAGTGATGACGACCTGGTTCAACGCTGGCAAGCGGCCCGCGACGATGTCCGGGCATGGCTCCAGGTGCATCACGGGGTCGCCGTCGAATAGAGAGACTAAGAGGCTGTTATGCACTTTTTACCCCTATCCCCCGACCCACGCGGAGAAAGGGGGGAGGTGCAAGTCCCTCTCCGTTTACGGGGAGGGATTTAGGGAGGGGTAAAACTTACGGGAAAAATCCACTGTAAACAGCCTGCGTAAGTTCATAACACGCTCTAAGGGCACCGGGGGCGTGATGCCCCCGTTCATTTTCTGGCAGGCTGAGCGCGTTCCCACAACCGCCCTTGCCAGTTCGAAAACACCCTCTGACTTGGCGTCTCCCCCAGGCTCCTCTATACTGGGCGAGTCCTGCGCAGCCTGGAGAGGAAGCCGTGTCCGCCAAACGTCACCTGCCGGTCCTGATCGCCATTCTGCTGATCGCGGCGCTGTTCCGCGCGTGGCTGATCGCGGTGGACGGCGTGTCGTTCGAGTCCGACGAAGCCATCGTCGGCCTGATGGCGCGGCACATCAACCAGGGCGCGCCGGTCCCCACTTTTTACTACGGGCAGGCGTACATGGGCAGCCTGGACGCGATCCTGGTGGCGGGCGGCTTCCGGCTGTTCGGCGCGTCGGTGCAGACCATCCGCCTCGTGCAGGCCGGGCTGTACCTGCTCGCGGTGGCGACGGGCTACGGGCTGGCCCACGCCATGACCGGCCAGCGTCGCATCGCGGCCATGACCGGGCTGCTGCTGGCGATCCCTACCCCGCTGGCGGCGCTGTATACCACGCTGTCGCTGGGCGGCTACAACGAGCTGGTGCTGTTCGGCGCGCTGGTGCTGTGGCAGGGCTGGGCCGTGACCGAGGGCGGCCACGCCGACGGCGCGCACAACCTGTGGCGCTGGGCAGTGCTCGGGCTGGCGGCAGGGGCCGGGTGGTGGACCAATGGCGCGATCGCGTCGGTGCTGGTCGTGGTCGGCGTGCTGGGCCTGCGCCACTTTTCGCGCCGCCGCTGGCGTGCCTACCTGCTGGCAGGGGGCTGCTTCCTGGTGGGCAGCGCGCCCTGGTGGCTGTACAACCTGCGCCACGCGTGGGCCGCGCTGGACTTCCTGGCGGGCGGCTTCGAACCAGCCCCCGGCGTTGAGCCGATCTCGCCACCGGAGGCACTGCTGGCGCTGGTGATCCTGGGCATACCGGCCATCCTGGGCCTGCGCTATACGTGGGAGCCGCGCTTCATCACCACGCCGGGCGCGCTGCTGGCGTTGGCGCTGTACCTGCTGCTGGCAACGGTGCTGATCACCGAAGGACGCGCGATCCGGCGCGCACGGGCACGGGGCGATCCCCCGCCCCCGGTCACGACCTACCCGGCGGCAGCGCGCGGGCTGGGGCTGCTGTTCGGCGTGTTCGCGGTGATCTTCGTCGTCTCGCCATTTTCCGACGCCACCGGGCGCTACCTGATGCCGCTGTGGATTCCGGCAGCGCTGGGGCTGGCGCTGGCGCTGGACCGGCTGCGACGGGCGGGGCGACTGGTCCCGGCGCTGGCGTTGGGGCTGCTGCTGGCGTTCCAGGCGGGGAGCGTGATCCGCGCGGCACAGACCGGCACCGGGCTGCAACCCCAGTTGATCGACCGGCTGCACACCCCGGCAGCCGACGACCAGCGTGTGCTGGACTTCCTCGACGCGCACGGCTGCACGCACGGCTACGCGAGCTATTGGGCGTCGTTCCGGCTGATTTTCCGGTCCGACGAGCAGGTGATCCTGGCCACCACCCTGCCCTACACCGGCAGCGGCTACAACCCCGACAACAACCGCTACCCGACGTATGTGCAGGCGGTGGATCAGGCCGATTGTGTGGTGTGGATCACGCACAACTTCCCCGACATCGACACCGTGATCGTGCAGCGGTTGGCCGCTGCCGGGATCACGTACCGCACCGCTGACCGGGGACACTACCGCGTCTACTACGATTTTTCGGAGCGCGTCAGCCCGTCGCAGTTGGGTCTGGACGCGCCGCGCCCGCTGGACGACCTCCCGCCATTCGTGTCGGGCGAGTGAGTGCGCTATTTTTCACTTATACGGCCAGCCGCTATAATCCGGGGCATGATCGATACACACGGGAAAGACGCCGATGCCCATCGTACGCTTAAACAACCTGCAAAAAACATTCCGCGTCAAGCACAAAGCGCCCGGCCTGCGCGGCAGCGTGCAGGCGCTGTTTCGCCCGGAGTGGCACACCGTCGAGGCGGTGAAGGGCATCTCGCTGGCGCTGGAGGAAGGCGAGCTGCTGGCGTTCATCGGCCCCAACGGCGCAGGGAAAAGCACCACGATCAAGATGCTGACCGGCATCCTGTTTCCCACCGCCGGCGAGGCCGAGGTGTGGGGCTACGTCCCCTGGCAGCAGCGCCGCGAACTGGCCTACTACATCGGCAGCGTGTTCGGGCAGAAGCCGCAGTTGTGGTACCACCTGCCGCCGATTGACACCTTCGCGCTGTTCGCGCACATCTACGAACTGGACCAGGCCGCCTTTCGCAAGCGCCAGGATTTTCTGGTCGAGGCGCTGGGCATCGGCGACTGGCTGCGCACGCCGGTGCGCAAGCTCAGCCTGGGGCAGCGCATGCGCTGCGAGATCGCGGCCAGCCTGCTGCACGCGCCGCGCATCCTGTTCCTGGACGAGCCGACGATTGGCCTGGACGTGATCGCCAAGCAGCAGCTCCGCGCGGCGATCCAGCGGCTGCACGACGAGGAGCAGTTGACCATCTTCCTGACCAGCCACGACGCGGGCGATGTCGAATCGCTGTGTAAGCGCGTGATCGTGATCAATCACGGGCAGGTCATCTTCGACGACCGGACCAGCGCGCTCAAGCGGCGCTTCCTGCGGCGCAAGATCATCGGCGTGCGCTTCGGCGAGCCGCTGACCGACACCTTCGCCGTGCGAGATGCGACTGTGCTCAAGCGCGGCACGTGGGGCGTCAAGATCGAGCTGGACACCCACGTGCGCCCCGTCGATGACCTGATCAACGCGCTGATGAGCTACGCGCCCGTCGTCGACCTGACAGTCGAAGACCCGCCGATGGAGGAGATCATCCGCGAGATTTACCACGCCGATCACGCCGTCGTGGTCGACGACCCATCCGCCCCCACCCCGGAAGGCCGGCCATGACCACCACCACCCTCGCCGCCCCGGATCGCGGCACGTGGCGCGCCGCGCTGCGCAAGTACACCGCCATCGCGCGCATCAACACGCAGAACAGCCTGGCCTATGCCTGGGATGCGCTCGGCCAGGGAATTTTCATCATCCTGTTCATCTTCGTGTTCGCGCAGTTGTGGCAGGCTACCTTCGCCGCACAAAACGCGACCACCATCAGCGGCCTGACGCTGGTGCAGACGCTGTGGTATTTCGTGTGGGCGGAACTCATCCAGCTTTCCAAAATCCAGGTGTCGCAGACCATCCAGGACGAGGTCAAGGACGGCAGCCTGGCCTACACGCTGGGCCGCCCCTATCACTACCTGCTGTATCATTTCTTTTCCGGGCTGGGCGGGGTCTTCATCCGGATGGGGTTTGTGCTGGCCTTCGGCGCAGCGGTGGCCTGGATCGAGGTCGGGCCGCTGGACACCTTCCGGCTGGCGACGCTGCCCGCCGTGCTGCTGCTCACGGGGCTGGCCTTCGTGCTGGACTTTTGCATCATGGCCAGCATCGGGCTGATGGCGTTCTTCGTGGAGGATACCGCTGCCTTCCGCCTGATCTACCAGAAGATCAACTTCGTGCTGGGCGGGCTGCTGCTGCCGGTGGACTTTCTGCCGGGGGCGGTGCAGACCGTGGCGCGGGTGCTGCCCTTCAACCTGGTGCTGTACGCCCCGGCCAAGCAGTTCGTGGCGTGGGACGGGCCGCAGTACCTGCACATGCTGGCCTTGCAGGTAGCGTGGATCGCGGCCCTGGGCGGGCTGTTGGGCCTGCTCTACCGGCTGGGCGCGCGCCGGCTCAGCATCAACGGCGGCTAGGGAGCGAATGCGATCATGCTGCGGGTGACAATGGCAGTTTTCGGTGCAGTGCTGCTGGTGATCGGCGGCGTGCTCAGCGTGACGCGGGCGGATGCGCCGCCGCCGGTATGCGTCGCGTTCATCGGCCACAACGGGCTGGACAACATCTATCGCACCTGCCCGCGCGAGCCGCACAACACGCCGCACGTCCTCAACGACACCTCCGCGCCCTACAGCGACCTGGCGATCTCGCCGGACCACCGGCGCATGGCCTTCGTCAGTTGGGCCGATGACGACGCGCGGCTGTTCCACATGGACAGCGACGGCGATAACCTGGCCCCCTATGCGATCACGCCGCTGGCCTACATCGAGGCCCCGGCGTGGTCCGCCGATGGCGAGTGGATCGTGTTCGTGGCCGACCCAGGCGGCCTGTACCGGCTGCGCGCCGACGGCAGCGCCCTGTACACCGTGAGCAGCGCCCCGGAAGCCAGCTTCCAATACCTGACCGGCACCGCCGCGCCCGTCTGGTCGCCGGACGGGGAGTGGATCGTCTTCGTGTCGCGCTACAACCGGCACCAGGACCTCTACCGCGTGCGGCGCGACGGCTCCGAACTACAACGCCTGACCGACACCCCCGGCCACGACCGCCGGCCCCGCTGGTCACCAGACGGGGAATGGCTCGTGTTTGTCTCCGAACGCAGCGGCGATCCGCACCTGTACCGGATGCGCCCGGACGGCAGCGGCGTGCAGCGCCTGACCGGCATCCCGTCTGACCAGCCGGTCTGGTCCCCGGATGGGCAGTGGATCGCGTTCGTCGGGCAGCAATCCAACGGCAACTGGAGCGTGTACCGCATCGCCCCGGACGGCGGGCAACTGGCGCCGATCACCCGCTTCGCCAGCCGCGACGCGACGCTGCTCTGGTCGACGGACAGCCGCCGGATCGCGGTGCAGCACATGTGGACCGGCACCGTCCAGCTTTTCGACCCCGATGGTCATTTTTACACCCCATCGTTGAACACGAGCAGCTACGCGACCGGCCTCGCCTGGGTGCCGGTCCCGGCCCGGCCCTGGCGCGGATGGCTGCCGGTGGCGGTGGGCGGGGTGCTGTTAGCGGGCAGTGCGGCGAGCATCATCAGGAAAAAACGCGATGAGTAGATTACACAGACTGCGCACCGAAGCCAACTTTGTCCGGCACCTGGTCCGGCTCAACCTGGCCAGCAACATGGAATACCGCGCCAGCTTCCTGACGCAGGCGGTCGGGATGTTCATCAACAACGGGATTTACTTCGTGTTCTGGCTGCTGTTCTTCGACCGCTTCGAAGAGATTCGCGGCTACGAGATCCAGCAGATCTTCTTGCTGTTTGGGATTGTGGCGCTGGGCTGGGGGCTGGCCTTCACCGTTGCGGGGAACGCGTCGCGCATGGCGGACCTGATCGCGCAGGGGCGGCTGGACTACTACCTGACGCTGCCGCGCCCGGTGCTGCTGCATTTGCTGTTCAGCCACATGGACCCCTTCACCATCGGCGACCTGACCTTCGGCGTGATCGCGTATCTGTTCACCGGGCGGTTTGACGCGGTGTCGATCCTGCTGTTCCTGGCCTGCGCCATGCTGGCGGCGGTGATCTTCGCGTCATTCTACGCCACGACCGGCTGCCTGGCGTTCTTCATGGGCAACGCGCGGCAGTGGTCGTTCCACCTGGCCAACACGATCATCACCTTCTCGCTGTACCCGATGGGCCTGTTCCAGGGCTTCATCCGGCTGATCCTGTTCACGCTGATCCCGGCGGGGTTCGTGGGCGCGGTCCCGGTCAAGATCGTGGAAACGCACAGCCTGACGCTGTTGGGCGGGCTGGCGGTGGCGGCAGCGATCAGCGTGCTGGTGCTGAATGTGGTGTTCTGGCTGGGGCTGCGCCGCTACGAATCCGGCAGCGCGATCAACGTGAACATGTGAGTGCAGCAGCCCCCGCCCCACGCCAAACCATCACTCGAAGCGCAGCGGCAGCAACATGTGGGGCCGCCCGTCGAGCACGCGCTCCAGGTTGCCGCGCAGGTAGTGCAGCCCCGCCGCCGGGCGCACGCGCTCGGCCAACTGCGGGCCAAGCGGTTTCGGCTTGCTGGTGACCATCGCCGCCGGCACACGGCGCGGCACGTTGGCCAGTTCGCGCGCCTTGTCGATGGCATCCTGCAAATTGCCAAGCTGGTCGACCAGCCCATGCTCCAACGCCTGCGCGCCGGTCCACACGCGCCCGCCGCCCACGTTATCGACGGCTTCTATCGTCAGGTCGCGGCCTTCGGACACCAGCTCGACGAAGTGGTTGTACATGTACTCGACCTCGTGCTGCAACTGCGCGCGCTGCTCCGCGGTCCAGGGGGCCAGCGGGCTTTCGAGCGCCGCATTTGCCCCGCGCGTGAACTCGTAGGCGTTGAAGCGCAGCTTCTTGAGCATCTCGGAGTTGACGACTTTGGCACTGATCACACCGATGGAGCCGGTCATCGAACCCGGCTGGGCCACAATCCAGCGCGCCGGCGTGGCGACATAGTAGCCGCCGGAGGCCGCCATGCCGCCCATGTACACCACCAGCGGGACTTCCTGCGCCAGTTCGCGCAGCGCGGACGTCATGGCCTCGGCTGCCGACGCATCCCCGCCGCCGCTGTCCACAACCAGCACGACGGCAGCGGTGCGCTCGTCCTGCATCACGCTGCGCACCTGGTTAACAACGGTCAGATGCCCCACCAGTTCCTCGTTGAAGATCGGCAGCGGTGCCGGGACATCGGCGGGCGGCTTGCGGCTCTCACCCTCGATCATGATGCCCGACACCGGCAGCACGGCCACCACGCGCCGGGGCCGCCCCTGCCAGCGCTGGGGCAGCAGTTTGATCGCTTTCTCCCAGGGTACGATGTGGTTGGTCTGGAGATATTCGGGCAGGTCCTCGATGTTGCACAGCGCATCGACGTATCCGGCCTGCCGGGCTTCGATGTCCGGCATGGGCGACGCGTCGATCATGGCGTGCACTGCGTCGGGCGTCATCTCGCGCCCCGCGGCGATGCCCTGCACCAGCATCTCGAACCGCGAGTCGAACAGCCAGTCGAGCTGCTCGCGCGTTTCCGGCGTGATCTCGCGGTGCGTCAGCGCGTCGAAGGCGTTTTTGTAGGGCGTGATCTGCACCACGTCGGCCTTCAGCCCGATGGCGTCCAGCGCATCGCGCATGAAGATTACCTGCCCGGACAGCCCCAGCGGGCGGAAGCCGGTATGCATGCGCTTTTGCAGCACGATATCATCCGCCGCGCTGGCCACGTAATATTTGACTAGGTCGTAACCGTGCGCAAACACGATCACCCGCTTACCGCGCTGGCGCAGCGCCAGGATGCTGTCGCGCAGGGTCTGGACGTCGGCCAGCGGCATCTTGAGATCGCGCAGGTAGAGGATGACGCCCTTCACGCGCTGGTCCTCAGCGATACGCTCGAAGTAACGGTCGAGTTCCAGCAGGCTCAGCGGCGGGTCGCCCAACAGGATCCGCTGCCAGAATTTACGCTCCTCGGGCAGCAGCGGCATGCGCGTCGGCACATTGAGCAGGATATAGTCCATCTCGCCAAACCGCCGCCGGTACCAGTTCAGCAGCGCGTAAAACGCATAGCGCCCCGCCTCGCCGGGCAGCAATCTGACCAACGGCGCGATCAGCCCCGTCACCAGTAACATCCGTAACATATTGTCAATCTCCTTCAATCAGCCCCGACAGCCGCTTCGCGGGCCACCGGCAGCCGTAATTTCCATAACGCCAGGGGGATCGACACCAGCGCCAGCCCCATCGCCAGCACAAAGGTCGCTTTGGGCGCGACCCGGTCATAGAGCAGGCCGCCAATCGCCGGGGCAGGAATCGCCAACACCCCCAGCGCGGTCAGAAACACCCCCCAGGTGATCCCCAACGATTCTTTCGGAACAGCTTTGCTAATCAACGACGAGAAGGCGGGGCCGACAAATGCCTGCCCGATGCCGGCCAGGCACATCCCAATGAGAAAGGTAATCAATACCGGATGTGCGAGGATAACCCAATAGGCCATGCTGATCAAGGCCATGCCGACCGCGATGCTGCGCCGTTCGTGGAAGCGGTCGGCGAACATCCCGCCGGGCAGCATCGCCAGCGCCCCAACCAGATTCCCCAGCGCAAACAGCCCGCCGAACGTCGCCTCGTTCAGCCCGCCGGCCTCGGTGGCGAACTTGGGCAGGAACGGGATCGCCAACTGGCCCCCGGCATCCACCAGCCCATCCACCACGAACAGCCACAGCAGCACCCCGCCGCCAAACAGCATCACCAGCAGGCCGCGCACATCGTGCACCAACTGCGATGGGTCCAGTTCGCGCATGGCCCACGACTGGCCACGCACCATCCACAGACGCAGCAGCGTGCCCACGCCGAAGATCGCGTTGGCGACCCACAGCATCCCCCGGAACCCCACCCGGTACGCCAGGAACCCGCCCAGCAGCGGCCCGACGATCATGCAGATCGAAAACAGCCCCGTCACCAGCCCAAACGTGCTGCCGGTGCTGCCTTCGGGCGCTTGCTCGGCAGTGTAGGCCTGGAAGCTCGGCGCGACCAGCGACGACCCCATCTGCCCGAACAGCGCGCCGATCATGGCCCAGCCCCACGCCGGGGCCACCGTGAAGGCCAGCATCGCCACCTGCCCCAGCACGCCGCCCAGGGCAATCGTCGGCAGCCGCCCGCTGTGGTCCGAAATCCAGCCGCCCAGGATGCGAAAGCAGATGCCCAGAATCACTTGCAGCGTGAAGAAAAACCCGACCTGCTGCACGTCCGCGCCCAGTTCCTCCAGGTACAGCGGCAGCAGCGGGTAGTACATCGCGCCGGCGGTGTTGGTGACGATCATGGCCAGCGTCATCACCATCAACTCGCGCGGCATATCCCGTAATCTCACAGCCCCCCCTTTGCCCCCCGCCCGGACGCTACGCCGAGGCCGCCAGCAAGTCGCGCAGCACAGCCTCAATCGTCATCGTTGTTTTCCAGCGCATCCTTAAACAGCTTCAACGCGGGGCTATCCTCGACATCCAGCGGACAGCCGACATAGGGGTCTTCGATGGGGATGTCGTGCTTTTCGCACCACGCCTCGACCTTCATCTGACGGCCAAAACCCAGCAAGATCGGGCGGATGGTCAGCGTGAGCCGCATGTCGTCGCTGGCGTTGGCGCGCACGATGTCCGGCACCGGGCAGTGTTCGCAGTCTTTGGGCCGCCAGGGCAGCGAGTCTGGGTTATCCTTGACGAGGCGGCATTCCTGGATGTCACGTCCCCGGTGGAAATCTTCGTAATAGTGGGGGCACTCTTTACCGGCAGGTGTAAGCATAGATACTCTACCTTCTATTTCCGCTACAACATATATCGCTCTTGAGTGTACGCAATCTGGCGCGCCGCGCCAAAAAAACAACACCGGGAGCAGCAGTCCCGGTGACGCGGTTCTTGTGGGCACTCCCCGGTGAGCTACCCCGGCAGCCACACGCAGAATGTCGCCCCCTCGCCCGGCACGCCGCTGCTTTCGACCTCGACCTGCCCGCTGTGCTGCTCGACGATCTCCTTGACAATCGCCAGCCCCAGCCCGGTGCCCGGCATCCCAGACTCCTGCCCGGCACGCCCCCGGAAAAAGCGATCAAACAACTGGGCTTTCTCGTCCGGCTGGATGCCCGGCCCGGTATCCTCCACCCCAACCCCATACCATACCTGCCCGTCGCGCCGGCGGTGCAGCGTGGAGAGCGTGATCAGGCCGCCGGGCGGCGTGTAGTTGAGCGCATTGGTCAGCAGCACGCTGAGCACCTGCCCGAGCAGCACTTCGTCGACCTCGATCACCGGGGCCTGGGGCAGCGTCCTGACCGCCAATTGCAAGCCTCGATTTTGCGCCACCGGCTGCCGGTCTGCTGTGTATTCGACCACCAGGTCGTTGAGGTTCACCGGGGAGACATGCCCCTCAATGCGCCCCTGGTCCAGCCGCGAGAGATACAGCAGGCTCTCGATGATACCGTCCAGCCGGTTGGTTTCGCGGCGCAGCACGGCGACATGCTCGTCCAGCTTTTCGGGCTGCACCGCCAGGAGATGCTGGCGCAGCTTGATGCTGGTGATCGGAGTCTTCAGTTCGTGGGTCACGTTGGAGACGAACTCGTCCTTGACCTGGCTGAGCACGCGCAGCTGCGCGTTGGCCGCTTCCAGTTCGGCGGTGCGCTCGGCGACGCGCTGCTCCAGTTCCCCGGCGTACTGCTGCACCTGGGCATGGAGTTCGGCCTGCCGGATGGCAATCGCCAACTGGTCGGCAACTTCGCGCAGCACCGCGATGTGCTCTGGCGTATACACATCCGGCTCGTACGACCCGACCGTCAACAGGCCGATCAACTGCTGCTCGACCAGCATCGGGACCGATGCATACGAGCGCAGCCCAAGCGCGCTAATGTGTGTCGCCATCGGCGAGGGATTGGGCATGGTGTGCAAATCCTGCACCAGCGCCAGCCGGGACTGGATCACATTGTCCAACGATCCGAGCAGCGCCAGCGGAATACGTGTGCCCGAAGTATACTCCGCCGGGCCGCCCGCGCTGGTCGCCAGGATCACCGCTTCCTGGGCTTCCTCATCCAGCACCAGCACATTCGCCAGGCTGAACGGCACCAGTTCCTGGATGCGGTTTACGGCAGCCTCTGCCGTCTCGCGCGAGGATTTAGCCGCCAGGATCACCTGGTCGATCTCGTGCAGCACACCCAGGCGAGCGGCGTACTGCTGCAAGGCTTTTTCGGCCCGGTCGCGTTCAGTGATGTCGTCCGCCGACCCCAGCGTGGCGATCACGCTGCCGTCCTCGTCCCGCAGCACGGTGTTGTTGAAGGCAAACAGCCGCTTCTCGCCGCTTTTGGTCAGCAGGTAATTCTCGTAATACTCATACGGAGCAACCTGCCCGGTGATCACGTGGTCGAACACCTGCCGGATCATCTCACGATCATCAGGCGGCACACACGTATCGAACCAGTTGCGGCCAATCAACTCGTCCTCGG
>DAOTUD010000134.1:0-4226 GCA_034437275.1 Anaerolineae bacterium
TCAGCGCTTTCGTCGCCATCAGGTCCATGAACACCGTTACGGCTCAGTTCATCCTGATGTTGTGCCTGAGGAACTCATGCTGGGAGGTGTGGCGGCATGAGGTCAAAACGCAAAGTAGCCACACCCGAATTTAACTGGGTGCTGGGGATCGTGCTCCTGCTGCTGGTGGTGGCGGCCAACTTCACCGGCTATCTGCTGCCCTGGGACCAGCTCGCCTACTGGGCGGTGACGGTCGGCACCAGCCTGCTGGACTACGTGCCCGTGATCGGGGAGCCACTCAGCCGCCTGATCCTGGGCGGGCCGGAGGTCAGCGGAGCGACGCTCACCAACTTCTACGGGCTGCATGTGGCCGTGATCCCGCTGATCATGATGGGCATCATCTCGTTCCATATCTGGCGCGTGCGCAAAGACACGCTCTCCATCCCGCGCGACGCCGGCGAGGAACTGCCCACACGCATCGAGAAGGTCACCACGCTGCCGCACCTGGTATCGCGCGAGTTCGTCTTCGCGCTGGTGATGATCGGCGGGATCGTGTTGTGGGCCTCGTGGGTCGATGCCCCGCTGGAGGAAGCCGCCAACCCGGACCACAGCCCCAACCCGGCCAAAGCCGCCTGGTACTTCATGGGCCTGCAAGAACTGCTGCTGCACTTCCACCCGGTGTTTGGCGCGATTGTGGTGCCGGGGCTGGCGCTGGCAGGGCTGGCGTCGATCCCCTATTGGCGCTTCGACACCGACGCCGAGGGCGTCTGGTTCCGGTCACATAAAGGCCGCCGGACGGCAGTCGCCGGGCTGCTCAGCGGGCTGATCATGACGCCGCTGCTGGTGCTGCTGGACGAGTACGCCGTCAACCTGCCGGAACTGCTGCCCAGCCTGCCGACGATCATCAGTAATGGGTGGGTGCCGCTGGCGATTTTGCTGCTGCTGGTGGTGCTGTATTATGCCGGGATCCGGCGCATATTTCGCGCGTCGGCGTGCGAAGCCCGGCAAAGTGTGGTTACGCTGCTGGTCACCGCGTTTATCGTGCTCACCGTGATCGGCATCGCGTTTCGTGGCGAGGGCATGGCCTTGATGTGGCCCTGGGAGGTGATGTAAATGGCGGACAAAGCACAAGCTCGGCAGGACAACGCGCAGGATAACGCAGCGGAAGAAGACGCGCTCACGCGGCGGGACTTCCTGAAGTGGGCGTGGGGCGCGGCGGGCGCGGTCGCCCTGGTCGAAGGCGGGATCGTCGCCTACCAGTACTTTTCGCCCAAAACCGCCGCGGGTGAATTCGGCGGCGTATTCCAGGTCGGGCAGGTCGAGGACTACGCGCCCGGCACGGTGACGCCGTTCAACGCAGGCCGCTTCTACCTGGTCCGCATGGCCGACGGGGGCTTCCTGGCGCTGTATCGCAAATGCCCGCACCTGGGCTGTTCGGTACCCTGGGATCAAGGGGCCGAGCAGTTCATCTGCCCGTGCCATGCGTCCGTCTTCGAGCGCAATGGCGACGTGCTCAACCCGCCCGCGCCGCGCCCGCTGGACCGCTTCCTGGTCACGATAGAGAACGGCGCGATCAGTGTGGATACCGGCAGCGTCATTCGCCGCGACACCCCCCGCCCCGATGACCGTGTATACCCGCAGGAGGCGCCAGCATGACCAGCGGCATGATGTGGACCGGCTTTTTGGGCACGTTGTTGATCCTCGCCGCGCTGGGCACCGCCATTCTGCGCGAACCCGGACGGCAAACCGACGCGATCCGCGCGATGCGGGTCGAAGCCGTGACGACGGGCACCGATCTGTATGCCGAAAACTGTGCCGTGTGTCATGGCGCTGCCGGGGAAGGGATCGGCGCGACCCCGCCACTGGCGACCGAAGGCGTGCGCAGCCTGAAGCATGAAGACCTGTTCCGCGTGATCGAGCGCGGGCGCTACAACACCAACATGGCCGCCTACGGTGTGGAGGAGGGCGGCATCTTCACCAACGCCCAGATCGACTCGCTGGTGGCCGTGATCCATTACGCCAACTGGAACACCGTCGCCGTGCGGGTGGAGGCCCTGGGCCTGACCCCGCCCGAGCCGGTCATGGTCGAACTGGCCGACGCAGCGCTGGATTCCGTGCGCGCTCTGCCGGATGGCGACGCCCTGGCCGACGGTCTGGCGGTCTATGTCACCGAGTGCGCGTCCTGTCATGGGGCGGAGGGTGAGGGCGTGCCGTCGCTGGGCACCGCGCTGAACACGCCCGACATCCGCACCCAGGCCAGCCCCGGCGGCGATGTGCAGCGCGTCATCGAGCAAGGCGTCCCCGGCACGCTAATGGCGGGCTGGGAACGCACCCTGACCCCGGCGGAGATCGACCATCTGCTGCTGCTGATCCGCCGCTGGGACGAGATCGGCGACATCGGGCTGGAGCTGCCCGCCGTCCCGGCAGTCGCGATCGACATGAGTCCTGCGGCCATCGCCGAAGGCCAACGGCTGTACGGCATCCTGTGCGCGCAGTGTCATGGCGTGGAGGGTTACGGCACCCGGCTGGCCCCAGCCTTGAACAGCCAGACCTTCCTCAGCGAAACACCCGACACCGCGATTCTGCAAATCATCAAGCAGGGGGTGCCGGGCACCACCATGCCGGCCTGGGGCGGGCGGCTGACCGAGAACGACCTCGCCGCGCTGACGGCGTACATGCGCAGTTGGGAGCCGACCGCGCCGACGATCACCGTGCCGGCGGACAGCGTCAACCCGCCTACGGGTGGCGGCGGTCCCCCCTGGCGACAGAACTGAGCGCAGGGACACGACGCGCGGCGCGGCTGCCCAATATGACAAAAGTCACCCGCCGGGGGTGACTTTATGTGCATACGGCTGACTTGACACCAGGCTCAAAACAGGGTTATAGTAAAAACAAATGCTGGGAGCGCTCCCAACGCCAACGCCAAAAAAAGTTAAGAGCGCGCCAACAAAAATTATATGTAGGGCCGCGATTAATCTATCAATGCCGTTAGATGGGTAGTAAAACGGCCCAACTGGTATATTTCGGATGTTTTTTTAAGGAAGACTGGGAACGCTCCCAATGGGCGCAACGCGAAAAAACTCTCTTAAGCTCGAGGATATCGCCCGCCTGGCCGGCGTGTCCCGCTCGACCGTATCGCGCGTCATCAACAACGCACCCAACGTCAGCGACGACACCCGCCAGCGCGTACTGGCCGTCATCGAAGAACATCACTACACCCCCAACCTCGCAGCGCGTTCACTGGTCACCCAGCGCACCCGGGTGCTTGGCATTTACATCCCCTACGTTGTCGGCAACCTGTTTGCCGACCCGTTTTTTCCGATCCTGATCCAGGCCCTCACCGCCCGCGCCAACGAACAAGACTACGACGTCATCCTGTGGCTGACCGGGCAGCACGGGCCTTCCGACCATTTGCATCGCCGCGTACTCGACAACCGCCTGGCCGATGGCCTGATCCTGGCCTCGACGCCGGAGCTGGACAAGCTGTCCGAACGGCTGTTGGAACGCGGCCATACGTTCGTGCTCAACGGGCGTCCCTGGGAAAACGAGCAGGCGTACAACTACGTCGATGTCGCCAACCAGCGCGGCGCACAGCAAGCGGTCGAACACCTGGCGCGCTTAGGCCGCCAGCGGATCGGGACTATCACCGGGCGGCTGGACATCGTCTCTGGCTACGATCGGCTGGTGGGCTATCGCCAGGCCCTCGAACAGTTGGGCCTGGCGTATGACACGGCGCTCGAAGCAGAGGGCGACTTCACCGACAATGGCGGGTACATCGCCATGCGCTGCCTGCTGCAGCACAAGCCCGACGCGGTGTTCGTGGCCAGCGACCACATGGCGCTGGGCGCGCTGCGCGCCATCCGCGAAGCCGGGCGCAAGGTGCCGGACGACATCGCCGTCGTCGGCTACGACGACATGCCGTTCGCCACGCTGGCCCATCCCCAACTCACCACCGTGCGCCAGCCGATCCAACGGCTGGGCTTTCTGGCGGTCGAAGGGTTAATTGGCATACTCGACGGCAAGGTAACCCCGCCCTATCAGGTTTCCCTGCCTACTCAACTGGTTATTCGTGAATCGTGTGGTTTTCCTGCATAAAAAAGGCTAGTTCTATTTGTGGCCTCATCATTCGCGTAATCCGAGGGCAATAAATCGAATTATTTTGGGCAAAATCTTGCCCTCACAAGGTACTTGAGCTATCTTTTGATGCACATTGTATAACTCCGAGTACGACGTGTAGCATACAAACT
>DAOTUD010000135.1:0-34915 GCA_034437275.1 Anaerolineae bacterium
GCGCGCTTTTCCCCTCGCCCCTTATATGGGAGAGGGGACACCGCCCGCCAGGGCGGAGGGGTGAGGGCCAGCGGGTGAGGGCAAAACTGGACAGTAACTTCTGCCGACCTGTACTAGTAGACTACATCCACTTGCGAGTGGGTGTTGAACTCGCCTCCTGTGGAGTGCAGGAGTACAAAGGTGGAGCGGTTGTCAGACCTGACGGGATGAGCGGTTGGAGTAGAGCCTCTGTAAAATCCCGTCGCAGGGACCAGTGGCGAAAACCAAGCCTTTTCCCGTCGGGCAGACTGCTGAGAAACCTAGAAGCCCAATGGCTTTAGCTTTGGGTAGCTCACACCTAATCCGCGTAGAGGATCACGATGCTCTCATCACTAAGCATTTCCAGTTGAAACTCCAGAATGGGCTGGTCGAGGGTGTAGCTGGCCGCGACGTCGGGCGAGGTATGGATCACCTCCGCGCCGGGCGGCAGCTTCACCTGGACGCTGGCCAGTTCGTTGAGTGTGCCGGGTTGTTTCTGGATCACAAGCTCGTAGCGCCGGTACGGGCCAATGCGTTCGACCAGTTCCGGCGTCGTGTACGAAAACTGAAAGCGTTCGCTGCTGTTGTAGTCGATGCGGATGAGCGAGATGAAATTCGTGTGAGTCTCTGTGTGGTCGATTGTCGGGTCGAAGCGGAGGTTGTGCTGGCCAGTGAGTGTGCTGCCGGCGGGGACAAAGACCTGCAGGATGCTGTGGTAGTTGATGTTCGAGTAGTGCGCGGGCGCGACGGCAGGATCGGCTTCGGCGCGGTGGGCCGAAAAATCATAATCGACCGTCGCGCGGCTGTCGAGCGTGCCGTCTGCGAGAATTTCCACGTCATAGACCAGTTGGCGCACCACCGACTGGTTGGACTTGCTGCCCAGGTTGGCATCGGCCACCGCCAGGTAATCGCGCCCAACGCCGGCCTGCTGCTGGCCGGACCAGCCTAGCTCGTCCAGCGCCGCGTTGAAGTTCGCGCGGTCGCCCGTGAAGTAGATCATGATGTGTTTCTCTTGCAGCGCGCGGAACATGGCCCGGCGCATGGCGACACTGTCCGTTTCTGGCGCTTGCCAGTCGGTCAGAATCTGCTTGTACAGCGTTGCCAGGAACTCCTTGTGCGGCCTGTCGCCGTCGCCGCTGGCGCGGATCTCGTACACGACCTCACGGAAGTTTTCCGGCGTCACCGGCACATCGTAGCCGGGCACGGTCACGCTTTCCAGCCCCTCGAGCAGATAGTTAAACCCCACCATGTCAATCGCGATCACGCCGTCCACCGGGGCCTGGGGATTGTCGCCGTTGTTGTAGTACCACGCTGCCAGTCTCGCTGTCGACGGAAAGTCGATGTGCCAGCTTCCGTCCCAGGCGGCATAGAGCGGCTCGCGGTACGAGATCCACCACGCCGGCACCTCGACCTGCTCGGCCAGCGCATCTGGCGGGGGATTGGGGCTGGTCGCGGTGGTCGGGCTGTAGTCATAATTGACGATGCGCCCGTTGCGAATGATCATCCAGCCGTAGGTGCTGATGTAGCCGCCGGAGGGGCGCAGTTCGTCGCTGTTTTGCGACAGCACGAGGTAGGTCTGCGTGTCTTCCAGGCCCAGCGCCACCGTCAGCAGTTCCGGCGCATCCAGCAGCAGATCGTTGATGTCCTGCAAATCCTGGTGGTAGCGGATCAGCAGGTCGACCGTGACCAGCAAATCCGGGGAGATGTCGGCCAGCTTCAGGTCGTCGAGCTGGGTTTTGGCGGTCTCTAGCCGGCGGCGGGCGCTGAGAAAGCGCCCCTGGCCGAGATGCAGCAGTTCGACCGAGCGCTCTGCCGACGAAAGCTGCAGCCGGACCGCGTCGTTCTCCGCCCCTTCGCTCAGGAAGCGGAGCGTTGGCTCGGTCCCGGCCAGCATATCGTTGGCGCACAGCGTGAGGGCTTGCGCCACGTCGAGCGCCTCGAAGTAGGTTTCCCACTCCGCGCTCAGGAAGGCAAACGGGCGCAGGAAGCCGGTCAGGCGGCGCGCGTTGGTGATGCTGGTATTCAAGTCGCGTACACTGGCCTGCACCCGGTCAAAGTCGGACAGCGTCAACTCTTCGCTGGGTTTGCGGCCAATATCCGACAGCACGCGCTCCAGGTTGTCTTGTGAATCTGCCACCTGGCTACGCGCGCTCAAGGTGAGCAGCAGCGTCCCCATGGCCAGCACCGCCAGCACGCTGACGACCACGATCCCGATCAACACGAAGTTTAAGCGGCGTACCCGACGCCACAGCTTCCGCACCGGTCCCCGGTGCCGTCGCCGCCGCCGTCGCCGCTGGTCTTCCTGTACCAAGAGTTGGGGTAGCGAGGAGTCGCCCATGCTGGTCAGTCCTTCTTACGCTGCGTGTCGTCGGGCTGGCGGGGGACGTCGGTATAGTAGTAATACTCGTAGCCGTAGCCGTAGCCCTGTTCTTTTGGGTCCACCGCGTTGAGCACGGTCCCGGCCACCTCGATTTCGAGCTGCTCCAGCCGCTCTTTGGTCTTGAGCGCCGCGCCGCGCCGGGTCTGGTTGGCCTCCAGCACCAACACCATCGACAGCTTGAGCGTCGAGGCCAACACCGCCCCATCGGCCACCGCCAGAATCGGCGGCGAGTCGAAAACGACGATGTCATACATGCCGGATTCCTGAATTTCGGCGTAGCGCCGCTGCATCGCCACCGAGCCGAGCACCTCGGTCGGGTTGAGCGGAATGTGACCGCTGGTGATCACCGACAGCCCTTGAATGTTCGGGGTTTGCACGTAGCGGATGAAGCTGTCGGTCTCCCCATTTTGGCCATCTGCATCGACCTCGTTCTGGCGCGCCAGCAGCGACGACAGCCCGATGGTGTTTGGCAGGCCGAAAAACTCATGGACCTTCGGTCGCCGCAGGTCGGCATCGATCAGCAGCACTTTCCACCCGGCGTTGGCCATCGTCACGGCCAGGTTAGCGGCGGTGACGCTTTTGCCCTCGGCAGCCCCCGCGCTGCTGATGATGTACCCGCGACAGGGGGCTATCCCATCGGCGGAAAACAGCAGGTTGGTGCGCAACATGCGGTACTCCTCAGGGATCGGAGACCTGCTTTCAAGCTGTGTGACCAGCCGGTCGGCGTACTTCTCGTACTTTTTCCCGAAGCGGCTGATCGAGGCCAGGTTGGGGACCGAGAAAATGCTGGTGGCTTCTTCTGCCGCCCGGATGGTGTCGTCCAGGTACTCGATCAGCAGCGCCACCCCGGCGGCCAATGCGCCGCCGACCATCGCGCCCAGCAGCGTCGTGGTCATGGGGTTGGAGCCGGTGGGGGTGCGGGGAATACGTGCCCGGTCGACGATCTCCAGCGAGTTCGTGCGCTGCTGGATGGCGGCGATGGTGCTCTGGTAGGTCGCGATGTTGGCCGACGTATCGTTGATCCGGCTGGCCAGCATATCCAGCTCGCCTTGCAGGCGCTCGATCTCAGCCGGATCGGTTTCGTCCGCCAGCGCGCTGCGGAGCGTTGCGCGCTGCAACCGATCGGCGTCCAGGTCGTTGAGCAGGCGCTCGATCTCGGCGTTGGCCAGTTCCATCTGGCGCTGCTGTTCGGCGGTCAGATTGCTGGGGCTGTTTTGCATAAGCTGGTTGGCCAGCTCGTTGGCCATATCCGCCGCCAGGATGGGGTCGTTATAGGTGACGGTCAGCTCGAGCAGCGAGGTATTGGGGATCACCCGCGTATTCAACGCGCCATTCAGTTCGCCCGCCGACAGGGGGAAACCGCCCGCCTCGATCGTCACCTCCAGGATGTCGATGGTCTGGGCCAACACCGCGTAAGTTTGCGCCAACTGCTGCCCGGTTTGAATCTCGGAGGTATTGGGGTTGGGCACCTCGATGAACCCGCCGACCAGGATTTTCGCGGTTGCACGGTATTGGTCCGGCTGGCGGCTGCGGTGCAAAAACGCTGCCCCCCCGGCCAGGAACATACCGAGGAAAATCAGCCAGAACCACTTTCTAAACAAGCGGATATATGCAACGAGTTCCATGGAATAACTCCGGGCAAGCTGAATCAATACGCCAGGAACTGGATGGCCCAATGTCCCTTTAGATGAATGTTACGGGCAGTTATAACGCTTTCATATGTACTTCACAAGTTTTAGTGGCCGTTTGAAAAGCCCTCACCCTTCCGGCGGAGCCGGGCCCCTCTCCCATCGAATGAGGGGCGGACAAATAACGGGGAATTGAGATGCAATTTTGCGGCAAGTATTCAGGCGTCTGTTAGGGTTCGTTTGTGTTAATCCCTCCCCGTAAACGGAGAGGGACTTCGATCGCGTGCCGATTGCCCCTTCTCCGCGTGCGGGGAGGGGTAAACCGAAAACTATGCCGCTTCAACCATGAATTTTGATGTTGCACAACAATTCTTTCTTTATGCAGTCTAATATATCCGCCCCTCTCTTGGCTGGAGAGGGACCCGGCTCTGCCAGAAGGGTGACGGCCTCTGAGCGAGTCTGAAACGTGCCTGGGATACGCAATTTAGCAGGCGTGGCGATTGCTTCTTTTCCAGACATCGAGTATTATAGCTGTATTGCCCCAGACATAGCATCTGAAGTTACATCGTTTTCCGGTGGGGTCCCCAAGCATTTATAAGGAGGAACGCTATGGATCGCCGTTCACTCGTTATTGTTATTATTTTGATTACTCTCATTTTCCCTCCCGGGCTGAGCAGCACCGCAGAGGCGCAAGGTGGTGATGACCAACAGGAATGTCTTGCCCTGCTTCGCCAAGTGATGACCGACCTGAGCACCAATTGCGCCAACATGGACAGCAATACCGTCTGCTATGGGTTCGAGGAGGTCGCGGCGACGTTTACGGATTCGTTCCCAGAGGATTACTTCAGCGAACCGGGCGACCGTGCCGAGCTAACCCAACTGGCCAGCATCACTGCTGCCGAGCTTGACCTGCAGGACGAAATCTGGGGGATCGATGTGTTGCGTGTGCAGGCCAATGTCCACAATGCGCTGCCAGACGACGTGGTCTACCTGGCGGTTGGCGGCGTCACGCTGGAGAACGCCGTCGAGCCGGAGGATGCCCTGCTGCCGGTGGAGCCGGTCAGCATTGCTACCACCGCCGAGGCCGGCCTGTATGACGCGCCGGACGCCGCGACCGCGGTCGTCGATACCGCAGCGACGGGGACTACCCTCGAGTTTGACGGGGTGAGCGCGGACGGCATGTGGCTGCGCACCTATTACTACGATGACGAGGACGAGCAAAACCTCCTGGCCTGGGTCAACACCGACGTGCTCGACCCCACCGTGAACACCGACAGCCTGCCCGTCATTACCGCCGATTCGAAGACGCCCATGCAGTCGTTCTTCCTGCGCAACACCTACGATCCGCCGCAGGATTGCTCGCTGGCGCTGCCGCCCATGCTGCTGGTGCAGGCTCCTGAAGACACGCCAATCGACATTACCGTCAACGGGGCCGACATCCGGGTCGAATCGACCATTCTGCTGCAAATCCTGCCGCCGGGCGATGTGCTGCGCGTGTTCGTGTTGTACGGTATGGCGATCCTCTATCCCGACACCCCGAACGCGATGCGGCTGCCGGCGGGCACAGGCTCGACGCGCTGCCTGGACCCGGAAGGGGAGCATGGCGGCCTGGACAAGCTGCCGAATGACCGGCTGGTTGGCACGTGCCGCTGGACGCCGCCGACCCTGATGCCGTTGTTCCTGGCGAGCCTCTCCTGGCTGGAGAACTACGTGCCGGAAAACATCATCAACTACCTGCTGGAGCTGCTCTCCTATGTGGAGGTCTCCGGTGTGGGCGGGCCATTCCGGCGGATTGTGGGGCCTGCTGCGGCCTTGCGGCGCGCGGTCCGCGCCTGTAACCGGGACTTGCTGCCAGACGATATCTGCCGGCGCTATTAGGTTGCCACGGCGACGCGAGTCGCGGATAGTCGCAATTCACCCAGCGGCGCGTGGGGCCGGGATGATCTCGGTTCCCACGCGCTGCTGTGTGTAGTGTAGGGGAGTGTTGCGTGCGGCGGCGGGCTTCGCACACTTTCAACCCCACAGTTCCTTCGTTTGCCGAACCAAACAGGCGCGGTGCTTGTCCGTGATGGCTATGTGCGGCGAGTTTGCATCACCAGTGTCACGATTTTCAACGATCAACACCGTCGCATCCCGGTCCGGGGTGTGCGTGTGCCACACGCCGCGCTTGATGTTATAGGCTTTCAATGGCTGCATATCGACAGCATGAATGGCATCAAGCCGAGCGTCTCCTTCCCCCAAGAACAAAATACAGCGGCCAGCCAGCAAGACAAACACCTCGTCCGTTTCCTCATGGCGCTGCATGGTGGCCATGGCGTCCGGTTCCAGTTCTGGATGGTAGCGCAGCATCGCCACCCGCCACGCGCCGTAATCGATGATCGGCTGGTAGCCTTGCTCGGTATAATCCCGGATTTCCAGTAAAGATTTGTCGATGGACATGTGAATTCTCCCTTGTGGGGCGTTTCAAAACGTTGTGTTCGGCAATACGGCCTGTCGATTCGACCGGTCGCAAGTCTGGAAAGCGCAGCGGGTCCACGAACGAGTTGTCAACAATAGGTGAATATGGTCGCCAAAGCTGGCCCTCACCCCTCCGCCCGGCGGGCGGTGTTCCCTCTCTCCCATCGAATGGGCAAGGGGAAAAAGCGTGCGCCGCGCTCCCCCTCGCCTGCTCTGCGGGTGAGGGGTGTTTTTTGCGCCGGCCAGACTCGACACGACAGGTTATTCGTGGACCCAGCGCATCAACTTGCTTGACAACTGGTTTCCATGTAGATTATAGTATCATTAATTGAAAGCGCTTTCAAAAGGGCGGTAATGGGCAAGAAAACCAGAAACCTGACGTTAGATGACATCGGCAAATTAGCGGGCGTTTCGCGCGCTACGGTGTCGCGGGTCATCAACAATTATCCGCACATTAAGCCCGAAGTGCGCGCGCGCGTGCAAAAAGTGATCGCGGAAACGGGTTACCGGCCCAACAAAATCGCCCAATCTCTGGCGTCGGACCGCACAAGTATTGTTGGCCTGGTCATTCCCAACGCGGTGCAGACGGTCTTGTCCGACCCGTATTTTTCCCATCTGATCAGCGGCATCACCCGCACCACCAATCGCTATGGCCTGACGCTGTCGCTGTTTCTGTTTCATTCGATGAACGAAGAAACGCAAATCGCCCACTCGCTCTTGAATACCAATCTGGTCGAGGGCCTGATCATCACCGCCGACCGCAAAGAGAATCCCTTTGTGCAGTACGTGCTTGAACACGGCATCCCGTTCGTATTCATTGGCCGCCCCGGCTTACCTGCTTCCATCCCCTACGTGAATGCTGCCAACGAGCGGGGTGGCTATCTGGCCGCCGAACACCTGATCCAGCTTAACCGCCGCCGCCTGGCGACGATCATGTGCGATCACAACACCGCCGGGGAGGATCGCTACACAGGATTTTGCCAGGCGTTAGACGATTATGGCCTCGACCCGCAGTGTGTTGCACGCGGGGATTTTTCGCTGGAAAGCGGCTACGCGGCCATGCAGCAGTTGCTCCCGGCGGCACCCGATGCGGTGTTTGTCGCGTCCGACATGATGGCTATGGGCGCACAGCGCGCCATTCACCAGGCGGGCCTGCGCATTCCGGAGGACGTCGCTGTCGTGGGGTTCGATGATTTGCCGCAGGCGGCGCTGGCCGATCCGCCCCTGACCACTGTTCGCCAGCCCATCGAAGGATTGGGCGTTGAGGCGGCGGAATTGTTACACGCGATTATGAGCAACGCGCCGGTATCATCTGAACAGATCATCTTGCCGGTGGAGCTTGTGCGGCGCACGAGTTAAATGGGCCGCCCGAAGATGTTGGACGCGCGTCTTTTTTTGGGTGATTTTGGGAGCGCTCTCAAAATGACGCACATGCTCGAAGGAAAATTGTTTCATGAACACACAGCACACTGTTTTCGTCGGTAACGCCGCACAGCAGCCTGACCATGCCCGCGTCAGCGGCGGCTATGTCACCCTGTTTGACGAACCGTTCTACTGCATCCGGCACTACGATGCCATGCCGCCCTTTTTCATGTCGCTGATCAGCAGTTCGGATCACTGGCTGTTCATTTCGTCCACCGGCGGCCTGACGGCAGGGCGCAAAACCGCCGATCATGCCCTGTTCCCGTACTACACCGTGGACCGGATCACCGAAAACCACGCCAACACGGGCAGTCAAACGCTGCTGCTGGCCACGCGCCAGGGCCGCACCCTGCTCTGGGAGCCGTTCGCGGATCGCTATCGCGGCCTGTACCGCGTTGAGCGCAACCTGTACAAGAACATCCCCGGCACCGCCCTGGTTTTCGAGGCAATCAACCACGATCTGGCGCTCCGCTTCTGCTATGCATGGCGCACCAGCCCGGAATTTGGGTTTATCAAAACGGCCTGGCTGGCCAATCACGCCCCAACGGCCTGCCGGGTGGAACTGCTCGACGGGCTGCAAAACCTGCTGCCGGCCCACGTACACGCCCAAACGCAGAACGAGTTCAGCGTGCTGCTGGATGCCTACAAGCGCAGCGAGATGGACCCGGCGACCGGCCTGGGCCTGTTTGCGCTGAGTTCCCGCCTGACGGATCTGGCGGAACCCAGCGAATCCCTGCGCGCCAATACGGTCTGGCAGGTCGGGCTGGAGGACGTGACCCATCTGCTGTCCGCCCGGCAGCTTGACGCTTTCCGGCGGGGGGATGGCGTCACGCCGGAGGCAGATATGCGTGGGATGCGCGGGGCGTATTTCGCACACGCGGCGTTTGATCTCGCGCCGGAGGCCGAACGCACGTGGCATCTGGTTAGCGACGTGGATCAGGACAGCGCGGCGGTTGCCAGCCTGCGCCACATGTTGCAGCACAGCGACGCGACCACGCTGGCCGACCGTGTTACGCAGGACATCTGCGCGAGCCGTCACAAGCTGGTGACGATCGTTGGCGCGGCGGATGGGCTGCAAACTTCGGCGGACACGCTGAGCACCGCGCACCATTTCGCCAACGTGCTGTTTAACGTGATGCGCGGCGGCGTGTTCGCCAACCAGTACCGGATCGACACGCGCGATCTGCGCGCCTACATCGCCACCCACCGGCGCGCCCTGCTCCAGGAGCACGCCGGCTTTTTCGCCGAACTGCCCCCGACGATCAATGTGAACGAGCTGAAAGCGCGGGCGGTGACGGTGGGGTCGCCCGATCTGCTGCGGCTGTGCATCACCTACCTGCCGCTGACCTTCAGCCGCCGGCACGGCGATCCCAGCCGCCCCTGGAACCAGTTTGCGATCAACATTCGGAACGCCGATGGCTCGCCGCAGCTACATTACGAGGGCAACTGGCGCGATATCTTCCAGAACTGGGAAGCGCTGGCCTTCGCCTACCCGGCGTACCTGGAAGGCATGATCAGCGTCTTCCTGAACGCGACGACGGTCGACGGCTACAACCCGTATCGCATTACGCGGGGCGGCATCGACTGGGAAGTGCCCAAACCGGACAACCCCTGGGCCAACATCGGCTATTGGAGCGACCACCAGATCATCTACCTGCAAAAGCTGCTGGAGGCGTGCGCACAGTTCTATCCCGGCCAGCTCGAAACGCTGCTGACGCGCGCCAGCTTCGCCTACGCCAACGTGCCCTACCGCATCAAGCCTTACGCCGATCTGGTCACCGATCCCTACGACAGCATCGAATTTGATGGGGACCTGCACCAGCACATCGCGGCGTTGGTCCAGGCTCACGGCGCAGACGGCAGGCTGGTGATGGACGCGGGCGGCGCGGTGCGGCATACCACCCTGGCCGAAAAGCTGCTCAATCTGCTGCTGGCCAAGCTGGTCAACTTCGTGCCGGAGGGCGGCATCTGGATGAACACCCAGCGCCCCGAGTGGAACGATGCCAACAACGCGCTGGTCGGCAAGGGGCTGTCGGTGGTCACGCTGGGCTATCTGCGGCGCTTCGTGGCGTTCTTCAAGACGCTGCTGGCCGGCAGCGAGATCGAGACGTTGGCCTTGAGCGCCGAACTCGCCGCGCTGTTGGACGCCATCCGGCGCACTGTGCGCGACCACCACGCGCCCCTGACAGGCCGCATCACCGACCAGCAGCGCCGGGGCGTGATGGATGAACTTGGGCAGGCAGGGAGCGATTACCGGTGGACCTGCTACACGCACGGCCTTTCCGGCGACACCGTCACCGTCCCCACCGCCGATCTGGTCGCCTTCCTGACCGATGCGCAGGCGATCATCGCGCACACGCTGCGCGCCAACCAGCGCGCGGACGGGCTGTATCACGCTTACAACGTGCTGCAGTTGGACGGCGACCATGCCGGGGTCACGCACCTGTACGAAATGCTCGAAGGCCAGGTCGCGATCCTGTCGTCGGGCTTGCTCGCGCCGGACGAGGCGCTGGACCTGCTCCGGAAGCTGCGCCACAGCGCGCTGTATCGCCCGGACCAGCACAGCTACATTCTCTATCCTGACCACGACCTGCCCGGCTTCATGGAGAAGAACGTCATCCCGGCGGAGGCGGTCCGCGATCTGGCGCTGGTCGCGGCCCTGCAAGACGCGGGCGATGTGCGCCTCATCCACCAGGACGTAAACGGCGACTTCCACTTCAACGGCGATATCCGCAACGCGCGCGATGTCGCGCAGGTGCTGGAGCGCCTGGCGGAGCAGCCGCGTTTGGCCGACCTGGTGGCCGCCGAAGCACAGGCCATCCTCGCGCTGTTTGAGGACACCTTCCACCACGCCGCGTTTACCGGTCGCTCTGGCACGTTCTTCGCGTACGAGGGCTTGGGCAGCATCTACTGGCACATGGTTTCCAAGCTGCTGCTGGCCGTGCAAGAGTCCATCTGGCAGGCCGTCGATACGCAGGCCGCCGAGCCGACGCTCACCGCGCTGGTCGCTGCCTACTACGACATCCGCGCCGGGCTGGGGTTCAACAAAACGCCCGACGTGTATGGCGCGTTCCCGACCGATCCCTATTCCCATACGCCGGCAGGGCAGGGCTCAAAACAGCCGGGCATGACGGGCATGGTCAAGGAAGAAATCCTGACGCGGCTGGGCGAACTCGGCCTGCGGGTTGAGCAGGGGGGCATCACCTTCCATCCGGCGCTGCTGCACACCGCCGAACTGCTCGCCAGCCCCGCGCCGCTGGACTATGTCGACGTGCGCGGCGCGGAACGCCGGGTCGAGGTCCCCGCCAACGCCATCGCGTTCACGTTTTGCCAGGTACCGGTCATCATCCAGCCAGCCCGCGAGGCGCGCATCGTACTCACCCGGGACGACGGCAGCACAGCGACGCTCACCGGTCCCCGCCTCAGTCCGGAGGTGAGCCGGTCCATCTTTTGGCGGGAGGGTATGGTGCGGAACCTCGTTGTGTCTCTACCCGCCACGTAAAAATCACAGTTTCACTGAAAGGAGAGCGTTATTGGAGAAAATAAGTGTCTGAATAGTCTCGGTCGCAGCATACATAGGCAAATTATTGTGTGCCAAGTAGACAGCATAAGCAAACAGTATATCGAAATTCAGTTTACCATTTAGGAGAAAAATATAATGCGTAAGTCACGAATTGTTGTAGTGCTAAGCCTGTTCATCATCGTGGCAGTGTTGATTGCGGTTCCGGGAACTACCCCCACTGCTGACGCTCGCCGGAGGACACAAGTACGTTGGTTTGTTGGGTTGGGTGCTGGCTCGGATGCGCCGACTATTCCCGCACAAGAAGCCTTCGTCGAAAAGTACAACGAATCGCAGGACGAAATTGAACTGATCGTGGAATTTGTCGATAACAATTCGGCATACGACGTCCTGAACACGCAGTTGGCTTCGGGCAACGCCCCAGACATTGTTGGCCCGGTAGGCATTCGCGGTCGCGCGTCATTCCCCGGCGCATGGCTGGACCTTGAGCCACTGGTCGAGGAAACCGGCTACGACCTGAGCGATTTCGATCCCGCGTTGGTCGACTTCTACCGTACTGACGATGGCCTGGTGGGGCTGCCCTTTGCCGTGTTCCCCTCGTTCATTTTCGTGAACAAAGACCTGTTTGATGAAGCCGGAGTCCCCTACCCGCCCCAGGAATATGGCGCAATGTACACCGACTGGAACGGCGTAGAACGTGAATGGAACATCGATACGCTGACCGACCTGGCGATGTACATGACCGTCGACGAAGATGGGAATGATGCCACGATGGACGCATTCAACCCCGACGCAATTGTTCAGTTTGGCTTTGGCGTTCAGTGGGCTGATTTGCGTGCGCGTGCCACCTTGTTTGGTGCAGGCAGTCTCATCGATGAAAACGGTAACGCCCAGATGCCAGAACACTGGCGCGAGGCGCTGCACTGGAATTACGACGCGATGTGGGAAAACTGGTTCACGCCCAACGCCGTCTACAATGGCAGCGACATCATGAACAACGGCAACTGGTTCGAATCCGGCAACATGGCCATGGCGCAGATTCATCTGTGGTACTCGACCTGCTGCATGTGGGGCCTGGAAGCAAACTGGGATATCGCGGTTATTCCGTCTTACCAGGGCACCACCACTGCCAAACTACATGCCGACACTTTCTCAATCCCCAAGAGCAGCAAGAACCCGGACGCAGCCTTTGAAGTGCTCACATACATGCTGGGCGATGGTGCGGGCGAACTGACTCAGATTTACGGCGGGATGCCTGCTCGCCTGAGTCTGCAAGACTCGTTCTTCGACATACTGACTCAGAATGAATTCTTCGCCGATGTGAACTGGGACGTCGCCGTGCAAAGCCTGAGCTACCCCGACATCCCAAGCCATGAGGGCGAGATGCCGGCCTTCCTCGAAATCAGTGATCGGTATGGACAGTTGACCCAGTTGATGGAAGGTGAACCAGACCTCGATCTGGATGCTGAAATCGACAAGCTGATAGAGGATATTCAGGTCATTCTGGATAGTCAGCGATAACTATCACTAACGTCACCAAGACGTAAATGTGGGCCTGATGAACAGGGAAGTCGCCAAACTCCAGTTTCTATCAGGCCCCACAACGCCCACAATTATAGCAGGATAAGTCTAGAAGTTCCTGCTGTAAAGAGTTTTTCAGGACAAAAGCGCATGACATTGCTAGATATTGACCTTGCGCCAAGTGACACCATCAGGACTCGTCGAAGAGGTCTCGACCTGCGCCAGCAGGAGGCCAAATGGGGATATATCTTCATCAGCCCCTGGTTGATCGGTTTCTTGATCTTTACGATCGTGCCCATGATCGCGTCATTTGGATTCTCGCTGTACGATTTTCAGCTTGCAACCCCAGACGAGGCCCACTTTATCGGTTTCGATAATTGGGAACGCGCCCTTTTCAATGATGAGCTAGTCTGGAAAGGCTTTCGTGTCACCCTGCTCTTTACCGCCATCTCGATCTCCATTAGCACGATCTTGTCGTTTATGCTGGCGGTGCTGCTGAATTCGGAACACTTGATTGGCCGCAACATGTTCCGCACGCTGTTCTATGCGCCGACAATGGTACCGTTGATTGCCAGTATTTTGATCTGGAACAGCGTACTCAATGCCCATACCGGGTGGATCAACCGGTTCATTGAAGAACTCACAGGCTACAATGCCGTTGGCGTCGATGGTATTCGTTGGCTGGACGAGCCGAGCCTGGTTTACTTTGCCTATACGTTCATCGGTTTATGGGGCATCGGGAATGCGGTGCTGATCACGTTGGCCGGGTTACAGGGCGTTCCAACAGAACTATACGAGGCCGCTAAAATCGATGGCGCAGGTTGGGTACGACGCTTACGCTCGGTGACCATCCCCATGGTTTCCCCCGTGATTTTCTACAACTTAGTGCTGGGCCTGATCGGCTCGCTGCAATATTTCATTGTGCCCTATGTCCTGAACCAGGGAAATGGTTATCCCAAAGGGGCTACCCGCTTTTACATGATCCACCTTTACAAACAAGCGTTTGGCTTTGCCAACATGGGGTACGGGGCGACCCTCGCCTGGTTAATGTTCATCGTTGCGCTCATCATGACCATCACCTTGTTCGGTACGGCCCGCTATTGGGTCTACTATTCTGGTGGGGAGCAGTGATGATATGGCTGCCACGACTCAAACCATAAACACGCGTTATGTGCAGATCGCCCGCCAACGGCGTAGGCTTTTGATGCATGCCGGTATCACGCTCTTTGTGTTAATCATCCTGTCGGTCTACTTGATGCCGCTGGTGTATGGGGTGGTCACATCGCTCAAGACGAAAGGTCAGGCGTCCGATTCGCGTGCGCCGCTGCTGCCCAGCGAAAACATCACCATCGAGTATGAAGGCAAGGCGTATGAAGTCTTCAACGTACCCACCGAGCGTGGGATGCGCGAGTTGGCGCTGTTCAAAAAAGGCCGCAAATCCAGCCAATTCCTCGACCCCGACAATCCCGGCGGAGAGGTGATTGAATGGGAAGGAAGCTGGCGCAAATTGGACCCGGTAACAGAAATCGCCCCACAATGGAGCAACTACGAAGAAGCGTTCAATACCATCGACTTTATGCGATTGCTCGGCAATACCTTGATGTATGCGTTCGTCACTATGGTCGGTGCAGTAGGCTCAGCGGCCTTTGTGGCATATGGGTTTGCGCGGTATCGCTTCCCAGGGCGAAATGTCCTGTTTATTCTGATGCTGTCCACCATTATCTTACCTCCACAAGTAACCTTGATCCCGCAGTATGCGTTTTTCACGAACACGTTAGGGTGGGGTGGCACTTGGAAGCCGCTGATCATCCCACAGTTTTTTGGCAATGCCTACAATGTCTTTCTGCTGCGGCAATACTTCCTGACGATCCCACGCGAAATAGAAGAAGCTGCTCGCATTGACGGCGCAGGCCCCATCCAGACGTTCCTCCGGGTCATTTTGCCACAGGCTGTCCCCGCGTTGACCGCCGTGTGCCTGTTCCACTTCTTCTTTGCCTGGAACGATTTCTTCGGGCCGTTGATCTACCTGACCGGGGAACAAGATAAATTCCCGATTGCAGTGGGGCTTAACTACTTCAACGGCGTGTATAACACCGAGCCGCAACTCATTTTGGCCGCCTCTGTGATGACAATGATTCTGCCGTTGGCGATTTTCTTTCTCGCCCAGCGTGTGTTTATCCAGGGCATCGTGATTACAGGTGTTGATAAATAACTGGACTGAAATATCCATACAGGAGAAATAACAGCTATGAACGCGAAACGGTTTATTCCACTTAGTATTATAGCGGTGGCGCTCATCGGCATGCTGCTGATGTCGTCGGTGCTGTTCACCGCCGCGCAAGACGATGATGGGCTTGCGCCGGATGGCAAGCCGGGCGAAAGCTATTTTGCCCCGTTCGATGTCGCGGTCGCGCTGGATGGCGATGCAGCGGAGTGGGCCGGCGTTCCGATGGTCACCATGCCCGGCGACGCTGGCCCAGACGCTGGCAAAGCCGGCGTCACGTTTGCCGCTGCGTCCGACAGCGAAAACCTCTACCTGCTGGGCATGGTGTATGATGACAACATCATCAGTGGCGAGCACGGCACCGATTATTGGAATGAAGACTCGCTGGAATTCTACATCAACGGCACCGGCGACCTGACGCTTGGTTCGTATGTGGATGGCACCGTGCAGATCACCATTCCGGCCCTGAATGCGACCACTGACGACACCGTGATCACAGGCATCCAGGGGCCAACCGCGGAGGCTACCATCGAAGCGGTCACCACCGATTACGGCTGGATGGTCGAAGTCGCTGTGCCGCTCGAAAACAGCATCTGGAAAATCCGACCGGAACACGGCAACGTGATCGGGTTCCAGGTGCATCTGAATGGTGCATCGACACGGGACCGCGACACGAAATTGATCTGGTCCATCTACGATGCATCAGATCAATCCTATCTGAATCCAAGTCTTTTCGGGCGTCTCGTGTTCTTCGAAATCGGCCAGCCACCTGACCCCAACATGGGCGTGCCGCAACCCACCCCGACCCCGATCCCGGTTGACCTGGATGCGGACTATCGCAAACCCTGGCTTTCGACGGACGAACGGGTCGAAGACTTGTTGGGGCGGATGACGCTCGACGAGAAGATCGGCCAGATGACGCTGGTCGAAAAAGGCAGCATCACCGGCCCACAGGTGACCGCCAAGTATATTGGGGGCGTCTTGAGTGGGGGCGGCGGCAGCCCGGCAGACAACACGCCGCAAGCCTGGCGCGATATGGTCCACGCCTATCAAGAGGCCGCGCTGCAAACCCGCCTCGGCATCCCCGTGATCTATGGCGTGGACGCGGTGCACGGCCATAACAACGTGGTTGGGGCCGTGATCTACCCGCATAACATCGGGCTGGGCATGGCCGACGATCCCGACCTGGTCAAGCGCATCGGGCAGGCCACCGCCAACGAAATGATCGCGACGGGCATCTACTGGAACTACGCGCCGGTGCTGGCGGTGGTGCAGGATATCCGCTGGGGGCGGGCGTATGAGGCGTTCGGCCAGGATACGGACCTCGTGACCCGGCTGGCGCTCGCGTACATCGCAGGCCAGCAGGGCGACGACCTCAGCGCTCCGCTGACCGTACTCACCACACCCAAGCACTATGTCGGTGACGGCGGCGTGTTGTGGGGCACCGGCAGCGGCGACTACGATATCGACCAGGGCGACATGCAGGTCGATGAGGCCACGCTGCGCGCGGTGCATCTGCCGCCCTACGAAGCCGCCATCGAAGCCGGCGCGCAGAGCATCATGATCTCGTTCTCAAGCTGGAACGGCACCAAGATGCACGGCAATCCGTACTTGATTACCGACGTGCTGAAGGGCGAACTCGGCTTTGAGGGCTTCGTGGTTTCCGACTGGGCCGGGATCGACCAGGTTGATCTCGATTACTACACGGCGGTCGTGACCGCGATCAACGCCGGGATCGATATGAACATGGTCCCCTACAACTACGAGCGCTTTATCGCGACCATGAAGCAAGCGGTCGAACAGGGCGATATCTCCGAGGAGCGCATCGACGATGCCGTGCGCCGCATCCTGACCGTGAAGTTCGACCTGGGGCTGTTTGAGTACCCCCACGGCCACGATGAACTGCTCGACTACGTCGGCGGCGAGGCCCACCGCGCGCTGGCCCGCGAAGCGGTCCAGAAATCGCTGGTGCTGCTCAAGAATGAGGGCGATCTGCTGCCGCTGGCAACCGATACACCGCTGATCTATGTGGCGGGGCAGGCGGCGGATGATGTCGGCATCCAGCTCGGCGGCTGGTCGATCTCCTGGCAGGGGGGCAGTGGCGACGTTACGCCCGGCACCACGCTGTTGGAAGGGATTGAAGCGACTGTCTCAGCGGACACGCGCGTCGTTTACAACCGCGCCGGGAATTTCTCCGATAACACCGACGCCGATGGCAACCCGATCGTCGCGGATGTGTGCGTGGTCGTGGTGGGTGAACGTCCTTACGCCGAGGGCCAGGGCGATGATCCCCGTATCCGTTTGCCACGCGGCGACCGGAGCGCGCTGAACAACACTGCTGAATACTGCGACCAGCTGGTGGTCGTGCTGATTTCCGGTCGTCCATTGATGATCACCGATCATATCGACGACTGGGACGCCGTGCTGGCCGCCTGGCTGCCGGGAACGGAAGGCCAGGGTGTGATCGATGGGTTGTTCGGCCTGACGCCGATCACGGGCCAGCTCTCGTTTGAGTGGCCCGCGAGCATCGACCAACTGCCGCTTGGCTCCACCGATGACGCGCCGTTGTTCCCGATGGGCTACGGGCTGGAGACGGAAGCGGCCCCGCCCGAGGTGGACGAAGGCGAACCAATCGCAAAAGTGATGGCCGATTTCGAAGGCGAGATCGGCTACACGCAGGACGAGTACGGCAACAACATCGGGTTTGTGCCCTGGGGCGATACGGCGGACAACCTCGTGCTGGACCTCGTCCCGGCGGAAGATGATCTGGCGCGGCCCGATCAGACCGCAGACAACACCATCCTCCGCGCCAGCTACGACATCGCGGCCTTTGGTGGGTTTACGCACGTGCTGACCGATGGCGAAAGCTGGGTCCCGCAGGACTGGACCGCCTACGACGCGCTCGATTTCTGGCTCTACGGGGCCAACTCCGGCGGCACGATCCAGGTCGAAATCTTCGACAACCGCGCCCCCGAATCAACGGCAGACACCGCCGAGCGTTGGTACTATCGCATCCCGGATGATTTCGAGGGCTGGCAGCACTTCAGCATTCCGTTTGCCGATTTCCAGCGCCGGTCGGATTGGCAGCCGAGCGGCGCGCCGGACGATGGCCTCGGCCTGACTGCGGTGCATGGCTATGCGTTCGGGTTCCCGGCGGGCGTTGGGGCCCAGGTCAATTCCCTCGACGAGGTCACGCTCACCGGCACCACCGGCAGCGCACCGAATCTGCTGCTGCCGGTGCCGCGCCCGGAAGTCTATATGCCACCGCCCCCCATCCCCTATAACTACGATGCCGCCTGGGAACTGGCCTGGAGCGACGAATTCGACGCCGCCGCCGGCGCGCCGATCAATGACGACTTCTGGACGTGCGAGGTCGGCGGGGGTGGCTGGGGGAACGCACAGCTCGAACACAACACCGACCGTGTGGAAAATGTCGCGCACGATGGCGCGGGCCAGCTCGTGATCACCGCCCGTGAAGAATCCTTCAAGGGCAACGACTACACCTCGGCGCGCTGCAACACGAAGGATAAGTACGAGTTCACCTACGGCAAGGTCGAAGCCCGCATGAAGCTGCCGGAAGGGCAGGGCATCTGGCCCGCCTTCTGGATGCTCGGTGCAGACTTCCCCGATGTTGGCTGGCCGGACTCCGGCGAGATCGACATCATGGAGTTTGTGGGCAAGGAACCCCAGACCACGTACGGCACGGTTCATGGGCCTGGCTATTCCGGCGCATCGGGGCTAGGCGCGCCGCGCCAGTTCGACGCGAATGTGTCGGACGACTACCACGTGTTCGGCATCGAGTGGGAGCCGAACGTCATCCGCTGGTACGTGGATGGTGAGCTGTTCAACACCGTGACGCCGGAGACGCTGGCCGGGCGTCAGTGGGTGTTTGACCACGACTTTTTCCTGCTGATCAACCTGGCAGTCGGTGGGTACTGGCCCGGCAACCCGGACGCCACCACCCAGTTCCCGCAAGAACTGGTCATCGACTGGATTCGCGTGTACCAGCGCGGCGAAGACACGGCGGCAGACAGCCCCGGCACACCGGCTGATCCGCTGCTGGCTGACTTTGCGGATGGCATCAGCATGGGGCAGGACGAATATGGCAACAACATTGGGTTCGTGCCCTGGGGCGATACGCCGGACAACGTCGTGTTGGAGGTCGTACCTGCTGAGGGTGATCTCGCGTTGGATGGTGTCGACTCGGCGCTCAGCGTCAGCTTCGACGTCGCCGCCTATGGTGGCTTCACCCATGTGCTGACCGATGGCGAAAGCTGGGTTTCGCAGGACTGGACCGCCTACGACGCGCTCGATTTCTGGCTCTACGGGGCCAACTCCGGTGGCACGATCCAGGTCGAAATCTTCGACAACCGCGCCCCCGACTCCACGAGCGACACCGCCGAGCGTTGGTACTACCGCATCCCGGATGATTTCGAGGGCTGGCAGCACTTCAGCATCCCGTTCGCCGAGTTCCAGCGGCGGAGTGACTGGCAGCCCGGCGGCGCACCCGATGATGGTCTCGGCTTGACCGAGGTGCACGGGTACGTGTTGGGGATGCCCGCCGGTGTCGGCGCGCACACAGTTTATCTCGCCCAGGTCGAGCTAACAAGCGCCGACTAACCGCGAACAATCAACGCTACGACTCACATTTCCCCCGCATGTTGGCCCAATGTGCGGGGGAATTCCCTGATTAGTGCCTACATTTAAGGAGTATTTGGATGGAAGACCGTATCACAACCTGGCTGGAAGCCCTGACCCTGGAAGAAAAAGTCGCCATGCTGGCGGGTGAATCGGCGTGGTACACGGTGCCGGTTGAACGCCTGGGGATTCCGCGCGTCAAAGTGACGGATGGCCCCAATGGGGCGCGCGGCGAGGGGTCGAGTGGCAAAAGCAAAGCCACCGCGACCTGTTTCCCGGTCGGGATTGCGCTCGCGGCGTCCTGGAATCGCGACCTGATCGAGCAGGTCGGCGCGGCGCTGGCCGAGGAGACGCGCTCCAAAGCGGCGCATGTGCTGCTCGCCCCGACCGTGAATATTCATCGATCCCCCCTCAACGGGCGCAATTTCGAGTGCTACTCCGAAGACCCGTATCTGACCGCCGAAATCGCCGTCGCCTATATCCAGGGCATACAACGCGAGGGCGTTGGGGCGACGATCAAGCATTTTGTGTGCAACGATTCCGAGTTCCAGCGCAAATCGATCAGTTCCGAGGTGGACGACCGCGCGCTGCGTGAGATTTACCTGCCCCCGTTCAAAGCGGCGGTTGATGCGGATGTGTGGGCCGTCATGACGGCCTATAACCGCATCAACGGCACCTACGCCAGCGAACATGAGGGGCTGGTGAACGATCTGCTCAAGGGCGAATGGGGCTTCGACGGGCTGGTGATGTCGGATTGGACCGGCACGTACAGCGCGATCCCGGCGGTGCAGCATGGCGTCGATCTCGAAATGCCCGGCCCGACGCGCTGGCGCGGCGAAAAAATCGTGGCTGCCGTGCAAAACGGCGACGTGGATGTCGCGGTGATTGACGATCATGTCCGGCGCTTGCTGCGCACGATCCTGCGCGTCGATGCGGAAAATCACGCCGCGACCGCCCCCGAACAATCCATCGACGATCCGGCCCACCGTGCCCTTGCGCGCCGCGCTGCAACCGAAGCCATCGTGCTGCTGAAGAACGATCCTGCCGTGCTGCCGCTGGACGCGCAGACGCTGCGATCCGTTGCGATCATTGGCCCCAACGCGAAAGTCGCGCGCATCATGGGCGGTGGCAGCTCGCAGGTCCCGGCGCACTATCGCGTTACCCCGTTTGAGGGCGTGATGAGCAAGCTCAGCCCGGACACGCCGGTGCACTACGAGCTGGGGTGCTTGAATGACCGCATGTTGCCGGTGTTGGACGAGCGCGATCTCGCGCCCCCCAACGCGGAAGCGGGCGAGGCCGGCCTGGCTGTGGCATACTTCGATAACCTCGACCTGGCCGGTGAACCGGTCGTGAGGTCGTTTGCATCCACCACCAACCAGATCTGGTTCGAGGAGAATCCGCTGCTGACCCCGGCTTTTTCGGCGCGCTTCACCAGCGTGTTTACCCCGGCCAGTGATGGCACCTACGGCTTCAGCCTGACCAACAACGGCCCGACCCGGGTGTTGCTGGATGGCGAGGTCATCCTCGATCACTGGACACAGCCGCCGGCGCAGCACGGGTTGTTCAGCCCCGCCGCGAATGACGTCATGGTCGAGATCGACATGGCCGCCGGGCAAGCCTACACGCTCACCATCGAACATTCACAGGGCAATAATCCACGCTTTTACGGTTTTCGCCTGGGCTGCAAACGACCGGACATGGTCGGGTCCATTGACCGCGCGGTCGACATTGCGCAGCAGGCCGATGTGGCGCTCGTCTTCGCCGGGCTGAACGGCGATTGGGAGAGCGAGGGCGGTGATCGCCGGCACATGGATCTGGTCGGTGAGCAGGATGCGCTCATCGCGGCGGTGGCGGCGGCCAATCCGAACACGGTGGTGGTGCTCAATACCGGCTCGCCGATCACCATGCCCTGGTTGGACGATGTCGCGGCGGTGGTCGAAGCGTGGTTCGGCGGGCAGGAAACGGGGAACGCGATGGCTGATGTGTTGTTCGGCGCGGCGAATCCCTCCGGCAAACTGCCCGAAACCTTCCCCGTGCGGTTAGCGGATAACCCCGCCTTCATCAACTATCCGGGGGAGAACGGCAAAGTACGCTATGGCGAGGGGATTTTCGTCGGGTACCGCTATTACGAAAAGAAGCGGATCGCACCGTTGTTCCCCTTTGGGTTTGGGCTGTCGTATACCACGTTTGCGTATGATGATCTGCGCCTCAGTGCGGATGCGATCACCCCCGACCAGACGCTTACCGTGCAGGTTGATGTCACCAACACGGGGCAGCGTGCCGGCCAAGAGGTCGTGCAACTTTACGTGCGTGACGTGACAGCCAACCTCGTGCGCCCGCTGAAGGAGCTCAAAGGCTTTGCGAAAGTCGCGCTGGAGTCGGGCGAAACCAAAACGGTTAGCATGACAGTCGAGCGCGGGGCGCTCGCGTACTACGATGATCTTCTGCAGCGGTGGATCGCAGAGGCGGGGGCGTTCGAGGTGTTGGTCGGCAGCTCGTCGCAGGACATCCGTGCCACCGCCGGGTTTACGCTCACGGCGTCGCACATGTTTGGCGGCCCGCTGGCATCCCAACGCACGTTGACGCCCGATTCGCTGTTGGGCGAACTGCTGCGGCATGACGAAGCGCGCGCGCGGTTGGAGGCACACTGCCCGGACCTGTTGGCCATGCCGCAACTCGACATGTTCAAGGAATTTTCGCTGACCTATCTGGCGCGAATGGCACCTGAAATAATCACGGATGACGCTCTCGCCAGGCTGGCCGATGATTTGGCGACGATACGCTGGTAGGCCAGCGGGCCGCCGCCGCTGCGTAAGCATGGTACGGTGCGCGCCAGATGGTCTGTCCCGTACCACCAGGCATACCGGGGACGTCAGCCGTTATGACGACGCATAGATCATGGGGCGGATGACCTGGGAGCCAATCCCGGCTAATTCAGCACATAGGCGCTCGAACATCGCCGCGTCCGCGTAGGTGCCGATGATCGCACCGCCCGAGCCGGCAAACTTCGCGCTGGCACCACACCGGCGCGCCGTCGTGATCATCTTGGTTTGCCAATCCGGGAGGCGGCAGATGCTGTGCCGGGTGTCGAAGTTCTCGTCGATGAGCGCCCCCAGGCGGGCGTAGTCACGCTCAAGCAGCGCTGCGCGGCCCTGGGCCGCCAGCGCGCCGAAGTGCTGCATCGCATTCACCACATCAGCCTCACCCCGCGCAAACCGTCCGCGCAGGTTGTTGTGAAAGGCCTCGGTCGGTTCGCTCAGCGCGGTGTGAATGGCTACGTACAGCGGGGGCGTCTCGGCCAGGGCCAGCGCTTCATACGCATAACTGGGCAGGCCGTTGATGTATTGCTCCTGGCTTTTGTCAAAATCCATGTACACGACGTTCTCGTAACACTGGATCACACGGTCCTGCAAGCCCGCCGCGATCCCCAGTTCTTCCACCTCGACCGACAGGGCAAAGCTGGGCTGGATCGCCAGCGGCATGTCGACCGCGTAATACGCCAGCAGACAGCGCAGCGTGGCAATAATGATCGAACTCGACCCCGCCAGCCCAACCTGGCGCGGGATGTTGGTTTCGTAACGTATCGAGAAATTGCGGTCATGCAGCGGTATCCCCTGGGCCTGGCAATAGTCCCAGAAGCGTTTGATCGTGGCTTTGATGAGCCGGATGCCGCCGTAATACCCATGCAATTCGACGTCATTGGCCAGATCGTCAATCGAGCGGAAACGCGCGCGGTCGTTCTGGGCCAGCACGATCTCGATTTCGTCCCACTCATAGAGGACCACCTCCGACCAGAAATTCCGCACACTGAGCGCGATGGTCTTGCCATGATACCCGTCCGAAGGATTGCCGAGCAGGCCGGCCCGGGCATAAATACGCTTGCGAATAATCTCCATCAGGCCCCCTCGTTCAGGCTGGCAATATAATCGCGCACCGCAGCGCCATATTTCTCGTCCGCCAGCGCGAATTCGGTAAACGCCCGAAAGTATGCCTCGAAATTCCCGATGTCGTAGCGATGTTCGTCCTGGTGGAGCCGCACGCCGTAGACGATTTCACCATCCTCCAGCAGCAGCTTGATCGCGTCGGTGAGCTGGATTTCACCGCCTTTGCCCGGCGGCGTGCGATCCAGGGCATCAAAAATCTGCGGGGCGAAGATATACCGGGCCGCCACTGCCAGGTTACTAGGGGCTTCATCCAGGGTCGGTTTTTCAATGATGTCGCTCACTTCGAAGAAGTCGTCGTCGGTTTTGGGCCGCGCGATGCCATACTGCGGGATTTCACGTTCGGGCACTTCTTCGAAAGCGATCACAGCGGCGCAGTCGTGTTCGGCAAAGCAGTGTTTCATGCGCGATACCACGTTGCTCTGCGCATGCAGCCCGATGATCGAGTCGCCGAGGGCCACCACAAACGGCTCGTTGCGCACGAAGGAACGCGCACACTGCACGGCATGGCCCAGGCCGAGCAACTGGCGTTGCCGCGTGAAATAGTACTGCGCGTGAAAGCGGTCGAATTCGAGTTCCGCCAGCAGTTCTTCTTTGCCGGTTTCGCGCAGCGTCTGGACCAGTTCGTGGTTGATCCCGAAGTGGTTTTCAATCGATGTTTTTCCCGGTCCGGTGATGAACAGAATCTCATTCGTGCCGACCCGGATCAGTTCTTCGACGATGTACTGGACGATTGGCTTGCGCCCCACCGGCAGCATCTCTTTGGGCTGGGATTTGGTGGCCGGCAGTAAGCGGGTGCCCAGGCCCGCGACCGGTATCACTGCATTCTTCATATTTCGCTCTTGATCACCTTGTCGTTGTCCAACTTTGGATGGTATGTGCTCGTTGGCCGTTACCGCGCCAGGATGGTTTCCTTGTGCAACGGGACAGCCTGGTCGGTGCGCCGGTGTGCACGGGATTGCTACACACAGGCGACCAGCCTCCCGCGCCTATTATATCCTTGCTTGAATGGCTGTCGAAGGCAAAAAATCGTATCTATGTGCTTTCGCGATCTGATCGGTGCTCGAACGGCGCGGCTGATCAGTCAAGGGCTGGAGCACCCGGGCGATCGGGCGCGCGGTGGGGCAGAGGTAGAACTACAGCATAGTGTGATCGTTCGCCGGTTGGCCCTCTCCCTCGAGGAGAGGGTTGGGGATGAGGGCCAAAACGCGCACAAACAGAACTTCTCAAATGGCCTCTAAAAGCTGCCGAAGCCCATCAGTGGCCAGTAGAGATACGCCATCAGCAGGAAAGCGATCAACCCGAGCAGCTTGAGCCACACCCCGCGCAGCAGCACATCCAGCGCCCGCGCGTAGGGGGCAGCCAGGATGATCGCAATCGCGGGCGTGCTGACCGGGATCATGAAGGCCAGGCCCGCCGGCACCGCGACCCCCACCGTGACCATCTTCGCGTCCAGGCCGTAGCTCTCGGCGATGATCAGCGCGACCGGCATCAGGACCGCCACCGAGGCGGCGTTGCTCATGATTTCGGTCAGGCTCATCGCCAGCAGCGCCACAATCGCCAGCACGAGCCAGGTGGACTGCAAGTCGGCGTCGAGCAAATGCTGGGCGAGGGTGCCAGCGGCCCCGGTGTCGCGTAGGGCGGCGCTCAAGGCAATCGCGCTGCCGTACATCACGAAGATGCCCCAGTTGACATCGGACTCGACTTCGTCCCAGCGGGCCACCTGCAAGCTAAACGCCAGCAGCACGCCCAGGAAGGCGATGGTGTCCAGGCCCCAGCGATCGCCGAGCGTAATCCACAGCGTGATCGTCGTGAGCATGACGCCCGCCGTGCGTTTCTCGCGCGGGGAGATCGGGCCGAGTTGGTCGATGTTCTGCTGGAGATACTGCCGCGCATCGTGCAGCGAGACGTTATCATCGCGGGCGATGCGTCCCAGGTAAAGCGACACCAGCGCCAGCAGCGTAAAGACCATCGGCAGGGCCATCAGCGTCCATTCCAGAAAGCCGATAGTCGTGCCGGTGGTGTCCTTCAGAATCCCCATGGCGAGGGGCGCGCGCGCGCCGCCCAATATCGTCGCGGTGCCGCCGATCACAACCCCCCACGCCAGCGCCAGAAAGGCCGCCAGCCCAAAGCGGCTGCCCGGCTTGACGTGCGTGGCGCGCACAATCTCCAGCACAATCGGGAACAGCATCGCCGCGACGGCGTGCTCGCTGACCACAAACGACATGAGCGCGCCGAGCCACAGGATCGACATGACGAGCCGCGCCTGGCTGCGCCCGAAGTAGGACATGGTCCACAGCGCAATCCGGGCGCTTAATCCCGAGCGCATGACCGGGCTGGCCAGGATGAACGCGCCCAACACCAGGAAAACCGCGTGGTTGCCGAAATACGCATACGTGCTATCATTGGACAGTGCTCCGGAGAAGGGGAGCAGGAACAAGACCACGATGCCGGTGATCGCCGAGGGCGCGGCGTTGGTCACCCACAGGAAAGCGGCCACGCCGGCCACGGCTAACGCCCGTTTGCCTTCGGTGCTGAAGCCGGACAGCGGCAGGACGATAATGGCCAGATAGACCAGTCCCGCCGCGACATACCACAGCCAGCGGTGCTGTGGTGCGCGCGACATACGCCACCACGTGGTAACCTGTTCGGGCATGATCCCGCCCCCCTCTCCATTGACACGAGCGTTGTGGTATGGTTGTGAAGCAGTTAAGTTTCTGATAGCAGCAGAGCATTATAGCTCGCTGTATAAGGCATGTCCAATTTGAAAGGTCATCATGAGTAAAGTCAACCTGATCCCGCCCTATGGCGGAGAACTCGTCAATTTAATGGTTCCGGAAGAGGGACGCGACGAACTGGTCGCCTACGCCAACCGCCTGCCGTCGCTCCAGATTTCCCAGCGCCAGATGTGCGACCTGGAACTGCTGGCCGTCGGCGCTTTCTCACCGCTGGATCGCTTCATGGATGAGGCCGATCACCAGAGTGTGGTCGAGAACATGCGCCTGGCTGACGGGACGCTGTTCCCCTTGCCGATCACGCTGTCGGTCGAACCGGCAGATTTCGTCCGCATCGGGCAGGAGATCGCGCTGCGCAGCGACAAGAACGTGCTGCTGGCGGTTATGAAGATCGAGGACCTCTACGAATGGGATCGCGACGAGGTGGCCGAAAAGGTCTTCGGCACGCTCGATTCGGCGCATCCCATCGTGGCGGAGATGCACAGTTGGGGGCCGGTCAACATTTCCGGCGAACTGCGCGTGATTCAGCCGCCGCCCAACCACGATTTCCGCGAGCTGCGCATGACGCCCGCCGAGACGCGCGCCAAACTGGCCGAGTTCGGCTACGAGAACATTGTCGCCTTCCAGACGCGCAACCCGATGCACCGCGTGCACGAGGAGCTGACCAAGCGCGCGATTGACGAGGTGGACGGTGTGCTGCTGCTGCACCCGGTGGTCGGCATGACCAAGCCCGGCGACGTCAATCACTTCATCCGTGTGCGGACGTATAAGGCGCTCACCGGCAACTATTACGACCAGAACCGCGTGCTGCTGTCGCTGCTGCCGCTGGCGATGCGCATGGGCGGCCCGCGTGAGGCGGTGCTGCACGCCATTATCCGCCGCAACTACGGCGCGAATCACCTGATCGTGGGCCGCGATCATGCCGGTCCGGGCAAGGACTCGCAGGGTAACCCGATTTACGGCCCGTATGACGCGCAGGAGATGGTCGCGGCGCACAGTGACGAACTCGGCGTGAAGATGGTGCCGTTCCGCATGGTGGCCTACCTGCCCGAAGAGGAACGCTACGAGGAAGTCTCCAAGATCGCCGAAGGAACGAAGACGCTGTCACTGTCCGGTACGCAGGTGCGCGAGGATTACCTGAGCAATGGCGAACTGCTGCCGGAGTGGTTCACCCGTCCGGAAGTGGCCGAAATCCTGGCCGACAGCTACCCGCCGCGCCACCGGCAGGGGTTGGTGATCTGGTTCACCGGGCTGAGCGGGTCCGGCAAATCGACGACCGCCGAAGTGCTGACCACGCTGCTGCTGGAGCATGGCCGCCAGGTGACGGTCTTGGACGGCGATGTGGTGCGCACGCACCTGTCGAAGGGGCTGGGCTTTAGCAAGGAAGACCGCGACACCAACATCCGCCGCATCGGGTTTGTGGCCTCCGAACTGGCGCGGCACGGCGGCACGGTGATCTGCGCTGCGATCAGCCCGTATCGCGCCATTCGCGACGAGGTGCGCAGCATGGTGAACAGCGACGGCTTCGTCGAGGTGTTCGTCGACACGCCGCTGGAGGTCTGTGAAGAGCGCGACGCCAAGGGCCTGTACGCCAAAGCGCGGCGCGGCGAGATCACGGGCTTCACCGGCATCGATGATCCCTACGAGCCGCCGCTCAAGCCGGAGCTGGTCCTCGACACGGTCGGGCACACGCCGGAGCAAAACGGCAGCATCATCCTCAACTACCTGATCGAACAGGGCTTCGTGAAGATGGTGTAGGGTGCTGGGACGGGAGCTACCGCGAGAGGTAGGGGCATCGCCGTTATCTGATCGAGGTATTGGAGTACAGCCGAGGAGAAGAAAATGGCTAAGCAGAGTATTCCGGTCGAAATCAAGCAGCAAGTCGATGCAATTGTGGAACGCTTCAACCATGAGGTTGTTCAGGATATGCACCGCTTTTTCGAGACGCGCTACCGGGGATTGTATGTCTACCTGGACCGGCGCAGCGGGTACACCGTCTCGCAGCGCGGGCGTATCAAATACACCGGGGCGATGGATGAATGGGAATTCGCCATCTTCAAGTACAGCTCGGAAACCTATGATCCCAACGAGTGGTTTTTCCCCGGATCACAACACCTCAATGGCACGGTGGAAGGCGCGTTGAAGGCCTGTCTCGACGCCTATTCGTGACGGAGGCTCATCATGCCCCCCACACATCCGCGCACGGGCTACCAATCAGCGTTATGCACGCGGCGAAAGTGACTATCACAGCGCGCAGTCTTCGATACCGTCCGGCGCGGCAGCGTTCACCGCGAGGATGGAAGGGGTCACACGCCTGAATTTGTAGGTCGCAGAACGTTGAGCTAAAATAGGTATCCAGAGCCGATTTTGAGGGAAAAATCTATGCCTGGAGGACGCTACATCGGTACCGCGCGGGAGTCACCTCGCGTACACCAGGCATACACTTGAGTTCGATCTTCCTGTGTTTCCCTCAAATGCTCAAAAATATTCTGACAAGGCCGAACAACGACGCGTGATTATGCAGTTGCGGGCGCAGGGCTGGAGCTATCGCGAGATTGCGAACGAGATGGTTAGTGAGACAGGAGCAAGCCGCAATTCCTCCCAAGTCTGAAGGCAGGGGTTTCCTTGCGGTATTTCTATGACTGAAATGAGCTGCATCAATTTCTCAAAGCTGAGCCGGGTGGCAGGACTACAGAATAGCGTGGTGCAGCACATGCAGCCCGCTTCTCCCTCATGGAGAAGGGAGAAATGCGTCTCAAGTCCCGCTCCCTGAGGGATTTAGGGTGAGGGCCAGAAAGCTCAGGATTACGCTATTCTGCAGAGCTACCGCACCTTCGACCGGCGCGGATTTCTCCATGATCCGCCCTCGCCATACCGATTATTTTGAGTTATTCCTGTGAGCCATTATGTTTATATCTTTGCCTGATGCACTGAAGTTCACGTCCGAACACAAACAGTTTCTGCAAAACCAGGAAATCAGCGCGACTGCCCCTGGTGTGATCCTGCACGACTTTGAAACGCTGATCGATTTCGCAAGAAATGGCGAGTTGCGCCTCACAGCAAGGCACCAGCTTTCGTTGAGCGCGCTGGTGGATATTAACGCACGCCTGGCGCAACCTATCCAGTTGGGCTTGAAGCGCCCGCAGCAGAAATCCTATCCGCATATTCACGGCCTGTACCTGCTGGTGCGTGCGTCGGGCTTAACGCTGGTTGATGCATCCGGCAAACAGCCGGTGCTCGTCGTCGATGACGACATGTACCAGCAGTGGGAAAACTTAAATCCCACTGAGCGGTATGGCACGTTGTTGGAAAGCTGGTTGCTGCGGGGCAAAGCCGAGATTATTGGCGAGCGCGGACGACCTTTCCGCACGATTCCGGATAACTTCGAACTTTCGGCGTCACTCTATATTCAGATTCCGGGCGACGGGTTGCCGGTAGCCGGAAATCGGGATGCTGAGGAATGGATGAGGTATCGCCCGGAGTGGCATAACCTGGGCCTGCTGGATTTGTTCGGCTTGATCAGGATTGAACACGGTTCTCTCGAACCCGGCAAGGGCTGGCAGATTGAGCGGATTCACGGCACACCGCTGGGCGATGCCCTGCTGGCGCTGCTATTTTCCGAGTTCTTCTCGGATTTTGACAATTTCTTTCGACTCGAAAATCAGGGTAAGGTGCCGTTTGGGGCATTGCAGCCCGTGCTCCAACCGTATTTCCCGGCATGGCAGAATAATTTGACTGTCCCCAAACAGGAGTTCCGCAAGGGCACATACATTTTCAAGGTGGCGCTGGGACGCATCTGGCGACGGATTGCAATTGATGCCGGGCAAACACTCGATGCGCTGGCATGGGCTATTCTCGGTTCTGTCGAGTTTGATTCCGATCACCTGTACCAGTTTTCCTACCAGACGCGCTATGGTTCGCTGCAAGAGGTGAACCATCCTTACATGGATGAAGGCCCGTTTACGTCTGAAATGCGGGTTGGCGATGTGCTCATGCGCGCAGGACAAACGATGACGTTTCTGTTCGATTTTGGCGACAGCTGGGAATTCGATGTGACGTTGGAACAGGTTGATCCTGATCGCGTTACCGAGAAATCAGTGGTGCTTGAGTCGCATGGCAAATCGCCGGAGCAATACCCCGGCTGGGGAGCATAACGCGCATGACGTTACCAAACCTTTCCGAAGACACCCTGCATCGTAACACCACAGCGCAGAGCTTTGAGCGCGGCGAACAGTACTATGCAAGTGGGGTGGTGCGTGCGGCTGTCCGGCGCGGTATGGCGCTCGAAGCTCAGGTCGAAGGCTCGCAGTTTGCACCGTACCGGGTGGCGATCACGCTGGATCAAGCCGGTATCCGGTCGGCAAGCTGCACCTGCCCGTATGACTTCGGCGGCTACTGCAAACACATCGTCGCGGTGCTGCTCACTTATCTCCGGCAGCCAGAAGCCTTTACCGCACAGTCAGAATCATCTGATGTCAGTGATCCGCTCGAAGCGCTGTCAGCTGATCAACTGCGCGCGCTGATCCGCACGCTGCTCGACCAGAAACCTGATCTGAATGACTGGTTCCAGGTCATGATCCCCAGCCTGACAACGACTTCTCCGGCAGATGCTCCACCAGCGCGGCGCACGTCAGTTGACACAGCGGCGTATCGCCGTCAGATTCAACACGCGGTCAGTCAGGTGGATTATCGCCGTCATTGGGACACGATCTGGGCAGCGGTGAGCGCGTTGGAAGAAGCTCATGCCCAGGCTCAAACCTTTCTGCAAGGGGCCGACTTCGAAAATGCGCTGGCGCTCATGCGCGTGCTCGGTGAGGAGGTGATCCCCGATTACGGCGACCTGGAAGAAGAATGCCAGTTGGCCGATTTTCTGGACAGCTGGAGCAGCGACCTGACCGAATCGATTCTAGGCGCACATCTAGCCGATGCTGACCGAACGGCACTCAGCCAGCAGTTGACGCGGTGGGATGGCGAGCTGTCGGATTATGGGTTGGATGATACGCTCGACAAGCCAATGGCTGCCTGCAAGCGTGGCTGGGATACGCCGCCGCTGGATGACGTGGTTGAGTTGGATGAGTTAGATGATCTGGATGATGAGGCTTTCGTTGATCTGACCGACGCGCAGCTCAATGTACTTGAGCGTCGGGGCGACACCGACACCTATCTCAGCTTGTGCCTGGAGCGCGGCGCACATTATCGCTACGCGCGGCGGTTGGCCGAACTTGGCCGGATCGATCAGGCCGTGCAACACGTGCTTCAACACGCGATGGCGGCTGGCGAATACCTGAAACTGGCGCAGTTTTTGCGTGAACATGGGCACATCGAAGTCGCGTATCAAGTTGGGATGCAGGGGTTGTCGGGGGCAGGCCGAAAATACGAGTTGGGCCGGTGGACCGCCGAACTGGCTGAAACATTGGGGCGACTCGATGCGGCGCAGCAGGCCTGGCGCGCCGCCTTCGATAGTTCGCCCGCATTAGAGGCTTACCAGCAGCTCAAGCGATTAGCCCAGGGCGACTGGGAGAGTTTGCGTCCGCAACTAATGGAGCGTCTACGGCAAGACACCTACCGAACCGTGTTGATCGAGGTGCTGATCGATGAGCAGCACCTCGGGGAAGCGATCCAGGTCTGGAAAGACTACCCTTACTGGGGCTATCAGTTGTTGGAGAAGCTGGTCGATGCGGCAGGCGAGAGCCATCCGGATTGGGCCGCTCAGAAGGCGCTTGAAGAAGCGCAAAATTTGATAGCCAAGGGCAGCAAATATTATCCTCATGCGGTGCGCTGGCTGGGCAAAGTGAAGCGGATTTATCTTGAGCATGGCCGTCAGGCTGACTGGCAGCAGTGTCTTACCGCCATCCGTGCGGAACATGGGCGCAAGTATTCACTCATGCCACGGATTGAAAGCTTGTAGAACCTCTGCCATCTGCAATCAGATATCATTCATGTGTCTTTCGCAGAATTTTGAGAGAGAGAAATCAGCATCCGGGTGCGCAACTGATCCGAATACGTGTATGTTTCTCGCGCCGTGTTTTTCTGCCAGGTGAAGAACAGCTTGTCGTTTATCGTTGATCAGCTCCTCGATCCCCAGGTCACGTGACTTGGTTTTACGCATACATGTTGCTCATACAACAAACTCATCTACCGAATGGCTCGCAAGCGTTCGTTGATTTCGTCCAGATCGAATGCTTCCGGATCGAACTCGTCACCGATCCATTCCTTGTACATTTCGTGTTCGGGATGCTCTGTGTCATTCAGAGCTTCCAAGAAGGTGTCGTAGCCCCATACACCCCCCACGTCTTCCGGCGGACAGGCGCGCTTACCTTTGATACAAACCGGGAGTTTTTGGGCCGTATCAGGCGGCAAGATTTTCTCGACCTGGACCGCATGGAGCCAGTCATCTCCGAAGTCATACTCGTAGATGAGCCTGGATTTTTCGGCAGGCGCTACCTGGTTCAACTTGGCGCGGCGTTCATCTTTCACTTCGTGCCAGTCGTCGGGATAGGGCACGCCATAGTAGGTATCGCCCACGATAAACTGGTGCAGATGGGAATCCCACCAGCCCATCGCAGCCTGGATAATGCGGTGCAGCTTGCTGAGAGGAATATCGCTGACCACCAATACGCGTCGCCAGATGGGCGGTTTGCTGCCCTTCAATGTGATTTTGAGTTGGTAGATTGGTACATCGGCTTTTTTCATCGTATTCATCACCTTTATTATTGTCAGTGTTTTTGTCAACACGCCGTGACGAAAAAGAGGGGGGAGCGCCTCCCGTACACATGCGTTCGCTCGCCCTGTTAGTGCATCCATTGCCGCAAACCAGCGACATCCGGATAAGGCGCAACTGCGCGACACGATCCTCGCACTGTGGGCGGCAGGCTGGAGCTACCGGGAGATCGGGCGCGAGGTGGGCTTACACTGGACTAGAACACAAGATCGATATTGCGCGGCATTGTCTGCCTTTGGCCACCTAAAGCAGTCTAGCCTTTTCCATCCGGCGATGCAGTCCGCGCAGCGTGGGATGTTCGTTTTTTATCGCGACCATCCGTTCTCGGAACTCAGCAGATCGGCCTTGATGCTTGGCCAAATCGTGCAGGTCCTTGAGGATATTCACCGCGTTGTCATAGGCCTTTGCGCGTTTCTGCGCGATCAAGCCGGGGATACGTGCCCACAGCGCCGCTTCTTGTTGGGCGACTTTTTCGAGTTTCTTCAATCGTTTGATTTCGGCTTGCTTGCGTTCTGCTGCGCGACGCCGTTCGGCGATCTGTTGGGCATCGGCGATTAGTTGGCGAAGCGAGCGCTTGGTTTCCGAGGACGTGGCGTCTTCAGCGGGATCGCGCAGTTCACGCAACCGCGCCGCCAGCGCAACGTCGAGGTGTGCTTCGCCGCGCAGCAGCCGCCGCAAGAAACGGTCTTTTTCCTCGTCCGGCAGTCGCGCCAGATAGCCGCCAAGTTTTTCATCGGATGGCGTCACGGTGGGGCTGAATTGGGCTGCAGCTGCAACCAGGTCGGAATCGAGGTCAAAAAATTCCATAAAATTCTTCAGTGAAGCTGTCAGGTTGTGCAAATTCGGTGGTATTGGCGGCCCAACCAGGTCTTCATCGTCTTCCAGTATGTCGAATTCATCACGGACACTCACCAGCCATGCCAGGTACAGCGCACGGCAATCACCGCGTAAGATGTCGTCACGTACCGGAACAATGCCAGGAAGCAACCCTTCACCTTCCACCCACCCCCAATCACCAGACTCGTCGTGATATTTGATGTTCAAGATCGTGTAATCGCCTGCCGGCAGCCATTCCATGCATTCAGCAGACTGGTACTGAGCTTGGACCGGCGTCGGTATGGCCTGCCGGGGAAAGCGAAACATGAGTTGGTGGGTGCCCCAGTTGGTGATGTACAGCATCACATCGAAGTATTCTGAGAGAATTTCAAACGGATCGGCTGGGAAATCACTGTAGTTGTAGACAAAACTGGCACTGCGCGCCGTCAGGTATACCCGCGAGGACAGGCTGCGCATGGCTTGCTGCGCTTCAGTGGTCAACGGCTGATCTAACGCCTGAAATTCATAATACTGATACTCGCTCATTGCGATTTCTTCCTCCGGTCTGAAGCGCTGGCTGGCGTTGTGCTCCTCACAAGTGAATATTAAACTGTGGTTTGCTCTCTCCGTAAATGCATCAACAACAGTATATCAGCGACATCCCGACAAGACAAAGCGGCGCGACACAATTCTGGCGCTGCGCGAGCGGGGCTGGGGCTACCGGGAGATTGCGCGCGAGGTGGGGTTACACTGGACGCGGGTGGGGCAGATTCTGAACAGCAAATAGGAAGCTCGATCTTGCCCAGCGGTCGCATCCCATACTGCTTGAAAGATAATGACTCCCTGCTTATTCACGAAGCGATTGACAGAGACGGACTTGACCTGGAATGCGTT
>DAOTUD010000136.1:0-9972 GCA_034437275.1 Anaerolineae bacterium
CCGAGGAAGGACTGCCGCAGCTGCGCGACATCGAGCCGGGGGCCAGCCTGGCGATCACTATCGTCGGCTACGACCCACCGCCGATCAGCGCCGGGCCGCCGGGGCTGTTCGCGTTCGGCATCAACCCCGCCAACCCGGACATCGCCAGGCTGGACCTGCGCGAGGGCGACGGCTGGCAGGAGGATCCTACCCGCGAGGGCGTGGTGATCAGTTCGCGCATCGCCGATCTGATGGCGGTCGGCGCGGGCGAGACGATCAACATCCGCGCGCGCGGCAACGAACGCGAATTCGAGATCATCGGCGTGTCCAACTACCCATTCGACACGGTGTGGTTCCGCTGGGATGATCTGGCGCGGCTCGGCGGGCTGGTGCTCGGCGCGGCCCAGGCGGAGGATTACGGCATGGGCACCACCGCCGTCAACGTGCCGGGCTACACCAGCCTGAGCGCGGAACAGCCGATCGGGCTGCCGCCGGGCCTGACGGGCGTGCTCGGCCTCACCCCGGAGGTCAGCCAGTTCTTTGACTTCGTGGCCGGGGAAAACTTCACGCCCGGCGCGGACGAGGTGATCATCAGCACCATGCTGGCCGAACGCGGCAGCGACGAGTGCCGCAGCACCAGCGACGACCCGGCGGCGTGCAGTTACGCGGTCGACGACACGCTGACGATCAGCTTCCGGGGCAGCGAGCCGAAAGAATACACCATCGCCGGCATCTTCCAACTGCCGGAGCGCGCCGGACAGCGTAACCCGGTGCACCCCACCGACGTGATCGGCATCTTCTGGGAAGAACTGGCGCAACTCGAAGGCCGCCCGCTGCCCGCCGACCCGGCAGCCGTGACCGGCTTCGGGCGCACCCCACCGGCCACCGTCACCCCGCAGGGCGCGGACCAGCCGGACGGCGAGGTCGAAACGCTGGGCCTGATCGACCAGGTCAGCCCGTTCCTGAACTATGTCGAAGGGCGCACCTTCCAGCCGGACGCCGACGAGATCATCATCAGCCAGGCGCTGGCCGAGGCACGCGGCTACGGGGTGGACGACCGGCTCACGCTGCAAATCGACGATCATGCCCCCCAGACATACACCGTCACCGGCGTGTTCGAGTTCCCGCAGCAGGCCGACGGCGACCAGCAGACGGTCGCGCTCTACTGGCAGGACCTGGCCCGGCTGCAAGGCCGCGACGTGGATGGCCAGCCCTACCCCAATTCGGTCGACATCATCCTGGGCAAGGACGACCCCAGCGTCGAGGACGTGAACGCCGTGATCGAGTTAATCAAGGAAGAACTGCTGCGCAACGGCATCACCGCCGAGTACATCAACTGGGTCGAGTTCAACGAGACGATCACGCAGTTCATCTCGCTGTTCGGCGTGATCCTGAACCTGGCGGCGGCGCTGATCGCGGCGGTCGGCGCGGTCGGGCTGCTCACCAGCCTGTCGATCAGCGTCTTCGAGCGCCAGAAGGAGATCGGCGTGATGCGCTCGGTCGGGGCCAGCTCGTGGACTGTGATCGCGCAGTTCCTGGTCGAAGGGCTGACGATCGGCGTGGTGGCGTGGTTCTTCGGCGTGCCGTTGAGCATCCTGGTCAGCCAGGGCCTGATCAACGCGCTGCCGTTCAGCACGCTGGATATCGGCTACCCGCCGATCACGCCGCTGGTCGGGCTGGCGGGGATGATGGTGGTGGTGACCATCGCCAGCCTGTGGCCGTCGATTGCCGCCTCGCGCCGGACGGTATCGGACATCCTGCGGTATCAGTAGGGCAGCAACGCATCGTGAAATGCAGGGGGAGCGCATCGTAATGGCGTGCTGCTCCTGCGCGACCGACCTCCGCCCCTCTGCGCTGTCGCTGTGTACAGGCGTATAGTGATCACAGCGCAGAGGGGCGTTTTGCGCCAGGGCCATCCCCGCAACTTGCGCGGGGACGCAAATCGTGCTTGGGTATAGGGAAAACGTTGGGAGACAGGCACGATGGGCACGCGCTTCTTCATCAGCTATGCACGCCAGGATTTCGCGTTCGCCAATGCGCTGCACGACGACCTGACCGCCGCCGGTCATGACGTGTGGATCGACCTGGGGGAGATTCCGCGCGGCGTGGACTGGTGGCAGGCCATCGCGCAGGGCATCGCAGCGGCGGACGTGTGCGTGCTGGTGGCGTCCCCCTGGTCGATGAACTCCAGCGTCGTCGCGCGCGAATGGCAGACCGCCCGGCAGCACGGCAAGCCGCTGATCGTGCTCGCGCTGGAAAGCCTGTACCGGGACTGCTTTGTGCCGGACGACGCGCCGTGGCTGGACTGCCGCCGCGCCCAGACCGGCACCGCCGCGCGGTGGGCGACCGGTACTGGGACTTCATCAGCGGCTACGAACTCACGCTGCGGTGCGACTAGCGCCGCCCATCACATTGCCGCCCCACCCCAGAATCGGCTATCATACAGGTGACAGCATGATGCAAAAAGCCAGGAAGGAATACCATGCACCGAACAACCATCCGCCGCGGGATCGTGCTGGCACTGCTGGCGCTGGCGGTGGCGCTGCCCGGCTATGCCCAGGATTACGACGTGGTATCGACCGTCAACGACGATATCATCACCCGCGATGAATTCCACGCCCGCGTGCGCTTTGTGCGCTGGCAATACCTCAACGAACTGCAAAAGCTGTACGAGGTCACCGCCGGGAACATCGGCATCCGGCCCGACTACGTAAAAACGCTGGTCTACAACCTGCAAAACCCGGACGTGATCGGCGAGGCCGTGCTGGAAAACATGGAGGAGGAGCGCCTGTTGTGGCAGGCCGGGGAAGCTGTGGGCGTGATCCCCACCGCCGAGGAAGTCGACGCCCGCGAGGCCCGCTTCTTCGCCCTGTGGACCAACGTCCCGGCGGACGAGATCGACAACGACCCGCAAGCCCAGGCCTTCATCGCGCAGTGGTACAACGACGCGATAGCGATCTCCGGGCTGCGCGAGGATGACCTGCGCTACCTGTTCGCCACCGAGACGCTGCGCAACAAGCTGTACACCTACGTGAGCGAGAAAGTTCCCACCAGCGAAATGGCCGTGTACACACGGCACATCCTGTGCGCGTTCCACCCCGACGACCTGCGCAACATCGACGCGCCGACGCCCGAACAACGCGCCGCCGCCGAAGCCTGCATCGCCGAGGCCCAGGCGCGCCTGGAGGCCGGGGAGTCGTTCGCCGAGGTGGCCGCCGACCTGTCGCAAGACCCCGGCACCGCCGGCCAGGGTGGCGAGATGGACTGGACGCTGATCAGCTACTTCACGCCGCGTTTTGCCGACGCGGTGCGCGACGCCGAGCTCGACACGCTGATCGGCCCGGTCGACACCGAGTTTGGGCTGCACCTGATCGAAGTCCTGGGCCGCGAAATGCAAACTCTCGACGAACAGCAGCTATCCGAAAGCCAGTATGGCTACTACCAACTGTGGCTGCAAGACCAACGCAACCAGGCCACCATCGAGCGCAGCGACGACTGGGACGCCGACTTGCCCGACGATCCCGGCCTGGATACGCTCGCGCCGGACCTGCAGGACGCTATCGCGCGCGTGCAGGTGCAAGATGACAGCGCGGATGGTGATGCCAGTGTTGGCAGCAATGATTAGGAGGACCCAGTGGACGCAACCCGAAGCAGGCCCGGCTTTGTCAGCGGGGATTTTCTGACCGCCAGCTACCGCATCAGCGGCGATGTCAAGCTGCACGGCGAACCGCTGCTCGACCAACTCAACGATCACATGGCGCTGTTTATCGCGCTGAAGCGGATGTTCGTCTCGCCGCTGCTCGACCCCACCGTCCTGACCGGCAATTTCGAAGAAGGCCATGTACGCAAAAGTAACCTGGGGCTGGTCGTGCTCAAGACGGCCAAGGCGGGGCTGCCCCACCGGGAAGGCCGCTACGTGGGCCGCGATCACGTCGACCACGAGATGCTGATCGTCGCGGCAGGCTTCGAACTGCGCGGCGTGCTGCGGCTGCACCCGACGGTCGATGTGCCGAAGTTCGTACGCACCACCCCAGAGCACTTCATCCCGCTGTTTGATGCAACCGCGACCATGACTGTGGACCGCGACGTGATGTTCGAAGGCGCGGCGATTCTGCTCAATCGCAACCAGATCGAGGTCTTCAGCGTGCTGGGGAAGGTGCGCGAGTAACGCGCGCCTATCCGATCGCGTCCTGCCCGGTGCCGGCGGTGACGCGGCTGGTCAGGCACATGAAGGGGTACGTGGCGCCGTTGGCGACCAGTGCGCCCTGTTCCCGGTCCGCCGCAGAGTAATGCTCCGGGGCGCGCCGGTTAAAAACCGTCGTGATCTGCCTGGCGATGCCGTCGGCCCGGTCCTGGGGCGTGACGATCACCCAGTTCTCCTCGTCCAGGTAGCCGATGAAATCGTCCGGCGTGCCCTGGCGATTGACCGCCGCCAGCAGCAGGCCCGCGATCTGGCGATGCACCGCCGCCGCGGCCACGCTGCCGTACACGTTGCGGAAGGGGATGCCGTGCTGCAGCGCGACCTCGATGATCGCCTGCTCAGGATCAGTGCGCGCCGCCGCCAGCCAGTCGCGCGCCTTGACCGCCGCCGGCAGCCCGGTGCGCAGATCGGTGAGGTTCTCGCGGGCCGAGCGGGCGATGCCGTTCTGCACGCGCAGCAACAGTTCCTTCAGGTTAAAGGGCTTGGGCACGTAATCGCTGGCCCCCAGCCCCAACCCGGTCAAGCGCCGGTCGCGGCTGTTCCACTTGGTCAGGAAAATGATGGGGATGTGCGCGGTGCGGGGCCGCCAGCGCAGCTTGACCGTCACCGCGAAGCCGTCGGTATCTGGCAGCGTGACATCCATCAGGATCATGTGCGGCATCACTTCCGAGGCCATCTGCAAGCCTTCCGCGCCGGTGTCGGTGTGGAAGAATTCATAACCGCACCAGTCGAAAAACAGGTGCAGCATGGTCCCGATTTCATGTTCGTCATCGATCAGCAGGATGCGTCCTTGCGTGGTCATGGTTCCGTCTGGCCTTGTCGTGGCGGGCAGCGTGTGCCGTATACAAACCTCAGCATTGTCAATTGTAGCGTGTTCTGGCCGGATCGGCAGGTGGTTTTCGGGGCAGCTCAGGACTTGGGCTAGATGCTGGCTGTTCTGTCGACGGTTTACCCCTCCCTAAGTCCCTCCCCGTAAACGAAGAGGGACTTGCGCCTCACCCCTTTCTCCGCGTGCGGGGATAGGGGTAACAGCCTATAGGGGCAGCATGCACAACGGCCAGGGCCCTGTGCATCCACACGCCAGCGTTACTGCACGGGCGACGTCAGCCGCCACGTACCGCCCAGGCAATCGCCGCGAATGTCCTGCTCGAAGAACGCAACCACGTCGCCGTCGAACGTGGTCAGGCGGTGCTCGCCGGGGCCAGGCACGTACTGGTCACCCTCCACGTAGCCGCCGGGAATGTAGATGTAGTCGCTGGTGACCTCAAGCTCCGGCGTGATCGCCCAGCCGATCTGCTCGCGGATCATGTCGGTGTTGCGCCACAACTTGCCGAAGCCGCGCCGGGGCTGGATCAGGCCCTCCTCGGGCGGCTCCAGGTCGGGGTCGATCTCCGGCTGGCCCTCGACGAACGTGTCGTTGTAGCAGTACCAGTCGCCCTGGTTGGGATCGTCGGAGCTGGCGATCATCACCCAGATTTGCCGGTTGTGCCGGACCCAGAACATGCGCCCATTCTGGAACGACTGCTCGACGATCTGAAGCTGGGTCACGGTGTCGGTTGGGAAGATCTCCGGGCGCGGCTCAGAGACGACCGTCGCCGGGGTCAGCGAGGGGGGCGACGTAGGGGTCGCCGCATCCGCCACCACGATCCCGCCGCCTACGGTCCACATCTGCACCGTGCCATCCGCGCCGGCGGTCGCCAGCGTCGTGCCGCGCGAGTTGAACACCAGGTCATTAAACGGCACATCGCCATCGCCGAAACGGGCCAGCACAGCGCCGCTGCGCACATCCCACAGCCGCAGCGTGCCGTCCAGGCTGGCCGAGGCCAGCAGCGTCCCGTCCGGGCTGAAGGCCAGGCCGGTCACCACGTCGAGATGCCCAGTCAGGTCGGACAGCAGTTCGCCGGTGTCCAGGTTCCACAGCCGGACCAGCCCATCGGCATCCCCCGAGGCGACGATGGAGCCATCGGTGGTGATCGCCACGCTGGTCACGGCGACGGCGTGCGCCTGGTTGGTCAGCGGCGGGGTCGGCCCCCACACCCACAGCGTACCGTCCGCGCTGGCGACCAGCAGGCGACTGCCGTCCGCGTTATACGCCAGATCAAGCAAGGGCGCGGATACATCGTCGAAGGCCAGCTCGTCGCCTGTGCCCAGGTTCCACGCCCGCAGCACGCCGTCATCGCCGCCGGAGGATACCAGCCCGGCGGTCGGGCTGAAGGCCACGCTCTGCACCGGGGCGGTGTGCCCCTTCAGCGTGCGCAGCGTCTCCCCGTCGGCAGTGGTCACCAGGTAAACCAGGTTGTCCACTCCGGCGACGGCGAGCTGCGTGCCGTCCCAACTGTAGGCGAGCGCGTTGGCGTTGGCCGCGATCTGGCCCAGGGCCGATCCCGGCCCACCGTCAGCCGGCCACATCCACAACGCGCCATCCTCCCCGGCAGAGGCCAACATGCGCCCGTCCGGGCTGTAGGCCACGCCCACTACCGGGGCGCTGTGCCCCGCCAGCGTATCCGCCCGCCCGACCTGCGCGGCATTGTCCAGCGTGATCCGTTCGGCAGCACGCGGGATGGGCGTCGCGGCGGCCTGCGTCTGCTGCAACCCGGCCTCGACCGTCGCCTGGAAGGCTGCCGTCGCCGTCTGGGCGCGGATGAAGCCGGCCTCGACCGTCTGCGTCGCGCTGGTGTTGGAACCCTGCTGCGCGGCGGCGGTCTGGGTGAAAAGCTGGTTGATCGCGGCATCGACGGTCTGCTGCTGGGCGGTCGGGTCGTCCTGGCCGTTTGGCCCGCCCCACACACTCGCCGTCGTGCTGAACAAGATGATCGCGGCAGTCACCACCACTGCGCTGATCGCCAAAACTAGCGTTCGTCTTCTCATGATCTCTCCTTAGTGATAGGGGCGTATGCTAGATTTTGGCTTCTATGTCAACTTACCCCTCCCTGTAAACGGAGAGGGACTTTTGTCCCTGGCCGATTTCCCCTCTCCGCGTGCAGGGAGGGGTAATCTAGCAAAACACCCGAATAGCGTGCAAAACTGCAATCCCCCATGTGGCAATTATCGCTAAAACCCCCTCATCCCCGCCACTTTAGCGCAGGACGGGCGCGCTTGCCGGACGGCTGCCCGGCGCTCACCCCACTGCCCGACGGCTTGACCAGCCGCGCACCACGCCCCGCGCGCATAAAAAAAACCGGGGCGGCCCGGCGTCACCGGACCACCCCTTTGGCAGGGATGCGACCCTGTCGGCTAGCGTTCCGCGTGCATTACTCGTCAATGCGGGTGATGCGGCCCTCAACTTCGGGCGTCACCGGGCTGTTAGCCGCGATGTAGTTGGCGACCACCTGGTCCAGCGGGCTGCCAAAGTCGTAGGGATTGACCGCGTTCTCGGCCAGGACCGCGTAGCCGTCGCCACCGTTGCGCATGTAGTCGTTGGTGGCCACGTAGTACAGCGCGTCCATATCGATCGGCTCGTATTCGCCGGTGTCGTCGTTCCAGACGTCGACGCTCACGATGCGGCTGCCGGGTTCCTGGCTGCCGTCCCAGGTATAGCGCAGCCCGCCAACCTGCGGGAAGCGCCCCGCCATGTCCTCGGCTTGCGACACACCATTCTCCAGGGCGGCCCACACGTCCGCGCCGCTGAGTTCGAGCGTACTGATCAGGTTGCCGAAGGGCAGCACGGTCAGCACGTCGCCCATCGTGACCGCGCCCTCGTCGATGTCAGCGCGGATGCCGCCGCCGTTCTGGAGCGCGATATCCGCGTTGGTGTGCGCGATCAAGGCGTCGGTGATCAGGTTGCCCAGGTTGCACTCGGCGACACGGCACACGCTGCGATCCCCAACCAGGTAGACGCCCGCTTCACCGATCACCTGCTGCTTGAGTTCCTCGATCGGCCCGGCCAGTTCGTCCAACAGCGCAGTCATCTGCTCGTCCGGGGTGATGTACTGGCTCAGCTTGATCGCGTCGCCGTCCCAGTCGGCCAGCACGCCGGTGGGATCAAATTCGACATCCAGCCGGCCCAGGTACTCATTCTTCTCCCCGGCCTGGACGATCAGCACCGGCTCGCCGCTGGCGCTTTCCATCACGGTCGGGTATTCGGCCACCGCGCCCGCGTACTGGTTGCTCAGCAGCGTGTGCGAGTGCCCGCCGACGATGATATCGACGCCGGACAGTTCACCGGCCAGCGCGACATCCTGGTTGTAGCCAATGTGCGTCAGCAGGATGATCTTGTTGACATCTTGCGCCAGCATCTCATCGACGGCAACCTGCGCGGCCCCGGCCAGATCGGTGTCGAAGACGACGTCCGGCCCCGGCGACGCGAGAATCGCGGTTTCCGCCGTATCCAGGCCGGTCACACCGATCATTTCGCCGCCGACGTCCAGCACCACGTAGGGCTGCACCAGCCCGCCCAGCGCGTCCGATGCGCTGACGTCCACATTAGCGGCAACGGCGGGGAAGTCCAGGCTCTCCAGGAACGCGGCCAGGGTGTCGTCCCCGTTGTCGAATTCGTGGTTGCCCAGCGTCATCACGTCATAGCCGAGCATGTTCATGATCTGGACGTTGTCCTGGCCCTTATACTGCTGGTGGAACAGCGACCCGGTGAAGCGGTCCCCTGCGTCCACGAGCAGCACGTTATCGGTCGCAGCGCGGACCTGGTTCACGACGGTCATCTGGCGCGCCACGCCGCCGACCCCGTCATCCGCCCGGTGCGCGGCGTGGGTGTCGTTGGTGTGCAGCAGGGTCAGGGTGAAGACTTCGTCCCCATCCTGGGCCGCAACATTTGGCACCAGCCCAATCACGAAGACGGCAATCAACAATACAGCTAATACTTTACGCATGGTAAAAACCTTTCTCCTAAAAATCCTTAACCTACACGGCCTGATTGGTCATGTGTGAATGTAAATTATATTTAACTTTTTTGAGTCATGCAAGCAAAAAATAGTTTTTCCAAAAAAGTAAAGAAATAAGCAAAAGCCTTACACATTAAGTAGAATTAAACTAATTTGCAATTGCACCGCCGACGTGCACGGTAGACCGCCTTTTGACAACAGGCCGCCAGCGGCCATAATCGCCGGGTGGGGATGGAAGGAGTCACCACCATGCATACACTGCGTCACCCGCTGCTGTTGAGCCTGTACGCGCCGACGCTGCTCTGCGGGAGAGGGGGCTGGGGGGTGAGGGGTGTTTTTGCGCCGGCCAGACTCGACGCGACAGGTTATTCGTGGACCCCCTGCACATAGCGCATCCTCCCCGGATATGCTATAGTTTTCCAAACATTTTGAATACCCAGAGGAGTCCTCATGTACGATGATTTTGCTCCCCGTCTGGCCCAAATCCTGACGGAATATTCACAACCGATCCAAAAAGGTGACTACGTGCTGATCACGACCTCGACAGCGGCCAAGCCAATCGTGCTGGCGCTGTACGAGGCTGTACTGCGGCGCGGCGGGCACCCGATCACGCTGACGCAGTTCCCGGAACTCAGCCAGATTTTCATGGAACTCGCCAGCGAAGACCAGCTTGATTTCCTCGACCCGGCGATGCCCTTCCTGATGGAAAAGATCGACGTAATATACAACGTCATGGCCCCGACCAACACCAAGGTCATGTCCGATGTCGATCCGGCGCGCACGGCCCGCTACCAGAAGACGCGCCGCCCATTGATCGAAACGTACTTCAAGGCTCCCCCGAAAAAACTCAGGCGGCTACAGCCCGATTATGCGGCTGAACGTCGAGCAAATGGAAAAACGAGCGCGAAAAAGCGCGGAACGCCAAAGAAACAACGCGTTGCAGGGCCGTGTTGACCC
>DAOTUD010000137.1:0-11208 GCA_034437275.1 Anaerolineae bacterium
TCGCTGCTTCAACCGTGCTAAACACTTGTTGCGCGGCAATCAGAAAGTTGATGTAGTCCAGTTCGTCGCATTTGGGTGGGTTCATGCTTTCAAGTTTAGCATTTCTCGCTCAACTGCGTAACTTCTAACAGGTTTTTATGAATCGGCGGACCTTCCTATAAGCTGTGCCACAGCGCCCGCGCGCCGATGTCGGTGCGGTAGTGCGCGCCGTCGAAGTGGACGCGCCGCACCGCGTCGTACACCGCCGAGATCGCCGCCGGCAGTTGGGGGCCGGTGCCGGTCAGGTTCAGCACGCGCCCGCCGGTCGTGACCAGCGCGCCGTCCTCCGCCAGCCGCGTCCCGGCGTGGAACACCATCACGTCCGGCGTGAGCGCCGGGGACTGGATGATCGGGATGCCGGGGTCGTTGCGCTCCGGATAGCCCTCGCTGGCCAGCACCACCGTCACCGCCGCCTGGTTGTGCCATTCCACGTCCAGCGCGTGCAGTTGCCCATCGACGCAGGCGTCGATCACGTCGAGCAGGTCGGTCTTGAGCAAGGGCAGCAGCGTCTGCGCGCCGGGATCGCCAAACCGGGCGTTGATCTCCAGCGCGGTGGGGCCATCGTCGGTCAGCACCACGCCCGCGTACAGCACGCCCTTGAAGCAGCAGTCCTCCGCACGCAGCCCGGCCAGCGCCGGCGCGATGATGTCGCGGCGGACGTGCTCGGCCAGGTGCGGCGTCAGCGCCGGGTCCGGCGCATACGACCCCATCCCGCCCGTGTTTGGCCCAATGTCGTTATCGAACAGGCGCTTGTAATCGCGCACAGCAGGCATCATGGCGATGCCGTTGCCGTCCACAAACGCCATCACCGACACCTCGGCCCCGACCAGGCGCTCCTCGATCAGCACGCGGTGCCCGGCAGCGCCCAGCGAGTCGCGCTCCAGCAGCGAGCGCAGAATCCCCTCGGCGTCAGTCTCGCCGTGCGGCAAAAAGACCCCCTTGCCCCGCGCCAGCCCGTCGGCTTTGATCACCATGTTCTCGTAGTGATGCGTGGCCAGGTACTCCATCGCGCCGTCAATGGTGGTGAACACCTCGTACGGCGCAGTGGGAATGGCGTTGTCGACCATGAGCTGCTTGGCGTAGTGCTTGGAGCTTTCGATCATGGCCGCGCGGCGGTGCGGACCGAACACGCGCAGCCCCGCCGCCTCGAACTGGTCGACCAGCCCCCCAGCCAGCGGACCCTCCGGCCCGACGACGGTCAGATCGACAGCGTTGTGCTCGGCGAAATCCAGCAGGCTGACGATGTCGGTTTCGTCAATATCCACGTTGCGCACAAACAACGGCAGCGTCGCCGTGCCGCCGTTGCCGGGGGCGGCGCTGATGCGGGTGATGCGTGGGGAATGGGCCAGCTTCCAGGCGATGGCATGTTCGCGTCCCCCGCTGCCAATCACCAGTACGTGCATAGTCGTAACCTCCCTGGCCGAAAGCAATCGTGGAAAACTGCCCCTCACCCTCAGCGCTGCATCAGGTGCGCCAGGATCAGGCGGTCCAGTTCTTCATAGTCGCGGGCATCGATGCACTGCTGCATCGCGTCGCGGTCCAGGCTGCGCACACGCTCCACCAGCCACAGGAAGAGCGCGCGGCTGTTGCTCAGGTGCTTTTCGGCCACATCCGCCGGCTGGGTGCGCAGTGCCTTTACGTCCAGTCCGATGGTGCCCTTCTCGTAGAACTTGTTGTCGTCCAGCACGAGCACCTGGTCGAACGCGCGGCGCAGGTTCACCGCGCCGAAGGTGCGATCCTGGTCGAACTTGAGGCCGTTCTGGTCGTTGAGGTGGACGCTCCACAGCTTGTCATACGCCAGCCCGAAAGCCATCTCGTCTGCCGGGTCCAGCCCTGCCAGCACAGCGTGCGCCGACTCGACCAACACGCCCATGCGTTCCGGGTGGTTGGTCTTCATGCCCAGCGCGACGGCGTGGCCGATGGTCGGAATGTAGGCCAGGTCCATCGGCTCGTTGGGCTTGGGCTCGATGGCGATGCGCATCCCTGGCGCGTAGTCCTGGAAGTCGTTGAGCGCCTCGACCAGCAGGTCCACCGCGCGCATCGCGTCTTTCGCCTCGCGCATGTAGGTGCCCTCGCGCGCATACCACAGCACCATCAGGTCGGTGCCGAGCACCTGCGCCAGGTCGAGCGTCTTGTGCGTGCGCTCGATGGCGTACTGGCGTGCCTTGGGATCGTTGGCGGTGTAGGCCCCGTCGACGGTGCGCGGGTCTTCCCACAGGCGGGGCGCGACGATCTCGACGTACAGCCCGGCGTCGTCGAGCTTTTGACGCAGCGCGCGGGCTTCCTGCTCGATCTGCCGGGCCGACTTGTTGTCGATATCGGGCACGGCGTCGTCGTCGTGGAACTGCACCGCGTCGAAGCCCAGGCGCGGATAGGCCTTCAGCTTCTCGCCAAAGGGGATGGTCGGGCGCACCGGCGGCCCGAACGGGTCTGCGCCTTCGTGAATATTCCAGGGGCCGAACGAAAATTTATAGCCATACGTATCCATCAAAAAACCTCTCTTTCGGATAACCAGCAGGGCGTATAGTCGCAATACGCCCTGCCCTCATCACACGCTGGTGGAACAATACCAACTTGTTAGACAAAACGCCAGCGATACATCCACAACCAGAGCAACGCGAACCCGGCGAGGATGATCTGCCCGGCAGTTTGCACCGCCAGGGCCAGGTCGCCGGCCTGCGTGAACAGCGCGGCCAGCCCCAGCGTCACCAGCACCACGCTGCCGATAGCGATCACGCGGTTACGGGGTTCCTCGGCAGTGAGCGCCCACAGCACCAGCGACGGGATCGCAATCGCAGCGGCCAGCATCCCGAACTCGACCAGGTCGAGCGAGAGCGCGTTGATGATGAACCCCAGGCCGACCATGCCAATCGCGGCGAAAGCCATCACCCAACTCCAGCGGCGCATCTCCGCCAGCCCGAACGCGACCGCCGTCAGGTAGCCGCCGACCAGGATGCCGCCGGGGATGTACAGCCCCAGCGGTCCTTGCAGATCGACCCCGATCGGGAAGATCAGCAGCGCGACTCCGGCCAGCAGCCACGACGCCGCCCACGCCAGGAAGAACGCCCCGGCAGCGAAGAAGCCCACCGTAAAGAGCCGCGACACCGGGCCGATACGCCCGATGCGGTCGCGGTTGGCCCAGCCGGGCACCGCGTCGAACTCCAGCACATCGTACAGGCGGCGGCCCTGGAACCACTGGCGCAGTTGGTCGAACGAAATCGCCAGGATGATCACCGCGCCAATCGCTGCCGGCTGCCAGTACGGGTCGTAGCCCAGCAGGTTGAGGCCGTTGCGCAACACCTGCATGATCGCCGCCCCGATCAGCGTGCCGAGGATCGTCCCTTTGCCGCCCATCAGGCTGGTGCCGCCGATCACCACCGCCGCGATCACGTCCAGCTCGTAGCCGGTGGCCGCCGTCGGGGCCGCGACCCCCAGGCGCGCCGTCATGAGGGTGCCCCCAATGCCGCCCATCAGGCCCGAGGCCATGTAGGTCAGCAGCTTGGTCCGGCGCACGTTGATGCCCGACAACCGCGTCGCCTGTTCGTTGCCCCCCACCGCATAGATCCGGTAGCCCCAGATCGTGCGGTTCAGGAAGATCGTCATCAATATCGCCAGCGCGATCATCACCATCGTCGGGTAGGGTATATCGTAGCCCCCGAGGGCTAACTCTCCTTGTCCGATTGTCCGGAAATTGTCGTTGAGCTTCTGGAACGGCCAGCCCGAGGACCAGCCATAGCACACACCGCGCGCCATACTCATCATGCCCAGCGTGGCGATGAAGGGCGGCAGGTTGGCCCAGGCCACCAGCGCGCCGTTGACCGTGCCCAAAAACAGGCCCATCAGGCACCCGAAAAACAGCGACGGGATCACCCACCCGTCGGGGCCGACCATTTGCGCGCGCCCGTTGATCACCTTTTCGACGGCCCACGAGGTTTCCTCGCCCTCAATCGAGCCGCTGATGGCATAGGCCGCCGCCAACCCGGACAACGCCATGACCGAGCCGACCGACAGGTCGATGCCAGCGGTGATGATCACCAGCGTTTGCCCAAATGCGGCGATCGCGATCCACGAAAAGGACAAAAACACATTCTGCAAGTTCTGCGAGGTGGTGAATGTGTCGGTTTTGTATGTCAGGTATAGCACCATGACAACCAGGACCAGGAAGACCCCGATCTCCTGACCGGAAATGAATTTTCGCCACCAGTTCAATGACGCGCGCCCAAAGGCTTTGCGTCGCGATAATGTTGCAGCCTGTCCACTCATGCTAGAATATCCTTGTTCAGTAAGTCTCGTGTAGTGCGTAATTATCTTCTTGTCCGCTGGCGAAGGCCATGATCCGTTCCTGGTCGGCCTCGTCGCGGTCCAGGATGCCGGTGATGCGTCCCTCGTGCATGACCACGATGCGGTCACTCATCGCCAGGACTTCGGGCATTTCGGATGACACCATAATAATCGCGATGCCATTGCGCGCCAGATCGGTCATCAGGGCGTGAATCTCGGCTTTGGCCCCCACGTCGATGCCGCGCGTCGGCTCGTCCATGATCAGCACGCGCGGGTTGAGCAGCAGCCACTTGCCCAGCACGACCTTCTGCTGGTTGCCGCCGGACAGGTTCTTGACCGTCTGCTGCAAGCTGGGCGTGCGCACCCGCAGCCGGCGCGCGTAATCTTCCGCCGATGCGCGCGCCGCGCGCCGGTTGACGAACCCGACCCGCGTGAAGCGGGACATGGTGGGCATGATCATATTGAACATCACGTTGAGGTCCAGCACCAGCCCCAGGTTGCCCCGGTCTTCCGGCACCAGCCCGATCCCCAGTTCGACCGCGTGCTCCGGCGACGTGATCTCCACCTCCTGGCCATGCAGCCAGATGCGGCCCGCGTCCGGCATATCGGCCCCAAAGAGCAGGCGCATCGTCTCGGTGCGCCCCGCCCCGACCAGCCCGGCAAAGCCCAGAATCTCCCCGGCGCGCAGGTCGAAGGACACATTTTCGACCACCCCGCGCCGCGTCAGCCCTTCGATGTGCAGCACCGTCTCGCCGATGGGGACAATCTCCTTCTGGAACATGTCGGACATCTCGCGCCCGACCATCAGCCGGATGATCTCCTCGATGCTGGCCTCGTGGGTCATCATCGTGCCGACGCGCTCGCCGTCACGCAGCACGACGATCCGGTCGGAGATTTCCATCACCTCTTCCAGGCGGTGCGTGATGAAGATGATCGACAGCCCGCGATCGCGCAGCGTGCGCACGATCTCGAACAGCACCTCGGTTTCGTCGCCGCCCAGCGCCGAGGTCGGCTCGTCCATGATCAACACCTGGGCGTCAATCGCCAGCGCTTTGGCGATCTCGACCTGCTGGCGTTCGGCCACCGACAGGTGCTCGACCGGGGTTGCCGGGTCGACGCGCGCCCCAACTCGTTCGAGCAGGTCGGCGGCGTCGCTTTCCATCTGGCGACGGTTCACCACGTTGAATGGGCGCAGCACACCCCCCAGGCGCGGCTCGCGCGCGATGAAGATGTTGGCGGCGGCGGACCGGTTCAACATCAGCGTAAATTCCTGGTAGATGGTGGCGATACCCAATTCCTGGGATTCGGCGGTAGTTTCGGGTTCGATCTCGCGCTCGTGGAGGAAAATGCGGCCCTTATCTTTGGCATAAGCCCCGGCCAGGATCTTCATCAGCGTGGATTTGCCTGCACCGTTTTCGCCCAGCAGGGCCACGACCTCGCCCGGGTAGACCTCAAAATCCACGTCCTTAAGCGCCTGTACCCCGGGAAAGCTCTTGGAAATTCCTTCGACCCGTAAAACAGGTGTTTGTTCCAATGGTGTTGCCTACCTTACACAAAGTATTTTGGCTGTTGGTGGGTATTTTTCAAGGTTGCGTAAAAAACAAATAACTACAGACCAACAACCGCCGCGTTCACTACCAAAGGCTAACAGTGAGGTGGGAGGGTACTGGCCCCTCCCACCTGTGTGTTCCGGGTTAGTGACCCGCTAGCTCAGCCTACTCTTCTGGGAAGGCCGGCGGCAGCGGTTGCGTGAAGTCGCTGGTCTCCCACATCTCGACCATTGCGTCCACGTTGTGGATGGTCACGATGTCCATGCCGCTGTCGGTCCAGTCCGGGTAGGGGTACAGGTTCAGCACATGGCTGAACGCCATGTACACCGTGTCGTAGCCCCAGCCCCAGTACTTCTGGCCGACCAAACCGTGCAGCAGACCATCCTGGACCCACTCCAATTCGACGGGCAGGGTGTCGAACGCAACGGCTTTCATGTCACCGTTGAGCACGGCATCCTCGAACAACGGCATCGCGCCGCGCCCGGCGAAGACCGGCCACAGACCGACGAAGAACCAGCCGTCCAGGTCCGAGTTCGCCAGCATGGTCTCTTCGACCACCTGCACGCCCAGGTTGATGTCGTCGTTGCAGGCGACCGTCGTCACGATCTCGATGTCGGGGTACTGCGCCACGTAGTCCTCGAAGCCGCGAATGCGCTCCTCGAGGTTGAACGCGCCCGGCACACCCGTCAGCAGCGCGACCTTGCCCTCGGTGCCCATCGCCTTGACGAGCAGTTCGCCCGCGGCGTAGCCACCGTCGTAGTTGTTCACGCCCAGGTAGGTGAAGCGGTTGCTGTCGGGCGAGTCGGAGTCCCAGGTCATGGTCGGGATGCCGGCGTCCATCGCGGCGTTGATCGGGTCCACGCAGCCGTCGGGATCATTGCAGCTCACGCCAATGGCGTCCACGCCCTGCGAGATCGCGTCTTCGATCACGCGGGCCTGCTCGGCCATGTCGGACGCAACCGACCCCATGTAGAGGCACTCAACGTCGAGGCCCTCGTACATCTCGCTCATTTCCGCCGCAGCCTGCATACAGCCATCGCGGCCCAGCTCGAAGACCGGGTTGTTCAGCGCCTTCGGAATCCAGGCGATGGTGAAGGTGCCATCTTCGGGCGGATAGGCGGGCGGCAGCGGCTGGGTGAAGTCGCTGGTTTCCCACGCGGTGGCCATCGCGTCCACGTTGTTGGCGGTCACGATGTCCATCCCGCTGTCGGTCCAGTCGTCGTAGTCCGCGCCCTTGGTGATGTGATCAAACAGCATATACACTGTATCGTAGCCCCAGCCCCAGTACTTCTGGCCGACGAGGCCGTGCAGCAAGCCGTCCTGCACCCATTCCAGTTCAACCGGCAGGGTGTCGAACGCGACAGCTTTCATGTCGTTTTCCATCACCGCTTCTTCGAACAGCGGCATCGCGCCGCGCCCGGCGAAGACCGGCCACAGGCCCACGAAGAACCAGCCGTCCAGTTCCGGGTTCGCCAGCATCGTCTCTTCGACCACCTGCACGCCCAGGTTGATGTCGTCGTTGCAGGCGACCGTCGTCACGATCTCGATGTCGGTGCCGGCGACGCCGTCCTTGAAGCCGCGAATGCGCTCCTCAAGGTTGAACGCGCCCGGCACACCCGTCAGCAGCGCGACCTGGCCCTCGGTGCCCATCTCTTCGATCAGCAGGTTGGCCGCGGCCACGCCACCGGTGTAGTTGTCGACACCCAGGTAGGTGATGCGGTTGCTGTCGGGCGAGTCGGAGTCCCAGGTCATGGTCGGGATGCTGGCGTCCATCGCAGCGTTGATCGGGTCAACACAGCCATCGGGGTCATTGCAGCTCACGCCGATGGCGTTCACGTTCTGCGAGATCGCATCTTCGATCACGCGGGCCTGCTCGGCCATATCGGACGCGACCGAGCCCATGTAGAGGCATTCGACGGTGTAGTCGGTGTTTTCGGTCAGCTCAGCGGCGGCCTGCATACAGCCATCGCGGCCCAACTCGAAGACCGGGTTGTTGAGCGCCTTGGGGATCCAGGCGATGGTAATCGTCTCGCCCTGCGCTTCAACTTCGGGGGCGGTGAAGGTACTGGCCAGCGGGGCCATCACCATCACCACTAAAACTAAGGTACTAACTAAACGAAACCATTTCTTCATGTCCCTTGGTCCTCCTTGAAAAGATTGCGGGAGCCGGACACTCTCCCTAAGAACTTTTGTGACGTACAAATGTCCCGCATTGGGTAATGCGGCCTGTAAAAACACGATTTCGTTTATTAAACCAACAAAATACCCCTTTTGTCAAGTTATTCACAGCCCCCCGGCGTGTGCATCGCGTGGACGGACAGCGGGCCAAAAACGGCGCGTTTTGCCCCTCAGGGAGTGCGCTGGAGGCGGCGCGGGCAAGTTGTGCTTGACATCACATGACTGTCGGCTTACCATTTTGTTGTGAGGCTATACAAAAAAATTTTCAGGTGTCACACTTTGCTTGGCGGCATACGAGGCAGTTATGACAAAAGGTCCGGCAGGTCAGAACTTGGTCCGGCGGCTCAACAGCGCGCTGATCCTGGATCAACTCCTATCCGATTCGCCCCAATCGCGGGCCAGCCTGGCCCAGCAAACCGGGCTAAACCGCAGCACGATCTCGTCGCTGGTCCACGATCTGTTCCAGCAAAACCTGATCCGCGAGGTCGGGCTGGAAGCGGCCTACTCGCGCGGGCGTCCGGGGATGCTGCTGGAGCTAAACCCGGCGGGCGGCTGCGTGGTCGGCATCGAGATCAACGTCGAGTATATCTCCGTGATCCTGACCGACTTCACGGCCCACACGCTGTGGCGGCGCTTCATCAAAGCCGACGCAACGGGGAACCCCGACCGCACGCTGGACCTGGCCGCGGACGTGCTGCACACCGCGCTGCGCGCCGGGGCGGCGCACGGCCTCAAGCCGCTGGGCATCGGGGTCGCGTTGCCCGGGCTGGTCAACGCCGACACCGGTACGCTGGTCTATGCCCCCAACCTGCAGTGGTCGGATGTGAACCTGCGCGAACGGTGGGGGCCGGTGTTCGACGTGCCGCTCTACACCGAAAACGACGGGACGACCTCAGCGCTGGGCGAATATTACTTCGGGGTGGCCAAAGGCTGCCGGGATTTCATCTACCTGGGGACGGGCGTCGGGCTGGCGGGCGGGCTGATGCTCAACGGCGAAATCTACCGGGGCGCGGGCGGCTTCGCCGGGGAGATCGGGCACATCATCGTCCAGCCGGACGGCGAGTTGTGCGGGTGCGGGCGGCGCGGCTGTTGGGAGACGCAGGTCGGGCCGCGCACCGTCTTTCGCCGCATCGTGCAGGCCCTCGCCGACGGCGCGCCCTCGATCATCCCGGACCTGGTGGCCGGCAACCTGGACGCGATCACGATGGACGTGGTGGTCGACGCCGCCGACCAGGGCGACCCGCTGGCGCTCGACACGCTGTCCGGCATTGCGCGCTCGTTGGGGACTGGCATCGTCAACCTGATCCACATCTTCAACCCGGACATGGTGGTGCTGGGCGGCTCGCTGACGCTGGCCGGGGATTATGTGATGCCCGTCATCAGCGAGATCATCACCACCGAAACGATCCGCGCCCCGGCACAGATGGTCGCCCTGGCGCTATCGTCGCAGGGCACCGGCGCGTGTGTCAAGGGCGCGGTGGCGCTGGTGATCGATGGCATTGTGCGCAAGCCGTTAGGCTGCTAGCGGCGGCTAGCCGAACGACTGCGTGTAATCCAGCGCGATCTGGATGCGGCGCTGGGCCGGGTAGCTAGCCGGCTGGAACAGCTTGCCGGTCAGCAGTTCGTACACACGCTGGTAGCGCTGGCTGATGGTGACGACTATGTCGTCGGTCAGGCCGGGCAGCCGGTCGTGTGCCCCGTCGTAGCCCTGCGCCTGGTACCACAGCCGCACAAACTCCTTGTCGAAATTCTCTGGTTCTTTGCCGTCCTCGAACAGGTCGTCGTAGGTTTCCGAACACCAGAAGCGGCTGCTGTCCGGCGTGTGGAGTTCGTCGATCAGCACCAGGTCGCCGTTGAGGTCCAGCCCGAACTCGTACTTGCTATCGACCAGGATCAGGTCGGCCAGGATGCAAAGCTGCTGGCCGCGCAAAAACAGCCGCAGCGCGGTTTCTTGCAGCCGTTCCCACAGCGGCGACGAGACGCCATGCTCGATGACTCCGGCGTGCGTCAGGGGTTGGTCGTCGCCGGATTCCTTCAGCCGGGCGGTGACGATCGGGTGCGGCAGTTCTTCGTTTTTGCGCAGCCCGTCCGGGAACTGGATGCCGTAGATGGTGCGTGCCCCCTGCGCGTACTGCTTCCACAGGCTGGTGGGCGTCACCCCGCTGATGAAGCCGCGCACCACCACCGAAAACGGCAGCGGGTTGGTTTCCAGCGCGACCGTCACGTTCGGATCGGGGACATCGATCACATGGTTATGGACGATATCGGCGGTGTGCTCGAACCAGAACACCGTCAGTTGGTTGAGCACCTGCCCCTTATAGGGCACCAGCCCCACCTGTTGGTTGAAGACGTTGAAGCGATCGGTGGCTACCAGCACCCGCCGTCCATCATGGAGCGTATAGTTATCCCGCACCTGGCCGCGTTCGAGCCTCAGGTCGGGCAGCTTGACTGATTCCAAAGCAGCCGGAATGGCCTGGCGGATTTGCGCGGGCGATAGCATGGTTTTCTCCCCTCTTCCTTCGTGTGTGCGCCCGTGTCCCTACAGCGTGCCTTCATCATAGTGCGAAACGGGCACAAAGGGAAATGCGCGCCCGGACACATCCCGGCAGCGTCAGACCCAGGCCCGCGACTGCCGGACCCGCAGCCGGCTGTACACATGCAGGAACGGCGCCACCGCCTCGACGGTTGCGACGGCTTCGGGAATCAGGTCGGGATAGTCCACAATCCCGCGCAGCAGGACATCATGGCCGCGTATTGTCACCTCGATGCGTTGGTCGGCAGTGAAGGTATTGCGCCGGAGGGCACGCATGATCAGGTGATGGAGCGTATCATGTTGGTAACGCATTACTTTGTGCTCCTTCTCCGTCTCCGGCTCCCGTTTACCCTCAATGCCCAGCTACCGAAGCACGGGTTGGTTATACAAACTGGGATGAAACAAACAGTATACAGTCATCCGCATTGTGCAAATCGTACAGGCATTCTCGCACCGTTTACAAGTTTTTACAAGTTCGGCTGGTCACGGGGTGTGTTTCAAATCTGGGGCGAATAGTTTACCCCTCCCCGCAGGCGGAGAGGGGACTTTGATGCCGTGTGTAACGACGACTTGCTCCCTCCTTTCTCCGCGCGCGGGGAAAGGAGGGCCGGGGTGGATAGGGGTAAA
>DAOTUD010000138.1:0-20068 GCA_034437275.1 Anaerolineae bacterium
AAAACGAGTGTCCAGGGCAATGGACCAGTGCGCTGTCGAAACGTGCTCGGTGGCATCATCCATGACTACTACCGCGACGCTGCGTAGGGGAAAACCGACGTATTTACGAGGTTTTTTGAGAGTACGGGCTACTCGCCGAGGGTGGCGCAGCCGGTTTCCCACAGTTCGGGCCAGGTCGAATGGGGCATCCCGAAGTAGTCTTCGATGATACGTCGCACGATCGGGGCAGCGACCTCTGACCCCTCGCACGAGTTTTCGACGATCACGGCCACCGCGATCTGGGGATCTTCGCGTGGGGCATAGGCGACAAACCAGGCCTGGGGTGGGGTGGTCGCGCCGCCGGTCTGTGCCGTTCCAGTCTTGCCGCACACGATCACCTCGGTGCCTTGATATTCGTACCAGGGTTCGAAGATGAAGCGGGCAGTGCCGCCTGGCGTGAGGGTCACATCGCACATCGCGGTCTGGATCGCCTCGAATACTTCCGGCGCGAAGTCCAGGGTCGACACCGGGGTCGGATCGCCGGTATACACCGGGTCTTCGCCGATGAGCTTGACTTCCTTCACGAACAGCGGTTTGTGCAACGTGCCGCCGTTGGCGACAGCCGCCGTCATGCGCGCGATCTGGAGGGGGGTGATTTGCATCTGCCCCTGGCCGATCACGAGGTTGAGCGTATCCCCGATGGCCCAGTCATGGCCAACACGCTGCGGGTAGTCCTGGGGGTTGGGGATATAGCCGACCTCTTCGGGCAGATCGGTGTTCCCGGTCGGGACGCCCAGCCCCATCTTATAGGCATACTCCGGCAGCAGGTTGGGGTCGGCATTGTGCAGCGCGACGCCCAGTTCCCAGAAATACGGGTCACAGGACTGGGTCAGCGCGCCGATGAACTTCAATGGGCCATGCGAGCCGGGATACACCCAGTCGCGGCGTGATTCAATGGCATCGCCATACTGCCCGCCGTACCAGATGCCGTTGCAGGTATACCACGTATCGGTGGTGTAGACGCCGCTGTCCAGACCGGCGGCCATCGAAATGATCTTGAACACCGACGCCGCCGGGAACAACCCGCGCGTCACACGGTTGAACAGCGGGGTGCGCCAGTCGCTTTTTAGGTCTGCGATCATCTGGCCGGGATTTGAAACAGTCGTGTCGGGGTTAAACACGCCGGGCGAATAGCTCGGATAGCTCACGGCGGCCAGGACCTCGCCCGTCTTCACGTCCATCACAACCGCCGCTGCGCCGGGTGAGGTGGGCGACCAGGTTGGCGTCGCATTATTATAAGCCTCGACAAACGCATCCAGCACCGCCGCCTGCAAATCGCGGTCAATTGTCAGGTAAACGCTCTGGCCCGGTTCGGCAGGCGATTCGGCCAGCGTGCGCAGCGTTTGCCCGGTCGGGGCGATAATCGCCAGTTCGCCGCCCATCTTGCCGGCCAGATAGCTCTCGAAGGTTTGCTCGATGCCCTCTTGCCCGACCAGTGCATTCGGCGGGTAGCCCTCGGTTTCGTACTGGTCGACCTGTTCCGGCCTGATCTGTCCGACGTAGCCGACGATATGCGGCGCGACGTTGCCAAAGTAACGCCGGGTGGGGCGAATCGAGGTGTCGATGGGGTCATCGCCGATGTCGCACACCTGCCGCAGGACTTGCTCCTCGCGTTGGAACGTGTCGGGATCGATTTCGCCAACTCTGAACAGCGTTTCTGGCAAATACTGGTCGAACTGGGTGGCCAGCTCTTCCTTTTCTTTGTGCATGATGCGGGACAACGCTGTGATGCAATCATCCACGTTGGGCATATCCTGCTTGACGGCATACATCACCACCGAGCGTCCGTTTTGGTCGGCCAGGACCTGGCCGTTGCGGTCGTAGATGTTGCCGCGGCTGGGCTGGGTCCGGCGCAGTTCGAGCTGTGCCCCTTCGGCCATCTCGGCGAAGATGTCCATCCGCGACCACGCCACGCGCCAGCCTTCTGGCGTTTCGATCAGGCGCATCGTGCGGTCATTGTCCATGATCTGCCCGAAGACGCCGGTATCAAAGGAAACGTTGTAGTTGATCTGGGCGGTGGTGCCCTGGCGCAGCGATTGGGTGACCTCCACCGACAGCGTGTTCAGCGTCATTTGCTCGGCAGCATATTCGTATTCGTTGCTGAAGGCTTCCAGGCTGTAGGCATCGCGGCTGTTCGGGCTGATCAGGTCGTACATCGTCGCGTAGTCTGCATTCACCCATGCCTGCAAAAACGTCTCGGCCACCTGATCGGCTTGCTCCAACGAGAGTTGGGGCGAGGGGTCCAGCCCGCTGCCACTCAGCCCGCCGCTGCTTTCCGTTCCGCTGCACGCGGCCAGTATGATCGCGATGATAACAATAAATGGAATAATCTTCCTGCTCATACCCACACCTGTGAAAAATGAGAGGCAAAGCTTGCCCAACTTTACCCCCCAACGTATTTGAAGTTTTGGAACGCACGCGGCGCATTATAACGCCAGCCGCCGGTGCTGTCGAACCTTAGCGCCTGCTGTTCAGGATGTCCTCTGTGACATCGCACTCATACGCATGGTGCTGCTGGCACCGCGCGGGGACATCAGCAGGCAGCGCCACCCCGAACCGGCGCAAGGCCCGTACCAGGTGGCACAGCGGCAAGCCGACGATGTTGGCGTAACAGCCACTGTGTAGGTGCACCGGGCGAAACCCGGCGTGCTGGATGGCGTACCCGCCCGCCTTATCGAACGGATCGCCGCTGGCAATGTAGGCTTCGATCTCGGCGTTGCTGTAGCTGCGCATGGGCACATCGGTCACCGCGACATCGGTGATGCGGCGCTGGGTCGCGGCGTCCAGCAGCGTCAGCGCGGTATAGACCTGGTGCGTCCGGCCCCGCAGTTGGCGCAGCATCGCCCACGCTTCGTTGTTATTCGCCGGTTTGCCGAGAATCTCGTCCCCATCGGCGACGGTGGTATCGGCGGCCAGGATGATCGTGTGCCGGTCCGCCACATCAAGCACGGCCTGGGCTTTTTCCTGGCTCAGCCGGACGGTATACGCGGCAGCGGTTTCGTCCGCCCGGAGTGACTCGTCAATGTCGGCGGTTGTCAACTTAAACGGCAGCCCAGTCAGGCCCAGCAGTTCACGGCGTCGGGGCGAACCAGACGCCAGCAGGATGGTTTTCTGCACAGTTTGCCTACTCTACACTAATCGCGGTTTTGGAACATCAAGCCGAAGCCGCGCCGGGTGATAATGTACTCGTGCCCGGCGTCGGCCTCTTGCAGCCGTTTGCGCAGGCGGCTGACCAGCGCATCCAGCGTCTGGTCGCTGACCTCCTCGCCGGGACTCCACACATAATCGCAGATTTCCTCGCGGGAGACAATGCGCTCGGTGTTTTCGTACAACAGCACCAACAGCGAAAACTGGTTCGGGCTGAGGGGTGGGTCCAGTAATTCACTATTGACGATGACCTGGGCCACGTCCGGATCGAGTTCCAACCCTGTCAGTCGGATCGGGTCGATCTGCATGGTGGTGGCCGGATCGTCGAAAATCCAGGTGCATATCTGCGCAAACCGCACCATGTCGCCGGCCCGCAGCCGGTACGCCTCACCAGGGTCCAGCCGCCGCCCGTTGACGAACGTGCCGTTGGTGCTGCCCATATCTTCCAGAAAGATGTTCAGATGATCGCTGTAACACTGGGCATGGAGCCGCGATATCTCGGTATAGTCCAGGACATAGTTGCAGTCCCGGGCGCGACCAATCGTGAATGGGAACGAGTCCAACGCGACCGCTTTCCCGGCACGATCACCTTCTTGAATCAAAAAACGTTGAACAGATGGCATAGTGTTACACCTGGTGTATAAAGGATTTTCCTCAGTGTGACGTACCGTACTTATCCCTGCATTACGCCCAACCGATGGTAACCTGATGATTCCCCAACAGGGTCACCGCGCGTCTGGCGTGTCAGGCGACTGGCCAGCAGCTTCGAGGCCGATGCGGGCTTCAAACTGGCGCAGCGCGTCGCGCAACTGCTGCTGGCGCAGGCTGTTGGTAACGTCGCCGCGTGTGCGCTCTAACACGCCGCGCAGTTGGTCCATCCGGCGGCGCAGCCCGCCCGTGATGGCATCGTGAAAATCGAACGCGATCAGAATGCCGTAAATGGTATCCATCTCGCTCAACAGGCGTTCGGCTTCGTCCGAATGCCCTTTGCGGATGATATCGAGAATCTGGCGGCGGAGTTCGCTGGCCGCTTCGGCCATGCCGTTGAGATACGTCGCGTGCTCGACATCCAGTGAGTCCGGCGTGGGCAGGGCGTCGCCGCGCACCAGCGCATAGGTCGCGTGCGCCTCGACATATTCTTTGAGCGCATCCTGCGTATAGCCGCTGTGGTACAGGTCCGGGTAGTCGGCGACCTGCGCGCGGAGTTCGCCCGCCGCTGCGCGCGCGGTTTCCAGGCGCTGCTGGGCGCCCTCCCATTCGTGGCGGTGAACAGCCCGGATCGCGTTGGCGCAATGCTGGATTACCGTCCGCGACTGGCTGATCGCGGCGTCCCGCGCTGCGCTTTTGGCTTCGAATGTAGTGCGGATGGCGTCGGTCAGGTCGTCAAGGACATCGAGGTTACTCATCGGTCTCGTCCTCGTTATCACCGGTCTCGTCCTCGTCCTCTTCATCGTCCCGAACCGTGCTGAAAAGCTGGTCGGCCAGTGACGGCGGGCGCTGTGGCATTTTAATCTCACCGTGCTGGTTTTCGTAGCGCGTGACGTTCTCTTGCAGCGCCTTTAGCAGCATTTTGGCATTGGTGGGCGAGAGCACGATGCGCGTCTGCACGCGCGCCTTCGGCACGTTGGGCAAAATCTGGGCAAAGTCCAGAAAGATTTCCCAGGGCGAATGGGTGATAATGGCAAAGTTGGAATACGTCGCTGCTAGGTTCGACGGGATTTCCAGGTTGAGTCGCCGTCGTCCGGATTTTTTCGATTCAGACATCGCTCCTCCTTAGTAAAACGTTTCGGGTACAAGAAACAGCCGCAAGCGGCTGTTTAGGCTACGGATTATGCTACTATACCGCATTCCAGCGTTAGAACGGTAAGTCTTCCGGTTCGCTGGGATATTCTTCGTCGCCGGCGTCGTAGCGCTCGCCGCGTTGTCCTAGAAATTGAACATCTAGTGCTGTCAGTTCCAGGCTGGCACGCGGTTGGCCATCTTGCCCCAGGTACGCATCAGCCGCCACGCGCCCGGCGACCATAATCTGCATACCCTTGTAGACGTACTGGTTGACCGTCTCGGCCAGGCCACGCCACGCCGATACGCGGAACCAGGTCGTTTCTTCGCGGCGCTCGTTGGTGGTGCGGTCGGTCCAGGTGCGGTTGACGGCCACGCTGAACCCGCAGACCGCCACCCCGCTTTGTGTATAGCGCAGTTCCGGATCGCGCCCTACATTGCCAATGATAATGATATATTGATAGCCTGCCATGTCTCGCTGACTCCTTATGCTCCGTATGTGCTCGTGATTTGATCATACGTGATGCGCTACACGCTAGCAAATAGTATACTGGAATTAGAACACGTGTTCAAAAAAGCGTGCTGTTTGCTATTCGCTCTGGCGTGCTTCAAGCTGTTTGGCGAGCAGGTGCTGCACCACCTGCGCGTCCGCCTTGCCACACATGGCGCGCATCACCATGCCCATCAAGAACTTGATGAGCTTTTCCTCGCCGGCCAGGTAGCGCTGCACCTCGCCGGCGTGTGCGTCGAGGACCGTCGCCACGGCCTCCGCCAGCACGCCCTCATCGGTGACCTGCGCCAGCCCTTGCTCCTCGACCAGCGTGGCCGGGCTGCCTCCTTCGGCGTAGAGCGTTTCGAGCAGTGTTTTTGCCACGCCGTGATTGATCGTGCCCTGCTGCACCAGCGTCACCAGTTCGGCCAGGGCCTGGGGCGTGAGGGTGATTGCGCCGATGTCTTCGCGTTCGCGGTTTTCGCGGTTCATGTGCCGGAACACGTCGCCGGTGATGTAGTTGGCGACCTGCTTCGGATCGCCGCCCGCTGCCAGCGCTGTCTCGTAGTATTCCGCCACCGCGCGCTCCGCGACCAGCACCGAGGCGTCGTAGCGGCTGAGGCCGTGCTCCTGCATCAAGCGATCCCGTTTGGCGTCGGGCAATTCGGGCAGTTCCGCCCGCACCTGCTCCACCCATTCGCGGCTGATTTCCAGCACCGGCAGATCGGGTTCGGGAAAGTAGCGGTAGTCGTCGGCGCTCTCCTTCACACGCTGGATGATGGTCACCTGGCGGGCCTCATCCCAGCCCAGCGTGGCCTGCTGTACCTGTCCGCCGGCCTCGTAGAGTTCGATCTGGCGTTCGATTTCGTACGCAGTGGCCCGGCTCAGGCTGCGGATGCTGTTCAGGTTTTTGATCTCGGTGCGGGTGCGCAATTCGTCCGACCCGACCGGGCGCACGCTGACATTCGCCTCGAAGCGCAGGACGCCTTTGCTCATATCGCCGCTGTTCACCCCCAGGTATTGCAGGATGGCGCGCAGTTTGCGCGCGTAGGCTTCGGCCTCGTCGGCGCTGCGGAGATCCGCTTCGGACACGATCTCCAGCAGCGGGACGCCGGCCCGGTTCAGGTCGACGAGACTGTGCCGGTCTACGTGCGTCAGTTTGCCGGTGTCTTCTTCCAGGTGCGCGCGCCGGATGCCAATCCGTTTGGTTTCTCCCTCGGCCAGATCGATCTCTAGCCACCCGTTGATCGCCAGCGGATACTCGTACTGGCTGATCTGGTAGCCCTTCGGCAGATCGGGGTAGAAGTAGCTTTTGCGTGCGAACTGGTTAAAATCCGGGGTGGCACAATTCAGCGCCAGGCCCACCATCAGCCCGTACGCCACCGCCTGCCGGTTGGCAACCGGCAGCATCCCGGGCATCCCCAGGCAGACCGGGCACACGTACGTGTTGGGGGGCGCGGCGGTGCTGTCGACTACTGCACAGGAGCAAAACATCTTCGATTGTGTTTGCAATTCGGCGTGAACTTCCAGGCCGATGACCGGTTCGTAGGCTGGCATAACGCCTCTCGTTCTCGCTTGCGTGAATCCAACTCACGCCTAGCATAGCGCACCCGCCAGAAAAGAGCTACCTCTTTGAAGAACTGTACATTTTTGATTATGCTGGGATAGTCAAACATTATCTCCAGGAGCGAAAATGAATGCTAACTTCAATGAAACGATGGCTGACACGCATGATGGAGGGGCGGGGCGACCAGCCGACATACGCACGCGACGCGGTCGGTGAGGTTGTACGCTGGGATGAACGCGATATCGTGTTTGCCCGGAGCGACCTGTTTCACCTGTTCGGCGAAGACAGCCCGGCCTTCCAGGCTTACTACGAACGTCACCCTGAACATCTTGATTACGATTCGAAGATTAGCCGGATGCCGGACCTGGGCCGGACCGGGGGAATTGATGTGCCGATGTTCACGGCCCAGTTCGTCGCTATGCGGCAGATCGCACCGGAAGCATGGGTTGACGGTGACCCTGCGCCCCAGAAGGCTCCCATACCACCCGATCGTGCTGCCCACAAAGTAAAAGCATTGGCTCGAGTGCTGGGAGCCGATCTGGTGGGGGGTGGCCCCTTGCGCCAGGAATGGGTCTACACTCACAACGGGCGTTCATTTGGTGATCAAGGCGGTTTTGCTCCCTGGGGGGCACCGATCGATTTGTCACATCATACCAATGTGGTGGCTTTAGGCTGTGCGATGAACTACGATTTGATCCAACACGCGCCGGACTTCCCGGTGCTGTTGGCGACTGCCGAAGGCTATGCGGCCAGTGCCTGGATAGCCGTCCAGCTGGCGCACTATATCCGTATGTTGGGCTATTCAGCACGCGCCCATCATTTCTATAATTACCAGGCGCTGCTGGTCCCGATCGCCGTCGATTGTGGGTTAGGGGAGCTTTCGCGCGCCGGCTATCTACTCTCTAAAGAGTATGGGCTGGGCCTCCGGCTCTCAGCCGTAACCACAGACCTGCCATTGGCTTACGATCAGCCGGTCGATCTGGGTGTGCAGTCGTTTTGTGAAAGCTGCAAAATATGCGCTGAAAACTGCCCGGTGGGGGCGATTCCGTTCGGCGATAAGGTCGAATTCAATGGCATTAAAAAGTGGAAACTAGATGAGGAAAAGTGTTATCGCTATTGGCATGCAGTTGGCACGGATTGCGGCATCTGTATGACAAGCTGCCCCTGGACCAAACGCAATACACGTTTTCACCGCCTGGTTGCCACACTGGCCGGGGTAAAAGGACCACACCAGGCCCTGTTCCCCAAAGCCGACAAGTTGTTATATGGCGAGTTTGAGACTACCCCTCGCCCTGATTACATCGACGAGTTTACCCGGTCCGATAAACCTGAGATGTAAAAATGCTTTACGCAGGGGAGCATCTTCGTTACAATTTTCATAGGGTAAATTGAGATGTGCAGAAGGTTGTGAACCGATGGCCGTGAGAGAAGTTATTACACCCAGAAATCCGGCACTTCGCAAGAAGGCCCACAAAGTCAAGAATTTCAAAGACCCGAAGCTGCAAAAGCTGATCGACGATATGGTCGAGACGATGCTGGATGCTCCCGGGGTAGGATTGGCCGCGCCACAAGTTGCCGTCAGCCAGCGCGTGATCGTGGTGCGCCTGCCGGATGATGAGGTATCCAAAGAAGAATACGGCGACGATGCGGGTGTGCTCTACGTGGTGGTCAACCCGGAGATCGTCCGCGCCTCGAAAGACATGGTCGACGGGGTGGAAGCCTGCCTGTCGATTCCGGGCTACTACGGCACTGTTACTCGTCACGAGGCCGTGACCGTGCGTGGCTACGACCGGGATGGAAAGAAGATGCGCATCAAAGCCAAAGGCTGGCTGGCGCGTGTCTTCCAGCATGAGATCGATCATCTGGACGGTGTGTTGTTCATTGACCACGCGAGCGAAATCTGGCGCGCGGTGCCGGAGGACGTGGAAAACTTCGACGATCCCCTGGCGGGGATGGTGGAGCCTGTCGAGGAAGCCAGCGGCGACTGAACCCAACGCCGCACACTATTCCACGCTATTGAGCAATCGGGCGAAGCTGCGCGCCCGATTTTTTCATGGAACACCATCCCGATTCTTGCCGGTAGAACATAAGTTCGATATACTTAGGGCGTCAATGAGATGAGGTTCAGCGACGTGGATGGCCATGATCTGCTGCGCGAGTTGCGCGGCACAACCGAGTTTGAAACCGTCGGCGATGCGCCCCGCCAGGAGCGCCCGGTAATTTCACGCCGGATTCCGCCGGATTTGCAGGGCTGTGTGACCCATGTCACAGCGGGCAACCGCAAAATGCCGGTTCTGAAGGCGATGATGACGACTGCCTGCGAGCGAAACTGCCTGTACTGCCCGTTCCAGGCCGGGCGATCCGCGATGCGGCGCGTGACGTTTTCGCCGGATGATATGGCCCAGGGGTTCATGGCGCTCTACCAGGCGGGTGCTGTCGAAGGGCTGTTCCTGTCGTCCGGGGTGGTGCGCGGCGGTATCACCAGCCAGGATGCGATCATCGACACTGGCGCGATCTTGCGCCACAAGTATCATTACCCGGGCTATATGCACCTGAAGATTATGCCCGGTGCCGAGCGCGAGCAGGTGGCACAGGCGATGCAACTGGCCGACCGTGTGTCGGTCAATCTCGAAGCACCGAATGCCGCCCGGCTGGAGCATATCGCGCCGGCCAAACAGTTCGACGCCGAGCTGCTGTCGCGTTTGATGTGGGTCGAGGAACTGCGCCAACACAGCGCGGGCCGGCTGCGGACCAGCAGCACGACCGAGTTTGTCGTCGGGCCGGCGGGCGAGCAGGACATCGAAATTCTCGACGCAGCCGCGCACCTGTACCGGCAGGCAGGGCTGGCCCGGACCTACTTTTCGGCGTTTCGTCCGGTGCCCGGCACGCCGCTGGACAATTACCCGGCCACCGACGACACGCGCCAGCTACGCCTGTACCAGGCCAGCTTTCTGCTGCGGGATTATGGCTTCGACCTGGAGGACCTGCTATTTGAGGGACAGGGCAGTTTGCCGCGCAGCATCGATCCCAAGCGGGCCTGGGCCAATGTTCACCTGCGTGAGGTCCCGCTCGAAGTGAACACGGCGACGTTTGACGAGTTGCTGCGTGTGCCGGGCATTGGGCACAAAAATGCGACCCGCATCATCCGCGCGCGTCGGCAGCACACGCTGCGCACTCTGGATGATTTGCGGGCCGCTGGGGTTACCAATGTGAAGCGGATCGCGTCCTATGTGCTGCTGGTGGGACGGCATCCGGTTCAGTAGCTTCGTTTGTTTTAGCCGGCTCGTCGCTGCCTAGTTTCTTGATGAGGCGTGTAATCGCCGAGAAGAGACCCGGCTGGGTTTTCTTGGCCGATGGTTTGGGCAGTTGTTTTGTTTCCGACTGAGGGTGTGTAATCCATCTGGGCATGTCGCCTTCGACCTGGATGACGCCTTTTTTCATCAGGCGGAGCAGCGCCCCGCGTGGCATGTGCATCGCGGTGTCGGAAGCATCTCGCCAACTGAAGACTAACGAGCGTGTTGTCCAGCGAATAAACTGCACTTCGCCGCCATCCCACCACACACGTGTGGTCTTAGAGTGTTGTTGTTCCATTTCCCACACCTCCTATAGTCAGGATACAATAAAACGCTGTTGGATTTTGTTATAGACTTCTCACAAATGCAATTTCGAAAGGGTTGCACACATGACCAAGATCACATTTATAGGGGCTGGCAGCACGGTGTTCGCCAAGAATCTGCTGGGCGACATTCTCAGCTTCCCGGAACTGGCATCGGCCACGATCAGCCTGCATGATATCGACGCCGAACGGCTGCGTACCTCAGAGACTGTAGCGCATAAGGTCGCCCACACGCTCGACGTGACGCCGACTATCGAAGCCACGACCGACCGGCGGGCGGCGCTTGAGGGGGCGGATTATGCCATCTGCATGATCCAGGTCGGCGGGTACCGCCCCAGCACCGTGATTGACTTCGAGATTCCGAAGAAGTACGGGCTGCAGCAAACCATCGCGGATACATTGGGCATCGGCGGCATTATGCGCGGGCTGCGGACTATCCCGGTGCTGCTGGAGATGTGCCGCGATATGGAATCGGTATGTCCTGATGTGACGTTCCTGAACTATGTCAATCCAATGGCGATCAACTGCTGGGCCATCGACCGCGCCAGCCCGATCAAAACCGTTGGGCTGTGCCACAGCGTGCCGCATACCGCGCTGCTGCTGGCGAATGATATCGGCGTTCCCTACACGGAGATCAACTATCTCGTCGCGGGGATCAATCATATGGCGTTCTACCTGCGGTTTGAGCACAATGGCGAAGACCTGTACCCGCTGATCCACAAGGTGATCGCTGATGGCGAGGTGCCCGACGATAACCGGGTGCGCTACGAGATGCTGCAGCGTCTCGGCTATTTCGTCACCGAGTCCAGCGAGCATTTCAGCGAGTATGTGCCCTGGTTCATCAAGCGGGACCGCCCCGACCTGATCGAACGGTTCAACATCCCGCTGGACGAGTACATCCGCCGCTGCGAAGATCAGATCGCGGAGTGGGAAACGCTGCGCAAGGAACTCGAAAGCCAGGATACGCCCCTCAAGATTGCACGCAGCGTGGAGTACGGCTCGCTGATCATTCACAGCCTGGAAACCGGGACGCCGCGCACGATCTACGGCAACGTCCCGAACCAGGGCTTGATCGACAACCTGCCGCCGGAGTGCTGCGTCGAGGTGCCCTGCCTGGTCGACAAAAACGGCATCCAGCCCACGCGCATCGGGACCCTACCACCGCAGCTTGCCGCCCTGATGCAAACCAACATCAACGTACAGGCGCTCACCGTCGAGGCGGCGCTTACCGGCAAGCGCGAGCATATCTATCACGCCGCCATGCTGGACCCGCACACGGCAGCGGAATTGTCGCTCGACCAGATCTGGTCGCTGGTCGACGATCTGATCGAGGCGCATGGGGACTGGCTGCCTACCTATCACTAACCCGATCAGCCATACCGAAAAAAGCGCACAACGGCGCAGGCTGTGCGCTTTTGATGTACTGGGTGGCACTATTTCCAGCCCAAAAATAACTGGGCCATCCTGCTAGAGGACGGTATACTCTGCACTATGCGTATCGAATACCTCTCGTTACAAAACTTTCGGAACTACGCCCGGTTGGAGATGGCGCTGCCCACCGGCCCTATTTTGCTACACGGTGCCAATGCCCAGGGCAAAACCAGCCTGTTGGAAGCGATCTACTACCTGGCGACATCACGTTCCCCGTATACTACATCCGACCGCCAGCTCATCAACTGGAATGCTGACCAGGACTGGCTGTCGTTCGCCAAAATCGGGGCGGAAGTCGTCACGGCCAGCCAGACGCTCAACCGCATCGAAATTACGCTCACCCAGCCGGAAGGCCCAAGCAGCCCGCGGCTGCAAAAAGAGATTCGCATCAATGGCGTCTCGCGCCGGGTGATGGACTTGATCGGGCAGGTCAACGTGGTGATGTTCCTGCCCCAAGACCTGGCGCTCATCGAAGGGTCGCCCACCGAACGCCGCCGCTACATGGACGCCACGCTGTGCCAGACCAATATCGACTATTGCCGCGCGCTGAGCACTTTCGACAAGACCCTCACCCAGCGGAATGCCCTGCTCAAACGCATCGCCGAGGGCGAAGCCCGCCCTGGCGAGCTCGACTATTGGGACGAGCAGTTAGCGACGGCAGGCGCGGTGTTGATTGCCGGGCGGCAAATGCTGCTGCGCGAGTTGGAAGTCAAGGCGCGGCAGGTGCATTATGATCTGACCGGCGGGGACGAAGACCTGGAACTACGCTACCAGCCGGGCTTTCTGCCAACAGCCAACAACAGCGGGCAGTTGTCGTTTGGGGTGGTGGGCCTGGACCTGAATCGTCTGCTGGATGCCGGCGACATCGCAGCGCAGTTCCGCGAACGGCTGGCCGAAACCCAAAACGCGGAGATCGCGCGCGGGATCACGTTGATCGGGCCGCAGCGTGATGAACTGCGCCTGCTGGTGAATGATCGTGACCTGGGGCTGTACGGATCGCGGGGGCAGGCGCGCACCGCCGTGATGGCGCTCAAGCTGGCCGAACTGGCGTGGATGCGCGATGCGGTCGGCGAATGGCCGATCCTGCTGCTGGACGAAGTGATCGCCGAACTCGACGCCGAACGCCGCGCCTACCTGCTCGACCGCATTCATGGGGCGTCGCAAGTGCTGCTAACCACCACCGAGCCAGATATCTTCACGGCTGAATTCTTGCGCAACAGTACCCGCTGGCACATTCGCCAGGGGCAGATCGTCGCGGTATCGGACCGCACCCCGTGAGCGTGGCGTGCTCACAGCGGGCGTTTGGCCGGCAGGCCGGCCCGGCGGGGATATTTCGGCGGCGTGGCGGCCATTTTCTGGATCGCCACCAGGTAGTGAGTTTCGGGGACCTTCGGTAACTCGACCGGAATCACATTGTCGACCCGTCCCCCCAGAATCTTGAGGGCGTTTTCGGCCTGCCGCGCCTCGGCGACGGCGGATTCGCCCTTCAGCGCCACACACTGCCCACCGACTTTGCACAACGGCAGCATATACTCCATCAGGACCGGCATATGCGCCACTGCTCGGGCAAGCACCGTGTCGAACTGCTCGCGGTGTGCGGCATCCTGTCCGGCTTCTTCGGCGCGCGCATTCACGATGCGCACATTGGATAAGCTCAGGTGCTGGATGATGTGTTCGAGAAACCGGGCTTTCTTCGTCGTTGCTTCCAGCAGGGTGAGTTCGATGTATGGATATACGATGCGCAGCGGCAGCCCGGGGAACCCCGCCCCGGTGCCCACGTCGATCACGCGCTGGTTGGGGCCGAAGGGCACCGCGCGTATCACAGCTAACGAGTCCAGAAAATGACGCATTTCGACCGCTTCGGGGGCGGTGATCGCGGTCAGGTTGATTTTGTCGTTCCAGGCCAGCAATTCGTCGGCGTATGTACCAAAGGCGCGTTGGATGTCGGAGCTAAGCTCGAGGCCCAGCAAATCGCGGCTGCACGCTGTCAGATGGTCTACTTTCATGCTATCTATGTTTATGTTTCGGTCCCCAAAACCGACTGGACAGGTTCCGCGTTGCGGAACGTCTCGCGCAAAGCGGGGTCTTCAATGCTGTTAAGGATATTGGTCATCATTTCTGCTGCGATGCGGCGGTGGATATCGGCCATTTGTGGCATTGATTCCTGGAACAGCAGATGCAGCGCGGCATGCGTGCGCCAGATGGTGTGCCGGTCTGCGGTACGTTGGGCGGCCATCGAGCACTCGTTGAACAACGACTGGGCGCGTGACTGGTCGCCGCGCTGTTGCGCGACCGCGCCGAGGAGCATCCAGGCGCGGATTGTGTGGCGCAGCGAATCGCTTTTGGTCGCGATATCCAGAATCTCTTTGCCGCGGGCTTCAGCCTGGTCCAGGTCGCCCGTTTGGCGCTCCATATCGGCCAGACTGTACAGCACCTGAGCGACCAGGTCCGGGTCTTTGATAGCTCGGGCGCGTTCTAATGCCAGTTGCAGGTGCTCGCTCCCTTCTTGCTGGCGACCAACAGCCACCAAATCCACCCCCAAATTGCGGATCAGATCGGGGTGAGCGCGCTCCAGCCCGACCAGCGCGATAGCTTTTTGATGGGCTTCGAGGGCTTTGTCCATCGCATACAATTCGGCATACGTTTCGCCCAGGTTGCTGTAGATGATAGCTAATTCGAATTGCCGTCCCAACTGCTCGACGATCAATGCGGCGCGTCGCAGGTGTTGGATCGCGCGATAAAACTGGCCGCTCGAGTGGTTGGCAGCGGCGAGCGTCACATGCGTGGCGGCCTGTTGTTCCAGTTCGCCGCTTTTTTCCAGGATCGCCAGGGCGGACTGCGCCAGTTTGAGCGCATCATCGGTGTGGCCGAGCTTCCACATCATGTCGGCCCGCACCCGCTTGGCCATCCCCAGGCCGAAATCATAGCCGGCTGTCTGGGCCATCTCGTCGGCCTGGTCAGCGACCTGGATCGCTTGTTCGAACTCTCCCTGGAATGACAGCACGCGGCTTTGCTGGATGAGCGCCAGCACTTTGCCTTCGTCGCGTTTGGTTTGCGTTTGCCACTCGGTGATCACGTCGCTGGCTGCTGCCAGATCGCCGGCGCGTTGATAGGCCATTGTCAGGCGTTCGAAGGCGTCGTCGACCAGCCGCTGAGCATCGTCGTCTCCCATGCCTTCTAACATGATCAACGCAGCCCGACTATGTTCAATCGCCTGGTCAAAATTCGCGGCATTATATGCAGCCGAGGCCCGCTTGATCAAGACCGCTGCGTTGGCTGATGAAGCTGTATTGGCCATACTCAATCTATCCCTTTGCAATTATGGCGGCGAATTCAAGACCATTATAACCTATATTGGGGGAAAGCTTGTGTTAATTATGAACAATGCTGTGACCGGTTTGGGAAAAGGACAAGGATTATGACGTACAGCGGCATCATCACCCGTGTAGAGCGTGGACGGCATGGCGTGACCATGTTCATCGATACTGAAATGGGGCCGCGCGGCGTGCAGGTGGACCGCGCGACGTGGCACGAGATTCTACAAGACAGCGAACTGGAGCAGGGCGAGGCGTTGGTGGGGTGGACGGTTGAATATGATCCGGCGCATGGTGACCTGGAGATCTGCGAGCCGGACGATGCAGACGATACAGACGAGTAGCAGCACACCCAACGATTAACCGCAGGCCACGCGTTGTACAAGCGTGGGCTGTGTGACTATCTGCCCGGTCAGAAAAGACATACAATCGAAACAATTGACATTAAAAGACAGTAGACACAGGCAAACAGGGATATGTGGCAGCTCTGGAAAAAACTTACTCACTGGGAAAAAATCGCCCTGATCAGTGCCACCGCGGTGGCCCTGGTGTTGTCTTATTGGCGCGCGTTGTGGTCCCGGCGCTGGCGTGGAGTGGCCGTTGTGCTGCTTTTGGTGCTGGTGGTTGCCAGCGGCACTGTCTACCGGTGGGTTTTTGTAGATTTGCCGGATATTGACACGATTGATACCGGGACGGCGCTGCCCAGCACGCAGATTTACGACCGGCAGGGCCGCCTGTTATACCAGATCGCCGATCCCAACACCGGCATGAACCGCGTCGTGTCGCTGGACACGCTGCCCGACTGCATGACACAAGCGACTATCGCCACCGAAGACGCCAACTTCTACCAACACCCCGGCGTCGATATCGAGGGTGTGGTCCGTGCGCTGTGGATCAACGTTAAGGGCGGGGAGGTCGTCGCGGGGGGCAGCACCATCACCCAGCAGGTCGCGCGTAATTTGCTGCTGGACCCGGATCAACGTGCCGAGCGCACCTTACGCCGCAAGCTGCGTGAGAGCGTGCTGGCCATCCAGCTCACGCGGCACTATTCGCGGGATGAAATCCTGGCGTTGTATCTGAACCAAACTTACTACGGCAATATGGCATATGGTATCGAGGCGGCAGCCAGTGCTTATTTTGGCAAGAGTGCCGCTGAACTTACCCTGGCTGAGTGTGCAATGCTGGCCGGGTTGCCTCAAGCGCCGGCTAGCTACGATCCACTCACAAACCCCGAAGCTGCCAAACGGCGGCAGCGCATTGTGCTGGACCTGATGGCCAGGCACGGCTACATCACGCCTGCACAGGCGAACCAGGCCCATAATGAATCCTTGCAATATGCCTCGATCCCTTACCCGATCGAAGCGCCGCATTTTGTCGCTGCTGTGTGGACCCAGCTTCAGCGCGATTATCCTGACGAACTGCTTGAGGGCGGGCTGGAGGTCATCACCACGCTTGATCTGAGCTGGCAACAAGCGGCCCAGGATGCGGCGCAGCGCCATCTCAATTGGCTGAATAATCCCCCGCCAGGGGTGCCGTCTCATAATGCGCACAATGTGGCGTTGGTGGCGCTTGATCCGCACACCGGGCATATTCTGGCGATGCTGGGCAGTCCGGATTATTTTGACGAGCGCATTGATGGCGCGGTGAATGCGGCTCTGGCTCCACGCCAGCCGGGATCGGCGCTCAAGCCGTTTACCTATGCCGCCGCCTTTGATCCCACCCAGGACGATCCCTGGACACCGGGTACCATGATCCTGGACGTGGGCACGCCGTTTGTGACCCGTCGTCTGGAGAGTTACACGCCGTCAAACTTTGGGCTGGTGGAACACGGTCCGGTCTTGATCCGCGAGGCGCTGGCGTCGTCGTACAACATTCCGGCTGTGGTGGCCCTGGATCACATTGGAATCGATGCCCTGGTCCGGTTGACGACCCGGTTGGGGATCAGCACACTGACCGACACCAGCCGCTTCGATCTGTCGTTAACGTTGGGTGGGGGCGAGGTGCGCCTGCTTGAACTCACGGCGGCCTACGGGTCGCTGGCTAACGGTGGCTACCGCGTGGCCCCAGTGTACATCCTGGAAGTGCGCGGCCAAGACGGGAATGTGCTGTATGAGTGGGAGCCACCGGTGCGCAGTGAACCGGTCATTGATCCACGCGTGTCCTTCCTGATCACTGATATCTTGAGCGACAACGAGGCCCGTATCCCGTCGTTTGGTCCGGGCAGTGCGCTTAACTTGGACCGGCCCGTCGCCGCCAAGACCGGCACTACCACCGATTTTCGGGATAACTGGACCGTGGGTTACACGCCCAACGTAGTAACCGGGGTATGGGTCGGCAATGCAGATAACTCGCCGATGGTTGAGGTCAGCGGCATCAGTGGAGCCGGGCCGATCTGGCATGAGTTTATGCGCGTCGTCCTGCGCGGCCAGCCCAAGCTGGAGTTTTCGGTGCCAGCAGGGGTCGTCCGGGCTGAAATTTGTGCAATGTCGGGGTTGCTGCCAACACCGTATTGTGAACAGACACGGTGGGAATGGTTTATCGAAGGTACTGTTCCTGCGGATTACGACACCTTCTACCAGCCGTTTACCATTGACTCCCGGACTGGGCTGCTGGCAGATGATCATACGCCGCCTGAATTTCGTGCGGAGCGCGTGTACCTGGTGCTGCCGCCCGAGGCACAAGACTGGGCAAAAAGCCGGGGCATCCCTACGCCACCGGTTGGTGCGCGGGTGGCGGGTGGCGAACAGGTTCCGCCGCGCCTGTTGTCGCCGGATCCGTATACCGTCTTTCGCCTGACACCGCGTGTGCCGGAGCGCTTGCAACGTATTCGGCTCACCGCTGCGGTCCCCAGCCATACGCGGCAAGTCTCATACTGGATGGACAACGAACTGATCGCCAGCGTTGATGAACCGCCATTCGATCACTGGTGGACACTGGAGCCAGGGAAACATACTCTGTATGCTACCGTCAACCTGGCGGACGATAGCACGATCACAACGGACAGCATTGAGTTTCGTGTGGGGGCCTGGATTCCCCCTGATGAACGTCCGACCTCGGGCACGTTCTAGGGGCGTGATGTGGCGGCGGGTTTATAGACGCATTGTCACATTCACAACTTGTGTCAGACGGTGAAATTTGCTCTTGACTGGCCTGGGGACATGTGCTATCATCTTGCGCATCAATAGGGGGCGTAGTGTAGCGGTTAACATGCCGGCCTGTCAAGCCGGAGATCGCGGGTTCGAATCCCGTCGCTCCCGTGGCGGCTACGAGGGGAAATCTCACTCGTGGCCGCATTTTTTATGTCCAAAACTCGTGCGATATCCGCCGTTTCCTGCTCGTCTTCTCCCAGCACGACTCCGAAGTCGCCATGTACCACCACCGCCAGCACTTCACCGTCATGCACGAAGACCCGTTCCACGATTTTCTGGAGCAACTGCTGCCGTGCATCCAGCGGATTGTCCACCTCCTCACACTGCTCCCAATACGCCTCGAAATTCTCTATCAAGTCCGCCGCTTCAATCAGATCGTCGTAGTCAATCGGGCGCAGCGCATCCATCTCCAATTGAAGCTGTTGCCGCTTCTCGACATACTCTTCCTGCGAGATGAAGCCCTGGTCCCAGCGAAAATCAATCCGCTCGATGATCTCCCGGATTTCCGCCATGCGATCCAGCGCCACCGCGTTATCTACCCGGCTCTGAACAGCAGCTTCGACGCGCTCGCGGAAACCATCGGGGATTACCAGGCTGGACAGGACCGCCACCACCTGATCATCCAAATCCTCTACATCAATGTAGGGCTGGCCGCATGGCTCGTAGCCGCGCTGGCGCGCCAGGCAGCGATAGTAGGCTTTCTCATTGTCGGTGTGCCAGAAGGGGCGCATTTTGCCGTAGTTATCATCCACCAATCCACTGGGTTTGTTGGCAATGCATTCTGCGCAGAACACCCGATCATGCAGGATGTAGGTGCGATGCTGGCTGGGGATAGTGCTACGACGCGCCAAACCGGAACGCACTTCCTGGCAAATGTCGAACAACTCATCGGAGATGAAGCCTTGATGTTTGCCATCGTACCAGATTTTCCGGCCACGGGGCGATTGTTTACTCTCTCCCAGCGTGCCGTTGTACAACGTCTCAGCATACGACACCCGCCCGGTATAGGTCCGGTTTTGCAGCATGTCGCGTACCATCTCTTTGTTGATAGGTTGTTTGCCCCGGCGAAGCTCCTGAATGATGGGCTGCTGGTTCATCCAGTCCGCGATCTGCTGGTCGCTGTAGTCACCGGTGGAATACATACGAAACGCTCGTCGCACGATGGCGGCCACGCGCAGCACGATGTATAAGCCTGCGGGCCGCTCCTCGGTTGCCTGGGCTTTGGTGACCAGAAGATAGCCAATCGGAGCGATGCTGCCGTTGAATTCGCCCCGAATCGCTCTCTGTCGCTTTGCCCGTTTAGTGTCAGTACTTAGGTTGCGCGAAAACATCGCGGCCTGCACCGCTAACATCTGCTCGATCATCGCACCATAGAAACTGTCATCATCATCCTGGCTGACACCTTCCACCGACATTCAGAGGGTGCAGATCGAAAAAGTGAATAATTTGGGGTAAGCTGGGAAAAACGGAGCTTAGCAGGGAAAAGCGCATGAATAACCAGTACAGCACCCACGATCTGGATCATCTGGGCATTGT
>DAOTUD010000139.1:0-6102 GCA_034437275.1 Anaerolineae bacterium
GCCCCCTCTCCCACCCAGTGGGGCGAGGGGGAGTCACAGCGCGCGCTTTTCCCCTCGCCCTTTATATGGGAGAGGGGACACCGCCCGCCAGGGCGGAGGGGTGAGGGCCAGCGGGTGAGGGCAAAACTGGACAGTAACTTCTGCCGACCTGTACTAGCTGGACGGTCGCTCCGGCGGCATCCGCACCGCGCGCATGCTGGGGACCGTGTCGCGGATCGAGGCGGGCGGCGCGTGCTGCTGGAGCACCGGCAGCCGCACGGTAAAGGTCGAGCCGCGATCCACCTGGCTGGTCACGCTGAGCTGCCCGCCGTGTGCGTCGGCGATCCAGCGCGCGATGGACAGCCCCAGCCCGGTGCCGCCCTGCGCGCGCGAACGGGCTTTGTCCACACGGTAGAAGCGGTCGAAGATGTGCGGCAGGTCGTCTTCGGGGATGCCGACGCCGGTGTCGCTGACGTGAATCCGCACCCCCTGCGCGTCGCATTCCATCGACAGCGTGACCATGCCGCCTGCCGGCGTGTACTTGATGCCGTTCGACACCAGATTGAGCAGCAGTTGCTTGAGCCGGTCCGCATCGCCCATGATCTGCGCCTGTTCGATCGCGCCCAACTCGACCGTGATGCTGTCGCTGAACATGCGGGCCTGGTTGTAGACCTCCAGCACCAGCGTGTCCAACTCGACCGGCTGTTTCTCCAGCGAGAGCCGCCCGGCATCGGCTTTGGCCAGCAGCAGCAGGTCGCCCACCAGCCGCGACATGCGCTCGGTTTCGCCCTGGATGGCGTCCATCGCTTCCTGGTCGTGGCCGAAGCGGCGCATCAAGTCGACATTGCCCTGGATCGTGGTGAGCGGCGTGCGCATCTCGTGCGAGACATCGGCCACAAAGCGGCGCTGGGCGTTGAACAGGCGCTCCAGCCGTTCCAGCGTCGCGTTGAAGGTGTGGGTCAACTGGCCGATCTCGTCGGGCGGCCCGTCGTAGGGGATGCGGCGGCTCAGGTCGTCGGCAGCGGTGATCTGCTGCGCGGTCTGCGAGATGGTGTCGATGGGTTGCAGCGCGCGCCGCGTGAGGAAGTCACCCAGCAGCAGCGAGGCCAGCAGCGCAATCGCGCCGCCGATCAGCATAATTTTCAGCAGCCAGTCAATCGCCGCGTCGACGGTGCGCAGCGACGAGGCGGCCTGGATGTGGCCGTAAACCTGCCCGTCGCTGCCGATCAGCGGGACGGTGGCGACACGCAGATGATTCCCATCGACCACGACATCGCGGTGGATTTCCGAACGGCTGTGCAGCGCGTCCGGGTCGAGCGGTTCGCTGTGCCCGGCCATCCGCAGGCTTTGCGATGACCACAGGTGCATCGGCTGGTTGACGCCAGCGTCCCACCGCCAGATTTGCACGAACAGCCCCGGCGAACTCAAGTTGTTCACGGTCGGGATCACCGGGTCGTCGAGCGGGGTGGTGTTGGCCGAGCGCGCGACCTGCCCCAAGGCCGGATCGCGCACGTCGTCGATGGCTTTGACCAGGGCCGCGTCAACCTGGTTACGCAGCGTCCAGTTCAGGATCGCCGACGTGGCCGCGCTGAACATCAGGATCACGATGGCGAGCAGGCTGGCGTATAAGAATGTAAGCCGGGTACGCAAGGTCATAGATGATAGCTACCATTATCAATGTGTGCAGTGATGTGAACCCGATTTTATCATTCAAAGGTTAGTGCCCGATGAGAATCAAATGCAAAAATAAAGAATTTCAGTGAGTCACGATTTTGGATGTCTCTTGCGCCGATTCAGCCCTCATCCCCAGCTTTTCTCCCTCAGGGAGAGGGACCCGACGGGTGAGCGCCATTCAACGAATCCGTGACTCACTGAATTTAACAGGTTTTTTAACGGGGCTAATCCTCGCGCAGCACGTACCCCACCCCGCGCACGGTATGGATCAGCCGGGGCTGGTCGTCCTCTTCGGTCTTCTGGCGCAGGTAGCGCACGTAGACTTCGATGATGTTGCTCTCGCCGCCGAAGTCGTAGCCCCACACGCGGTCGAAGATCATCTCGCGCGTCAGCACGCGGCGCGGGTTGCGCATGAACAGCTCCAGCAGTTCGTACTCTTTGGCGGTGAGGTCGATGTAGCGGTCGCCGCGTTGGGCGCGGTGGGTGCCGGTGTCCAGCGTAAGGTCAGCGAATTTCAGCACTTCGGGGCGGGATGAGGGTTGGGCGCGGCGGAACAGGGCGCGGATGCGCGCCATCAATTCGTCGAACGAGAACGGCTTGACCAGGTAGTCGTCGGCTCCGGCGTCCAGCCCTTGCACGCGATCGGTGACTTCTTCTTTGGCGGTCAGCATCAAGATCGGCACGTCGCTGGCAGCCCGCAGCCGGCGGCAGACTTCCAGGCCATCCAGGCCGGGCAGCATCCAGTCCAGGATCACCAGGTCGGGCGGCTGTTCGCGCGCCAGGTCCAGCCCTTCCTGCCCGGCGTGGGCCACGTCGACGCGAAAGCCCTCGTAGATCAGCCCGCGTTTCAAGAACTGGGCGATGCGCTCTTCGTCCTCGATGACTAAGATTTGCTCAGGCATTGCAGCCTTCCTTTCCGGGTCCCCGCAGTGAGTGTAATAATACTAAGTATTTTATACCCTAAATTTGCATTCGTAGCACGCGCCGCGTAGCTCCGCAGAATGGCGTGATCGGTCGCCGGTTGGCCCTCACCCCTCCCATCGAATGGGCGAGGGGAAAAAAACCGCGCCGCGACTCCCCCTCGACCACTGTGTGGGAGAGGGGCCAGGGGAGCAAGGGCGCGCCAGCGCCCGTCTCGGATGGAGCGAGGAGCGCGGGAGGGAATGCGGGCCTGCTGAGCGACTGAATCCGGCTCCACACTATTCTGTAGTCCTGCCCGGTGGTCCTTTCAAAAGGCAAAACACACCCTGTATCAGCATGTATGTATACGCTGATCGCGGGTAACACTATGTGGTTGCAACGCTGGCGGGGGTGGGAGAACAGCCAGTGCAGCGGGCGCGCGCAGCCGCTATTCCACCCAGATCTCGACGTGCTCGCCGCTCTCGGCATCCTCGACATCGACCAGCTTGCCGCTTGCGCCGCTCTTGATCGCGCTGACGATCTCCTCGTAGTCGACCCCGGCGCTTTCCGGCGCAAAGCGCGCGCCGAGCTTGATGCCGACATTGACCAGGCTCATCGGGATGTTGACATTCACCTTCGATTTGCCGGTGTTCAGGTCGGTGATCCGCACGCGCAGCAGGCGCGGATCGCGCGATGGCAAGGGCGGCGGTTCCTTCTGCCCACCGCTGCCCAGGGCCTTGAGCAGCCTGGCTCCTTCTTCGGCGGAGACCTTGCCCTCCTGGATCATTTGCAAAATACGCATGCGTTCTTCGGCGGTGCTCATGGATGTCTCTCTCCGTTGGTAGGCGTTACGCTGGCGGCTGCCAGATCATATGGGTCAGGGTGCGTTCGGGCCGGAAGTACAGGCTGCGCAGCACGTCGCCGGCGGCGGTGTCGTCCGCCGGGTGCTCGGTCAGCAGTGGGCGGGCGTGCCCCAGGCGGCGGATAGCGTGCACCAGCAGCGGCGCGACCAGGTCGTCGCGGCGGGCCAGCACGTCACACACCAGCGTCGAACACCCGACCCGGCGCTCGACGATCACGGCAGCGTCGAGTGCGCCCGCGTCGCCCGGCACCACCCAACGCGCGCGGCTCTGCCCGCTGATCACACGCTGCACGGCAGCCCACAGCGGCGGACGGAAAAACCGGCGTTCGGTCGGGCGCTGCCAGCCCATCCCGCCCCATTCGTTGGGACGGCAGGCGTTCGCCAACGCATACAGCGCGCTCGCCTCGCGGCAGGCCAACTGCCGGATGGGGGGCGCGTCGGGCGGAGCGTCCGGCAGCGGCGTGTGCGCTGGCCGCCGCCAGCACGTGAAGGTGCGCTCGACGCGGAAGCCCAGGTCCCGGTACAGTGCCAGGGCCGGGACGTTGTCCGCCTCGACTTGCAGCACGGCAGCATCCCCGCGTTGGGCGACCTGCTCCAGCGCTGCGACCATCAGCCGCCGCGCGATGCCCTGCCGCCGGTAGTCGGGATGCACCGCCACATTGGCGATGATGGTGCTCCGGTCCATGCGCGACGGTGAAACCGACACATTGCCCACCAGCCGCCCCTGCTCGAACCACACGAAGCCGCGCATCATGCGCAGCGACATGCCGCTCAGCCAGCTTGAGAGCCACAGCAGCGGTCCGGTCCGGCTGAGCGCGCGCATCTCGCGGATGGTGGCGCGCCCTGCCGCGTCCAGCGACGGGGCGAAGCAATATTCGATCAGGTCGGCGATGTCGGCCAAGTCCTGCCGCAGCCGGACAGGACGCAGCCCGGTGAAGGATCGCCGCGCCGAAAGCAGCCCGGCTGCTGACATATGCCTACTCCCGGTCCTCCAGGGCCGCCAGCAAACGCTCGGCGTCTTCGATGGTGATCGTGTTATCCTGCACCATTTGCAGAATCATCAAGCGTTCCTCTTCCGAGACCGGCTCGGTGCGCGACTTGGGCGGCGCGGGCGGTGCGCCCCAGTCAAACTCGTATTTGCGCTTGGTCTTGCGCGCCATGCGACGCCGCACTTTGTCCATCGTGTGGCGGGCCTGTTCCTGGGCGCGCCGGGCGTAATCCTCCGCCCGGATGCCGAATTCCGCCGTCTTCTCCTGGATGCGCTCGTCCAGCCCTTCGAGCTGCTGGCTGAGCTTTTCTTCGAGCACCGACAGCCGCGCCTCAAGTTCCTCCTCAAGCTGGAGGCCCAGATTGAGGACGTAATCCTCTTCCTCGCCAACCAGGCGCAGATCACCCTCGCCGGACAGGTACACGACCGCGTCGCCCGCGCCGAGCGTGATGGCGAGCTGCGCGTCGCCCGTCTCGGCGATCTCGGCCTCGACGTCCAGCGTGTAGGGCATCTCGGCAGGCAGCACAAAACGCACGTTAGCGTCCGGCTGCACGCGGCACAAAATGTCGCCGCCGGTGGTGAAGCTGTATTCCTGGCCGGGCGCAAAGTCCACGTTCAGCACCAGATCGGAGCCGACATTCTCGACCCGGCACCCGCCCGCGACGTTGCGCAGGTACAGGTCGGAACCGACGTTGGCAACCCAGACCGCGCCGTCGATCTCGCGGATGGTCGCGTCGCCGCCGACATTTTCGAGCGTGGCGTCGCCAGCAACCCACTTGAGCCGCAGATCGCCGCCCACCGCCTTGAGCTGCAGCGTGCCCACGCTGCGCAGCACCAGATCGCCGCCCACCGTCTTGATGTCCAGCGCGCCGCCCAGGTCGGTGATTTTGGCGTCGCCGCCGACGGTCTGCACGCTCACGTTCACGTCGTGCGGCACCGTGATGCGACAATCCCCATCGCTGCGCACGACGTAGGGCTGCCCCTCGCCGATCTGCTCCATCTGCGGGGTGTCGCCGTCGACCTGCAATACTGCCCCGCTGCCGCCGCGCAGCCGCAAGTCGCCGCCGATGCTCTGCACGATCACGGGGACGGTCACCTGTTCTTGGTGTAATCGTGTCATTGTCCTATCCTTTGCCGCTGCAATTAATCAATGTAGATGTGAACATGCTCGTTGTCGTCGACATCCTCGACTTCGACCAGCGTGCCCTCAATCGTTGGGTCCTGCATGGCAGCCCATACTTCGTCCATCAGGTGCGGGTCCACAACATCGGACACACTCCCGCCGAGCCGCATCCCCAGCTTGACCAGCCCCAGCGGCACGTTGACGCGCACGCGCTGCCGCCCGGAGTCCAGGTCGCTCACCTGGATGCGCAGCCAGCGCGCATCGCTGCCGGCGGGGCGGGCCGGCGGTCGGGTGGCGGTGGCGGCAGGGGCCGGCGGGGCGTCCTGTCGCACGCCATTGAGTAACTCGGTGGCGCGCGTGACGTCGATCGCGCCTGCCGAAAGCTGCTGCAAAATTTCACGTCGGGTGGCCATCGTCCATCGCTCCTTATCTGGTCATTGACTAGGGCAGGTCGGCAGAAGTTACTGTCCAGTTTTGCCCTCACCCGCTGGCCCTCACCCCTCCGCCCTGGCGGGCGGTGTCCCCTCTCTCCCATATAAGGGGCGAGGGGAAAAGCGCGCGCTGTGACTCCCCCTC
>DAOTUD010000140.1:0-26196 GCA_034437275.1 Anaerolineae bacterium
TGGGAGAGGGGGCCGGGGGGTGAGGGGGGATAGGGGATGAGGGCCAACCGGCGGGCATATATTTCCACCAACGTGTACTAGTGGTTGTTATGCACGTTATCCCCCGCCCCCTTTCCCCGCACGCGGAGAAAGGGGAGAGGCGCAAGTCCCTCTCCGTTTACGGGGAGGGGTAAAACTTACGGGAAAAAACCACTGTAAACAGCCCGCGTAAGTTCATAACACGCTCTAGGCTCGGCGGGGAAATGGAAACGCCCAGCCAGGGATGTGATCCCCTGCCGGGCGATATTATCCTTGCGACGATGTGCGGCTTACAGCTTGCTCGCCCACCAGCGGAAGTCGATGTTCGGGAACAGCCGATCCCGTTCCCACAGCCGCGCCGCCAGGTCGCCATCCGGCGCGCCGGCCTCGACGCTGTCCGTCAGCGAGTTGAAGCGCTCCAAATGCTGGCTGAAGCGCTGCACCGCGTACTGCCGCGCCTGCCCGGTCGTGACCAGGAACGGCCAGTCCGAGCTTTCGAGCAGCAGCAGTTCGCGCGCGGCCTGGTTGAGCACGCCGGTGATCTGTTCGTCGCGTGTGGCGCGGTATTCGTCCGCGAGGCGCTGCATCCGGCGTTCGGCGTCGTGAATGGGTTCCCACATCCAGTGCGTTTCGTTGTTGTCCCAGGTGAAGTGCGTCCCCCCGGCTCCCCAACTGCCTTCCGGCAGGTGGATCACCTTGTCCGGCGGGTTGTCCTCGATGTAGTCGCTGGCGGTGGTGAGTTCGACCTTCGGATTTTCCGCCAGATGGCGCAGCACCTGCTTGAGCCAGTCCACGCCCTCAAACCACCAGTGACCGAACAGTTCGGTGTCGTAATTTGACGCGATGATGCCATACCCCAGCCCGTGATCCCACTGTGATTGCAGGATGCGCTCGACCAGCGCCGCGAAATCCTGGGCGTGCATCCGGACCTTGTTCTCCGCCCAATCGGGGTGATACAGGTCCTTCGATCCCAGGTCGACCTTCGCGCCGGTCACGCGCCAGTATTGCAGGCCGCTGGTACCGTCCTTGCGGTGGAACTCGCGGTAATCGAAGTCGCCGGGATAGCCCCAATCGGCGGACCACACGCGCTGCCCGGTTTCGTTGTTGCGCCCGATCACGGCTACGCCGCTGTGCTCGTCGGCGTCCGGCCCGGCGGTGGTGTTGCTGACGTAGTACGCGCGGAAGGTCGTCATCGGTTCGCTGGGCAGCGGGGCCGACGCCATTGGGATCAGGTAGCGGCGCTTGATCTCGCCATACGGGCCGATCGCTTCCCCGGCGGCCACCCCGACCGGTGCGCCGCCCGTGATCAGGTGCGTCTCGCTGAAGAACACCTCCAGCCCTTGCTCGGCGACGAAGTGCTCGATGCCCGGACGGACCGCCCCGGCGTCGTCGTAATAGGCCGGGCGATAGGCACACTCCGGCAGCCAGATGCCACGCGGGGCACGGTTGAAGAAGCGCTTGTAGCTCTCCACGCCCGCGCGCAGTTGGCCGCGAATCGAGCTGTCGGTGCCTTGCAGCGGCAGGTAGCCGTGTGTGGCGGCGCTGGTCGTGATCTCGATGTAGCCTTCGTCCTGAAGCTGCTTGAAGGCCCCGAGCAGATCGCGGTTGTAGCGATGGTCGAACGATTCCTTGATGTGTTCGTAATAGCGCTGGTAGAACCCGGCCAGGTGTTCCAGGTGCTTGTGGCCTACCCACCAGGGCTGTTCCTGCGGCGCCAGCGGTTCGCTTTCGAGTTCCTGTTTGGCCCGGGCCAGCGCTTCGCCAACCGCTTTGCGGTCCACGGGCGGCAGTTCGCCTTCCTCGGCCTCCTCGCGGGGGACGCCCGCCGCTGGTTCCTCGCCCCGGAAGCGCAGCACATCCTGCTTGGCCCGCGCGATCTTGTCTTCCAGGTATTCGTCCAGGTGATCCAGCACGTCGGGATCGGCGAGCTGTTCGGCCAGCACCGGCGTCAGGCCGACCGTGATTTTGTAGTCGACGCCCTCGTCACGCAGGTCGTAGAGCGCGTTGAGCAGCGGAATGTAGGTTTCGCTGGCGGCCTCGTGGATCCACTCCTCGCCGTGCGGCCAGCGCCCCGCCAGCCGGGCGTATGGCAGGTGGCTGTGCAGAACAAACGTAAATGCGCCAATTGCACTCATTCATCCAACCTTTCCTGGGAAATCGAAACGATAGATAGTGCGATTTTAGCGGAAACCCGTCTGAGTTAAAAGCTTTCCCTCAGCCCCACAACAGCCGGGGGATGTCGCGCAGCTTGGGCGTGCTGCCCATCAGCAGCGTGTTGACGCGGAACAACCGCCCCGCGATCCAGATTGCGAACGCCACTGCCAGCACCATCAGCCCCAGGCTGAGCAGCAGTTCGCCGGTGGGGACGTCGGTCACCGCCAGCCGCATGATCATCGACAGCGGGGCCGTGACTGGCGCGACGGACAGCGCAGTGGCGGCGGTGCCGTTGGGTTCCTGCGCGAACAGCGTCAGGAAGAAGAACGGCACGGCTGCCGGCAGCGTGACGACTACCACGAACTGCTGGCTTTCGCGCAATGAGGCGCTGACCGCCGCGATGGCGGCCATCAGGCTGCCGAAGAACAGGAAGCCCAGTAGAAAATAGACCACCATGATCCCCACGCGCAGGGGTTCGATCGCCAGATCGCCCAACGTCGCGAAGATGTCCCCGGCCTGGCTGCCCAGGAACACGAACGTGCCGACCAGTGTCGCCACTTGCAGCACAGACAGCAGGCCCATCGCCAGAATCTTCCCGGCCAGCAGCGGCACCGGGCGCACCGACGACAGCATGATCTCGATGATGCGCGACTCCTTCTCCTGGGCCACGCTCTGCATCAGGTAGCCGCCGCCCCAGAACAGGCTGAGCATCATCACCAGCCCGAAGCCGTACACCAGCACGAAGTTTTGATCGTCATTTTGGGTTTTGGTCACGCCGGTTTCGGCCACGCGGTGCTCCGTCAGCACAGCGGGAACGCGCAGGCGCAGGAACAGCAGTTCGTACATCTGCGCATCGTCGACCTCGTACAACAGGCTGGCCAGCAGGTAGCCGGTGAAGGTGTTCTCGGTTTCGGCGACCTCGATGCTGAAGCCCTGCATATACTGCGCGACATCGCCGGACTCGATGTAGTCCGGCTCGATCACGTACAGCGCGTCGATTTTCCCGTCTTCCAATGCCGCTTGGCCGGCTTCCAGCGAGTCGTAGTATTTGATCGAGCTGCGCCAGCAGTTGGGCGCGCTGACCTGTTTGATCAATGCAGCGGTGATCGTGTCGCCATTTTTCACGCGGCACGCGCCTGCGTCGCTGGCGTAGCGCGCGCTGGTCGGCGCGGGGAAGCGCTGCTCCGGCGTGCGGTCTACGTAGCCGATCAGCATGGCCTCGTTGATCTGTTCCGTCACGGTGCCGACGGGCTGGTCGTCCTCCTCGCCGGTCGCTTCCTGGTACAGTTGGTATCCGAAGAACATGACAATCGCGATCAACGGCACCCCGAACGTCACGAACCGGTACGCTTTGCGCTGGAACTGCTGCCGCAGCTCGTACAGGAATACAGTTAACCAGTTAGCCATGCCTAGAGCAGTCCTTTCTTGGTGGAGTCCGTCGCGACGGGTTCGGGGGCGCTGGTGAGCGTGCTGCGGCCTTCGCGCAGCGCCAGCCAGAAGGTGCGCGGCGTCAGCGGCTTGCCGTACATCAACATGCCCAGCCGGAACACTTTGGCCGCGAGCCACATCACGGCCACGACCGTCACCAGCTGGATGCCGACGCTCAGCACGATCTGCCAGGCGGGCAGCGTGGTCAGGCCCATGCGCAGGATCAGCCCCATCGCCGCCGTGAAGGGGAAGAACGTGAAGAACAGCGGCAGCGCGCCGTCAGGGTTGGTGAAGAACGTCACCGATAGGATCACCGGCAGCAGGTTGACCATCGTGAATGCCCCGGCGATCTGGCGGCTTTCCGATTCGGCGGTGACGGCGGCGCCGATGCCCAGCATGGTCGCCGAGAACACCATGAAGTTGATCACGAACAACGCGATCACCAGCACGATGTCGCCGGCCTGGAAGCTCGCCCCGGCGACGAAGTCCTGGGCGTCCTCGTTGAGGCTGACGATCACGACGCCTGCCGTGGCCCACAGCGCCACCTGTGTGAGCGACAGCGCGCCCAGGCCGAACAGCTTGCCCCACAGCAGTTCCAGCGGGCGCAGGCTGGTGGCCAGGATTTCCATCAGGCGGTTTTCCTTCTCCTCGACCACGCCGCTCATCAAAAACTGGGCGGTGGTGTTGGTCGCCATGAAGTACAGAAACACGAAGACGAACGGCAGCATCAGCCGCCCGATGATCGCCGCTTCGGTCAGTTCGTCGCCGGTCTCCAGGTCGCGGATGGTGAGGTCGTGCGGGTCACTGAGGCGGCGCGCCACCGCCTGCGACACGTCGCCGCGTGCGCCGGCCTGCGCGGTGATCTGGTCGCGCAGGAAGTCCTCGATCTCCGTTTGCAACGCCTGGGGGGTGTCCTTTTTGGTGTACAGGTCGATCTGCCCGCTGCGCACGTAGGTGCTGCTCACCACGATATACGCATCAAGCTCACCGTCCAGCAATTGCTGGCGGGCGGCGGATTCCAGCGCGTCGTAATAGTAGGTGTCGCCTTCCACGCCCGCGCCCCGCTTGATGGGCAGCCGGGCGTCGTTCGTCTCGACCGGCACGAAGCGGCTGTCGTCCGGGATCGACGCGGCGTCGATGAGCTGCGCGTGGTCGACATAACCCACCCGCGAAAAACCGCTCAGATCGGATTCGCGGTCAATCGCCAGCCGCGTGAGCAGGAACATCGCCGCCAGCGAGATCAGCGGCACGCCGAACGCGGTGAACAGAAAGGCCGGGCGCTTGAAGTTGTAGAGATATTCCCGGCGCAGTACCAGCCAGATTTTCGGCCAGGTCATGATGCGCCCCCATTCTTGCCGGCCACGCGGATGAAAATTTCGTTCAAGCTGGGGACGGCCAGCTCGAAGCGGCGCACATGATAGGCGTCGCCCACGGCCATCGCCTCCATCACGTCATCCGGCTTGACGCCGTCGTCCAGGTGCAGCGTGACCGAATGTCCGTTGTCCAGGGCTTCGACCGACGCCACGCCGGCCAGCGCGGTCCAGTCGCCCTCGCCCTGCACCGTGATGGCGTTGGCCGCGAAGCGCTGGCGCACCTCCTGCACGTCGCCGTACAGCACGCGCCTGCCGTGATCGAGCATCAACAGCCGGTCGGCCATCTCCTCGACGCGGTGCATCTGGTGGGTGGACATCACAATCGTCACGCCCTCGCGGCGCATTTCGTACAGCAGGTCTTTGACCAACTGCGTGTTGACCGGGTCCAGGCCGGAAAACGGCTCGTCGATGATCACCAGTTCGGGCCGGTGCAGGATGGTGGCGATGATCTGGACCTTTTGCTGCATGCCCTTACTGAGTTCCTTGACCTTGCTCTTGGCGTGCGCGTCCAGGTCGACATGGGCCAGCAGTTCGAGCGCCCGCTGGCCTGCCTCGCGGCGCGACAGGCCCTTGAGCTGCCCCAGGTAGGTTAGCACCTCGAGCACGGGCACGTTGTCGTACAGGCCGCGTTCTTCTGGCAGATACCCGATGCGGTTTTTCGTCTGCTCCGCGATCGGGCCGCCCAACACCGTGATCGAGCCGGTATCGGGCTTGAGGATGTCGAGGATCATCCGGAGCATGGTCGTCTTGCCGGCACCGTTGGGGCCGAGCATGGCGAAGATCTCGCCGCGCTTGACCTCGAAGGTGAGAGCGTCGACCGCCGTGAAGCTGCCGTACTGTTTGGTGACGTTGTGAACGCCTATCGCGTCCGCCATTGCGTGACTCCTTTGCTGCTCCCCTTTTATGTATACTGGTTTCGGTTTATTAACCGGGATTATTCACTATGATATACGTGCATGCGGCTGTGTTTGGTGCGTCATTATAACGAAATGTCAGCCGGAAATGAAGGGGTCAGCCGGATGTCAGCCTGGCGTCTTGTAAAAGTGCCAGCAGGGGGGGCACCTTTCGGGTTGGCAAGGTTGAGAGGCCATTTGAGAAGTTCTGTTTGTGCGCGTTTTGGCCCTCATCCCCAGCTCTTCTCCCTTAGGAAGAAAGGAGTAAGCGTTCCGTTAATCCCTCGCCTTGAGGAAGAGGGACCCGGCTCTGCCGGAAGGGTGAGGGCTGGCCACTTAGAGCCTCTTCCGCGCGTGCAGCGATGCAGGGAGTGTGTTAAGCTAGACCCCTAAAATGTTGGATGGTGCCACCGACGATGCTGTATTAGGATCATGACAGGCACACAAGGAGAAGACGCGATGCGCGTGTTGTTCGTTTCTGCCGAGATGGACCCATTCGCCAAAGAAGGGGGGTTAGGCGATGTGGTGGGCAGCCTGCCGTACGCTCTGCGCGAAAAAGGCGTCGACGCCCGCGTATTGATGCCGTTGTATGGGCCAGTCAAGGCCACATTTCAGGACCAACTCGACTACCTGTTCAGCTTCCAGTTCAGCCGCCGGTCCGGTACTGCCGATGCGTTCATCCACTACACCGAGCAGGACGGTGTGCCGGTGTACTTCCTGGAAAGCTGGCCGTTCTTCAGCGGCGGGGACTACGTCTACACCGACGTGAACTGGGACCGCGAGCGCTTCGTATTTTTCGGGCAGGTGGCGTTGGCCTTCGTCTGGGAACTGGAACAGGGGCGTCATGACGCGGACGGCTGGCTGCCGGACGTGATCCACGCCCACGACTGGCACACCGGGCTGGTGCCGTTCTTGCTGCACGAGGCGCGCTACCAGCCGGAGTGGGCCGGGGTCGCCAGCGTGCTGACGATCCACAACATGGCTTACCAGGGCTGGGATTCCGGCGGCTACCTGTGGATGGCCGGGGTGCCGGGGCGGCATAACCCGCACCTGGTCTACCAGAACCAGACCGGCAACCTGCTGGGCATCGGCATCGCCTACGCCGACAAGCTGAACACCGTCAGCCCGCGCCACGCCATCGAGCTGCACTACGACCGCTTTGGCGAAGGGCTGCAAGGGCTGGTCTGGGCGCGGGACGCGGATTTTTCGGGCATTCTCAACGGGCTGGACGTCGGGCGCTACAATCCCGCCACCGATCCGCACCTGTTCCACAACTACGACGCGGCCAACTTCCGCAAGCGGCGGGTCAAGAATAAACGCGCGCTGCAGGCCGACCTGCGGCTGGAGCAGTCCGACGATATCCCCCTGATCGGGCTGGTGAGCCGCATGGTCGAGCAGAAGGGGTTGGACTTCACCGCGCCGGGGCTGCGCCGCCTGCTGGCCGAGACGGATGCACAGTTGGTGCTCGTGGGCAAAGGCAAGGCCGAAATCGAGCAGCAGATGCGCGCGTTGGAGTGGGACTTTGGCTGGAAAACGAAGGTGATCATCGGCTTCGACGCAGTGCGCGCGCGCCAGGTGTATGCCGGGGCGGACCTGATGCTGGTTCCCAGCCGTTACGAGCCGTGCGGCCTGACGCAGATGATCGCCATGCGCTACGGGGCGCTGCCCGTCGTGCGCGAAACCGGCGGGCTGGCCGACACCGTCGTGAATTACGACAACGGCGCAGCCGAGCGCGGCACCGGCTTTTCCTTCTCGTGGGAGGAGGCCGGCGCGGTGCGGAATACACTGCATTGGGCGCTGCGCACCTACAAGACCAACCGCGCCGCCTTCGAGCGCATGCAGGACCGGGCGATGCACATCGACTTTAGCTGGGACCGTCCCGCCCGGCAGTACATCGCGCTGTACGAGGGCGCGCGCCAGAAGGTCGCGCAGCCGCCGGTCGGCCTGGATGACCTGGGCCGCGAGATTCCGCGCGGCTAGCTGTTCGTGGAAACAGAGCAAAGGGAGATCGACGTGGACGACAAACCCAAACGCAAATCGCCGCATTATGTCGTTGATTTTGTCACGGCGCTGTCACCAGCGGATTGTATCGACCGCCTCAAACGCAGCGATCCGGCCCGGCTGGCGGACCTCAGCGGCCCGCTGACTAACATCCGCCAGCAGATCGCGCTGCGTGCCAACGGCCAGTTCGTGCTGGAACGGGCCTTCCCCTGGGCGATCTACCCGATCCAGTTGCGCGGCAGCCTCGACCCGGCGGACGATGGCGACGGCACCTGGGTGCACGGCGCGATCACGCAGGACACCATGAACCAGGTGATGATCGAAGGGCTGGTGTTGTTCGTGCTGTTCTTCCTGATGACGGTGCTGTTCTTCGTGCGGCTCAAGCTGCGCGCGCTGCTCATCACCACGCCGCTGTTCCTGGTGGTGCTGCTGCTGCTGTCGCGCCGCTGGCGGACGCTGCGCCGCGCTACGGATGACGTCACGCGCTGGCTGCGCCGTAAGCTGTATGTGCTGCCGGAGCAGATGAGGTGAGCGCATGAGTCTTGACGCGCCGGAACTGGCGGTAGATTTTCTCAGCAGACTGAACGTCGAGCAGTGTGTCGAGGCGCTCGAGGGGCTGGCCGCGCGCGAGCCACAGCTTGCCGTGCGCGTGGACGGGCGCTACTTCGAGATCGACGTCTCGCGGCGCTGGTCGGCGCGCCTGTGGCTGCTGCGCTTCGAGGGCGAACTGGTGCCGATGGGCGGCGGGACGCGGCTCCAGGGGCGGATCGTGCCCAATCTGTGGCTGGACCGCGTGATCGCGGTGTGTGTGATCGCCACGATGGGGTTGGCCGGGTTCAATATGGCGCGCATCTCGCGCGCTATGCCCGAAACCCTGACGACCTACCTGATCTTCATGGGCCTGCTGGCGGCGCTGTTGATCGGGGCGGGCGCGTTCTACATGTGGTATCGCAGCGATCTGCGCGCCCAGATGCAGGCTTTGTTGCAGCAGCTCGAAGATACGCTGTTCGGCCCGCCGCCGGACGACGCGGTGCGGTAAAGGCGCAAATCGAAGCGGCGAAGCGGCGGGTTGTTTGCTATACTGGGGGGCAGGTCAATGTGGTGTTAGTTAAGGAGACTGTATGCGCACACGAGCCGTTCTTCTTGCTGGGGGTGAGGGCAGCCGCCTGGGGGTGCTGACTGCCAAGCGCGCCAAACCGGCGGTGCCCTTTGCCGGGAAGTATCGTATTATTGATTTTGCGCTGAGCAATTGCGTAAATTCCGGGCTGTTCGATGTGCTGGTGCTCACCCAGTATCGCCCGCACAGCCTCAACGAGCACATCGCGCTGGGTCGGCCCTGGGACCTGGACCGCAGCTTCACCGGCGGTGTGCAACTGCTCCAGCCCTACCAGGGGCGCTACGATACCGATTGGTACGCCGGCACGGCGGATGCGGTGACCCAGAACATCAACTTCATCCGGCGCAACCATCCGCGTAATATTCTGATCCTGTCCGGCGATCACATTTACGAGATGGAATACGACATGCTGGTCGAGTACCACGAGCAGCAGGACGCCGATGCGACGGTGTGCGTGATCCGCGTGCCGCTGGACGAGGCGTCGCGCTACGGGATCATGGCGGTCGACGATCAGCACCAGATCGTCGATTTCGTCGAGAAGCCCGCCGATCCGCCCGGCGATCTGGCGAACATGGGCGTGTATGTCTTCAAGCGGGATGCGCTGGAAAAACTGCTGATGGAAGACGCCACGCGCAAGGACTCGCGCCACGATTTCGGCTATAACATCGTGCCGCGCATGATCGAGCAGGGCATGAAGGTCGTCGCCTATCCGTATGGCGGCTACTGGATCGATGTCGGGACGATTGATGCGTACTGGGAAGCGCATATGGACCTGCTGGGCACGCCGCCGTCGCTGAACCTCAACGACCGGTCGTGGGTGATCCACACCCGCAGCGAGGAGCGCCCGCCGGTCAAGATCGAGAAGGGCGCGGTCGTCGAGGACAGCATGATCACCGATGGCGCGATCGTCAGCGCGGGGGCGCGCGTGGTGCGCAGTGTACTGTCGCCGGGCGTGTATGTCGGGCCGGGCGCGGTCGTTTACGAGAGCGTGATCCTCACCGACAGCTACATCGAGAAGGATGTCGTGATCGAGCGCGCGGTGATCGACAAGGGGGTTGTGGTCGGGCAGGAGGCGCGCGTGGGCAAGCGCCGCGAGGTCGGCGACCTGGGGATCACCTGCATCGGCAAGAACTCTACGATCCCGCCGGGCTATGTGGTCGGGGCCAGCGCCATCCTCGGCGTCGATCTGCTGGCGGAGGAGGTGGCCGAGCAATATCCCGACGGGTCCATCCCGGAAGGTGTGAAGGTGGGGTACAAGCGCCCGAAGTAGAATGCATATATGGTGGGTGAAACGAGGGGTAATGAACATCGTACAGGTCGTCGGTGGGCCTGGCAGCGGTAAAACCACGCTGGCCTTTAAACTGTTAGAAGACTGGCCGGGCACGGCGAGTCTGCTGCGCATTGACCGCTATCTACGCAACAAGCGCCCGGATGACGGCGAGGATTTCCTGGTGCTGCCGACCAGCATCGACTGGCCGCTGCTGCGCGTGCATCTCGACTTGCTGGCGACCGGCAATTCGATCACGGTGCCCACCTACGATTGGGAGCGCGGGCGGCGGCTGACCACACCGGACCCAGTCCCGCCGGAGCAGGTCGTTACGGCCTGCGACTGGCTGATCATCGAGGGGCTGTATTATGTGCCCCAGTTGCCGTCGATCCGTCTGTTCGTGGATGCCCCGGCAGACGTCCGCCGCGAGCGCTCCAGCGCGCTGGAGACTCGGCTGTCGCGCAGCCTGGAGGGCGTCTACGAGGACGTGGCCGACCCGGCCTACGAGGGGCACATCGCGCCCCAACGCGAACGGGCGCATTACGTGCTGGACGGCAGCCTGGACCGCGACCGGCTGGCCGACCGGGCGCGCGCGGTGCTGGCCGCGCACCTCACCGGCTGGGGGTAGAGGCGATACAGGTTTAATTAACGTATCAGGGCAGGCGCGTACCTGCCCTGATTTTTTTCCTGGGGGGATACACTCGCTACGGCGCGACGCCCCAGAACACGACGCCCCAACTCAGATTCACGATAAGCAGCGTGCCGTCCGCGCTGAATTCCAGCGTGAACGGGATGTTCATCAGGTCGTTGGCGGTGTACAGCACCTCGCCGCTGGCCGCGTCCAGCACCTTGAACTGAAGTTTAGCGCCTTCTGGTGGGGGACCATCGACATACGGACCGCCGCCCACCGCCAGCAGCGATCCGTCCGGACTCCATGCCACCGACGCGACCACGTCCCATTGGGTGCTGGTTAATACCTGCGTAGTGTAAACCTGGCTGGTGTCGGCCAGATTCCACACGCTGACCATGCCTCTCGACTCGCCGACAGCAAGCCGCGACCCGTCCGGGCTGAGCGCCATGCTGCGGCCTGGCAGCGCGGGGACGGCGTTCAGGGCTGCCACCTGCTGCTGGCTGGCGACGTCCCAAACCTGGACGCCGGCCTCCGTCCCGATCAGCACCTGCGATCCGTCCGGCGTGAGGGCCAGTTCGTTGATGGCGGTCGCCAGTTCCAGCGCGGCGATCTTCTGCCCGCTGGCGACGTTCCACACCCACAGCCGGTAGCTGGCTTGCGGGGGCTGGTACGGGCTGGCGATGCCTTCGGCGGCGGCTGCAATGCTGCCGTCGGGCGTGACCGCCACTCCGATGATCGGCAGGGTGGTCTCCATTTCCATGTAGTGCAGCGTGCCGTAGGAGGGCGTATCCCAGATCGCGATCCCGGTCTGCCCGGCGTCACGCATGAGGTAAGCGTTGATCAGCACCGCGCCGTCCGCGCTGAGCGCCATCACGCCGCCCCGCGATTCGAACATGCCGACCGGGGCGGCGGTATCCGTCAGGCTGAACATGTCGATGCCGGTCGGGCCGTAGCTGGGCCGGAGCACCGCCAGCCGGTCGCCCTGGGCGGTGGCGATGCTGCCGCTGGTGAGGATCAGGCGACCCACTTCGACCAGGCGGTCCGCGTTGGCGGTCGTCAGCGGGGCGCGCTCGGTGGGCAGTGCGATTTGCAGCACTTCCTGGCAGCCGCGCAGCATCGAGTCGCCGGGGATGTCCGGGCAGGCGTCGTCGATGTCGGCCATGCGATCCCCGTCGCTATCGGGGCAGTCCATGTTCTCCGGGCCAGCCTCGGTCGGGCAGCGGTCGAACAGGTCGGGGATGGTGTCGCCGTCCTGGTCGGGCGGGGCGGTGCCTTCGGGGCAGCCGAAGTTCTCACCGATCCCGGCGGCGTCCGGGCAGGCGTCCCAGTCATCCGGCACGCCGTCGCCATCGCTATCATCGCCCTGGGCCTGGACGGCGGCCAGGGGCAGCGCCAGCGCGATCACCAGCAGAATGACTAACCAATGTTTTAATTTCACAAAACGACTCCTTATAGTATGGTGATTTGGGTGATGGTTCACACGCTATGTGCGCCAACATGGTACAATCATTTAGTTGTGTCGGCAATCATGTAAGGGTGGGGTTGCTATGTCCCAGATTCGTACCGTACGGCGCTACCTGGCGCTGATCGGACTGGTGGTCATCGCCAGCAGCATCACATTCTTCGTCGTGGATCGCATCGGCACGCAGCGCACACCAGCCCCGACCGCGACCGGCGCGCCGCCCATCGTCGATATCCCGCTGTACGCCTACGCGGGGGTCGATCCGGCGGCGATCCCGGCGCTGGAAGCGCCGCCCGGCTATGGGCAGGGCGACGCGCGGGCCATGCTCAACGCCGACATCCCACCGATTGGGGTGTACCTGCCCGCCGGGGATGATCTGCGCTTTGCGCTGCCGACGCGCACCCCGGCCCCGACCGCCACGCCCACCACCACCGCAACGCCCGCCGCCACGCTCACGCCCAGCCATACGCCTTTCCCGACGCGCGAACTGCCGCCCAAACCGGCTACGCGCGTCCGCAAGCCGACGCGCATCATCACGCCGCCTACGCCCACGCCGACCTACAACATCCCGACCTTTACACCGCAGGCGTTGGGGTTGGGGCTGCCGACGCTGACGCCGCCGTTTGACGGCAGCCAGGTCTGCGCGCCAGGGGGCTGGCCCGCGCCCGGACGCCTGACGCAGTATTTCCACCGCTACCACCCGGCGATTGACCTCGGCATCCCGCTGAACACGCCGCTCGTCGCCACGCACAGCGGCAAGGTGATCTTCGCGGGCTGGCGCACGGACGGCTACGGCAACCTGATCATCGTCCAGAACGGGCCGTTCATCACCTACTACGCGCACCTCAACGCGTTCAACGTGATCGAAGGCCAGCTTGTCTCGCGCCAGAGCGTGATCGGGTGGAGTGGCAGCACCGGCAACAGCACCGGCCCGCACATCCACTACGAAATTCACATCGACAACGTCCCGGTCGACCCGCTGACGTTCGAGGATCGCGGCTACCCGACGTGTTGATTTGACTGCACCGCGCCGCCATGCAACCCACGACACACTTCGCACGTAATATCCTGTGACGAAGCGAGTAGTTCATGCGAGGCAACGATGCGCATCAAACGAGTTTTTCCCCCTACGGTCCTGTACGCCGCTAGCGGTGTGATGGTGGGCCTGCACCTGTTGGTTCCCGGTGTGCAGCTGCTCACCCGTCCCTGGGTGTTCCTGGGGCTGATCCCGCTGCTGGGCGGTGTTGCGATCAACCTGCTGGCCGATAGAGCGTTCAAGCAGCAGGGAACAACCGTCAAGCCCTTCGAGGAGTCAAGCTGCTTGATCACGACCGGCATCTTCTGCGTCAGCCGCAACCCGATGTATCTGGGCTTTGCGCTGGGGCTGGCGGGGATCGCTGTGCTGCTTGGGTCGCTCACGCCCTGGCTGGTGCTGCCCGCGTTTGTCGTCGTGATCGACAGCCGGTTCATCCGCGCCGAAGAGGCCATGCTCGAGCAGCAGTTCGGCGACTCGTTTCGGCACTACAAACACACCACCCGGCGCTGGATTTGAAGGCGTGTGGGACGCGGGTTCTTGTACGCTCCGCCCAAATAAAAAACCCTGGTATTGAGTCTAAAAGGTGGTAGAATACGGGGCACAAGCAAGCCAGCTTGCACAAGGGAGAGAGGGACTATGTTCAAAAAGCGTTTCCTGAAACGCGGCACCGTGAAAGTCGACTTCATTCTGCCCGAAGCCATCGCTGCCGAGGCCGAGTCGGCTTTTTTGGTGGGGGATTTCAACGATTGGGACGAGCAGGCCACCCCAATGAAGAAGCTCAAGAACGGCAACTTCAAGGTCACCGTCGAGCTGGAACCCAACCGCGATTACCAGTTCCGCTATCTGGTCAACGGCAGCCAGTGGCACAACGATTGGGACGCCGACAAATACGTGGCCAATCCGTTCAGCGGGGACAACTCAGTGATCAGCACCTATCCTGAAGACGAGTAATGATCATCTTCCCGGCGTGGCTGGAGTGTGCGGCGCGCCAAATCACGCATATTCATCTGCCCGTATGACGCTTGTAGTTGTACGGGCGGTGTTTCGAGTGGGGATACTGTATACGTATGATTCATTTTGGACGTGAAGTCACCGGCAGCCTGGACGTGATGCTGCGGCGCGAGTGGCTGGTCACCAACGGCATCGGCGGCTACGCGATGGGGTCGTTGGCCGGGGCGCGCACGCGGCGCTACCACGGCCTGCTGATCGCCGCGCTCCAGCCACCCACCCGGCGGACGATGATGGTCGCCAACCTGGACGCCTGGATCGAGATCGACGGGCGGCGCTCGCCGCTGGTCACGCACGAATGGGCGGCGGGCGTGGTGCTGCCGGACGGCTACCGCCACCTGGAGAGCTTCCGGCTGGATGGCGCGATCCCGACCTTTGTCTGGGCGCTGGGGGATGTGCAGGTCGTGCAGCGCATCTGGATGGCGCAGGGCCACAACACGACGTATGTCACCTATACCTTCCATCGCGGCACGGCCAACGTGCGGCTGGTGCTCAAGCCGCTGTGCACCTACCGCGACCATCACACGCTGACCAAAGGCGGCTATCGCGTCGATGTCGACTTCGACCCGGCGCGCAGTTGGCCGGACGGGCAGGCGGTCGCGGTGCAGGCCCATCCCAATCATGACGAGCTGTCCGGGCAGCCGTTTACCATCCTGACCAACCGGGGCCAGATGGCGCTGGAACCGGAATGGTGGTGGTCGTTCCATCTGGCGCAGGAAAAAGCGCGCGGCCTGGGGGACCAGGAAGACTTGTTCGCGGCGGCGGGGATTTCGGCCAACCTGGCATTGGGCGAGACGCTGGCGGTGGCCTTTACCAGCGAGTCCGAGACGCCGCAGCCCTGGCAGGCATCGTTGGACGCCGAACGCGCGCGCCAGCGCGATCTGATCCAGCGGGCGGGGATGGCCCAGGCCCCCGCGTGGGTCGAGCAGTTGGTGCTGGCGGCGGACCAGTTCATCGTGCGCCGCGACATCAGCGGCCAGCCGGGGCAGAGCATCCTGGCCGGGTACCCCTGGTTCACCGATTGGGGCCGCGACGCCATGATCGCGCTGCCCGGCCTGACGCTCGTCACCGGGCGCAAAGACGACGGGGCCGCCATCCTGCGCACCTTCGCCGAGTTCGTCGACCAGGGGATGCTGCCCAATCGCTTCCCCGATGCGGGCGAGGAACCGGCCTATAACACGGTCGACGCGACCCTGTGGTATTTCCAGTCGGTGTACCAATGCGCGCTGGCGTGCGGCTTCGATCACCCGGTGCTCAAGGACCTGTACCCGGTGCTGCTCGATATCATCGACTGGCACCTGCGCGGGACGCGCTTCAACATCCGGCAGGACCCGGCGGATGGGCTGCTGTTTGCCGGGGAGCCGGGGCTGCAGCTCAGCTGGATGGACGCCAAGATCGACGATTGGGTCGTCACGCCGCGCGTGGGCAAGCCGGTCGAGATTAGCGCGCTGTGGTACAATGCGCTGCGCATCGTGGCCAACCTGGCCGGTGCATTGGGCCATGCTGACGACGCCGCGCGCTTTGGCGAGATGGCCGCCCGCACGCGCGAGAGCTTCGACGCGCGCTTCTGGTACAGCGGCGGCTACCTGTACGACGTGATCGACGGGCCAGAGGGCCACGATCCCACGCTGCGCCCCAACCAGATTTTCGCGGTGTCGCTGCCGTTCCCGCTGCTGGAAGGCGAGCAGGCGCGCGCAGTGGTCGATATGTGCGCGCGGGAGCTGGTGGTCTCCTACGGGCTGCGCAGCCTGGCCCCGGACGAAACGGATTATGTCGGGCATTATGCCGGCGACCCCTTGCAGCGCGACAGCGCCTATCACCAGGGCACGGCCTGGAGCTGGCTGATCGGCCCGTTCGTGCGCGCCCATTACCGTGTGTACCAGGACCGCGCCGCGGCGCTTAGCTACCTGACGCCGCTGGCCGATCACCTCCACGATCACGGGATCGGGACGATCAGCGAGATCTTCGACGGCGATCCGCCGCATCTGCCGCGCGGGTGTGTGGCCCAGGCCTGGAGCGTGGCCGAAGCGCTGCGCATCTGGCACGAACTGGTCGAATGTGTGAGCACACAGGAGTAATCTTTTGGGCGACGAAACCCCCTACCAGCGGCCCAGCCGAACCTATACGGTCGCGTTGACGGCGTCCGTGCTGCTGTTTCTGGCCACGTTGACGGTTGTGGTCGTCGTGATCCTGATCGCCAACGCCCGCGAAGATGAGCGCGAGGACGAATTCGAACTGACGCTGACCGGCGTCTACCATGCCGGGCTGGAAGCGCGTGACATTCAGACGCCCACCGCCGCCCCCGCGGTGACCAGCGGCGCGTATGCCTTCGCCCCGGCTGCGGACCCGGCCTATCAGGCGGCTCCATCCTGTGACCGGCAGATGCTGGTCGGGCAGATCGTAGACCAGGACGGGCAGCCCGTCGACGGGTTCGACGTGTGGGTGTGGGGCGACTACACCGCGCCGCAGGTCGCGCAGACCGGGCCGCTGGCCCAACGCGCGCGCGGCGAGTGGGTGGTCACGCTGCCGGGCATGGTCAATCGCCGGGTGTGGGTGCAGGTCCAGGGCGGCGAGCGCTACCTGTCCGCGCCGGTCGAGGTGGTGTTCGCCGGTGCTGGCTGCGACCGCAACCGGGCCGATATCACCTTTGCGCAGGTCGCCCCGCTGAACTAAACCGCTTCAGTTACATGGCTCCCCTTCATACTGCGATCCCTGATCCGATTGTCTTTTCGCCGGTTTATGACTACACTGGCGGCGGGAGGTTTTTATGTCGGGTGATCGATACACACCACAGCCCCGGTTGATGACCGGCCCGGTGGGGTGTGGCAAGACCGAAGCCGCCATCGACGCGATCCTGGCCGAGCGCGAGCAGTCCCCGCTAGGCCTGATCTGGGTCGTGCTGGCCACGCAGCACCAGACGCACATGGTCCGCGAGCAGCTCGTCGCGCGCAGTCCGGGCGGGGTGCAGTTCGGCGTGGAGTTTTTCAGCTTCGGCGAGTTGTACGCCCGCCTGCTGGACCTGGCCGGGGACCCGCAGCGCCAGGTCAGCGACACCGCCCGCTACCGCATCCTGCGCCATGTGATCGGGGACCTGGCCCGCGCTGGACAGCTTGTGCTGTTCGCGCCGATCGCGCATACGCCGGGGTTCATCGGGCTGGTGGCCGGGCTGCTGCACGAACTGAAGCAGGGCATGGCCTATCCCGACCGGTTCGCCGACGTGGCCGCGACGCGCGGCGACAAAGACCGCGATCTGGCCCATATTTACGTTGCCTACCAGGAATTTCTGCAGGACAAGCGCCTCGTCGACCGGCACGGCGCGGGCTGGCTGGCGCTGGAGCACCTGCGCCGCGATGATCGCCTGGGCGCAAATGTCAATTTGCTGGTGGTGGACGGCTTCGACCAGTTCAGCGCGGTGCAGCGCAGCGTGCTGGCGTGGCTGGCCGGGCGCATCCGCCGGACGGTCGTCACGCTGACCGCTGTGCCGGGGCGGCGGTTCCGGCGTTTCGAGCAGACCCGCGCTCGCTTGTTGGCGTCCGGTGCGGCGTTGGACTGGCAGGCGATCCCGCTGGTCGATCCTGGCGCGCGTGCTGCGCCGGAACTGGAGCACCTCGTGAGCCGTCTGTTCCGCATCCGGCCCGATCCTCCGGTGGACGGGACACCGCGCGCGGTGGCGCTGGTCGAAGCGCCGGACGAAGGCCGCGAAGTGAGTGCGGTGCTGCGGTGTGTCAAGCGGCGGCTGCTGGACGGGACGTCGCCCGAAGATATGGTGATCGTGGCGCGGACGCTGGGGCGCTATGCCGGGCCGCTGCGCGAAACGGCGCGCGCCTACGGCGTGCCGCTGGTGGTGCGCGCGGGCGGACGGCTGCGCGAAAATCCGGCGGTGGCGATGCTGCTGGCGCTGGTCGATCTGGCGGCGCAGGCGTTCCCCCGACGCGGCGTATTGGATACGCTGCACAGCCCGTATCTCCAGCCGCCCGATCTCACCCCGGCGCAGATCGCCGCCCTGGAGCGGATCTCGCTGGAACGGCAGGTCGTGCGCGGAAAAGACGTGTGGCTGGACGCGATCCGGCGTGCGGCGGCGCATCCGCTGGACGACGAAGACCACGAACGGGCGACGATTGAACTGGACGCCGCACCGGCGGCGGCGCTGGCGGCAGCGCTGCAGGCGCACTTCGACCGCATCACGCCCCCGGCGCGCGGCCCGGTTGCCGATCTGGTGGCGTGGCTGGTCGCGTTGATCGGCCCGGACCCCGCGGCCTATGACGAAGACCGCGCCGGCGGGCGCACGCCGGCGCGCAGCGCGGACGCGGGGCCGGCCCATTTCGACATGCTGGAACGCATCCGCGCCGGGGGTGATCCAGACCAGGCGGCGCGCGATATCACGGCCATTCAGCGCGTGATGCGCGTGCTGTACAGCATCCAGGCGGCCAGCGATCTGGTGGCTGCCGGGGATATTGCGTGGCCGGACTTCCGCGCCGAGTTGGAACTGGCCATCGAGCAGGCCGAGGTGACGCCGGTCGGCGGGTGGAGCCGCCGGGGGCGCGTGCTGGCCATTGATGCGCGGCAGGCGCGTGGGCTGGCGCACGATCACGTGTATGTGCTGGGGCTGGCCGAGGGCGAATTCCCGGCCCCGGTGCGCGAGGATGCGCTGTATCATGAGCGCGAGCGCGTGGAACTGGAAGCCGCTGGCATCGACATGCAGACCGCCGAGGAACGCGCCGACGACATGAGCCTGTTTTACCAGGTGGTTGGGCTGGCGCGGCGGTCGCTGACGCTCAGCCGGTGCTATGTGGACGACAGCGGCGCGCAAGTGCCCCCCTCGCCGTACTGGAGCGCGGTGCAGGCCGCGCTGGGCATCCCGGCGGAGGCCGTGCAGCGCATCCCGGTCGGCGCAGCCCCGACGTTTGACGAGGCGGCCACCTTCAGCGAGGCGGCGGTCGCGGTGGCGGAGAGCTTGCGCGCCGGGGAGGACGCCAGGGACGCAGCGCTGGCGGTGCATAATGCGCTGCTCAGCGACGCGGACTGGGGGCCGGTCTGGCGGGCGGTGCTGGCCGGGCGCGCGCTGGAAGCCCGCCGCGCGGACCCGTTCGCGCCCTTCGACGAGTACAGCGGTGTGCTCCGCGATCGGGCGCTGGTGGCGGTCGCTGCCGGGGCGCTCGGCCCGGACCGCGTGTGGAGCGCCAGCCAGTTCACCGAGTACGGGACTTGCCCGTTTCGTTTTTTCGCGCGGCGGCTGCTGGCCCTGGAGGAGCTCGAGGAGCCGGAGGAAGGGCTGGACGCCTTGCAGCGCGGCCTGATCAACCACGCCGTGCTGGAGCACACCTACCGGCGCATCGCTGACGAAGGGCTGGCGATCACGCCGGACAACCAGGCGCGCGCCCTGGCAATTCTCGACGAGGTGGCGGACGCTGTCTTTGCCGGTGCGCCGGACCGGTACGGCTTCCGGCCTTCACCGGTGTGGGACTACGAGCGCGCCGCGCTGCGGCGGCGACTGCGCTGGCTGGTGGCGCTGGACTTTAGCGACGACACCCCGCTGCGGCTGCAGCCGCGCCAGTACGAGTCGGCGCACCCGGTCGCGGCGGCGCTGGGCGAGGCCGAACGCTGGCCTTTCCGGCAGGAGGCCGCCTACGGTTTCGGCGACGACGCGCCCCCGATCAAAATCGAGGGGCCGGCGGGTCCGGTGTGGGCCCGCGGCAAGATCGACCGCATGGACCAGGCCGGGGAACACGTGGTGATCATCGACTACAAAAGCGGGAGCACCCCGCACTCGGTGCGCGATATGGAGGCCGGGCGCGACTTCCAGATGCTGCTGTATTTGCTGGCGGCGCAGCAATTGCTGAAGCGTGAAAATGCGCCCCAGGAGGTGCTGGGCGGGGTGTTCTGGCACATCAGCAACCGGGCGCTCAGCGGGCAGGTCTGCGCCGATGATGATGTGGTGGACGAGGCGCGGGACACCCTGCACGCGCACGTGCAGGCGGCGCGCGCGGGGGATTTTCGGGTGCAGCCGCGCAAGCTGGAGCGCGGGCGCTGCGTGAGTTACTGCGCGTTTGGCCCGCTGTGCCGCATGTCTCGTGTATACTTGCAGAAGGACGGTTAGCAATGCTGCGTACACCTACCGTGCAATATGTGATGGGCGCGTTTTTCCTGGCGCTGGGGCTGGCCAGCAGCGTGCTGTATCTGGCGTTCGATGCCAGCCCGGTGCCGGGGCTGATCCCGGCGCTGATGGGCGCGGCGATGCTGCTGTTCAAGCCGAAGCGGGACGAACATGGCCACCCGTTGTGGGCGCTGGACGGCTGGGGACGGAATGCGCTGGCCCTGGCTTGCCTGCTGATCGCGCTGGGCTTGCCGTTGATCTACCTATTTTGACGGGATTATGCGGAGGAGGGCAAAGCTTATGTCGCACGATGAACGCACGACCGACGAATTGTTAGACGAAGCGCCATTTGAGTTTGTGTCCAAACTGGAGCACGATCTGCGCGGCTCGATCAGCACGTTGGACAGTTGGTGGCGGCTGCTGATGGACGAGGAGGCCGGGGAGTATCACGCCGAAGCCCGCCAGGAGATCCCGCGCAACATCGAACGCCTGATCGAACTGGTCGACCTGATCCGCGCCTACAAGGACCGCCAGCGCCAGACCTACCGGGGCCAATCATGAGCCAGCGACTGCTGGGCTATGCGTTTCTGGCGCTGGGGACCGGCGCGATCATTTTCGTGGACGTGGTGCTGGGCGTGGTCTGGCTGCTGCTGGGCGGCGGATTGGCGCTGCTCCAGCCGACCATCACCCGCGAGGGCCGGCGGCGCGTCGAGTGGCACATGCGCAACCTGCTGGCGGCGGGGCTGCTGGTGCTGGGCATCGCGGCGACCGGGCTGCTGTTGATCATCGACGTGTTTGCCTGATCGGAGGCACTATGACAACAGAAGGGCGGTCCGGTGCGCGCCGTTGGTGGCTGGTGTATGCGGCGTTTATCGTGCTCTCGCTGGCCTTCGGGCTGGTGCTGCGGGATGTGGCGTTCGTGCTGGTGGGCGTGGGCTTCGTGCTGCTGGCCGCCAGCCGCCGGATCAACATGGCGGGGCGCGCATCGTCGCGGCTGCGGACGCTGGCGGTGATCGCCTTGTGGGCGGCGGCGCTGGCGCTTTTCAGCGCGGTTATTTTCTTCTTCTAAGCATCCTGAGCAGGCGTTATGAACTTCACACCTGAACAATCCGACGCCATCTACACACACGACCGCAACCTGATCGTCACCGCTGGCGCGGGCAGCGGCAAGACGCGCGTGCTGGTCGAGCGCTTCATCGCGCTGCTGGACGCCAACCCGGATTGGGCGCTGCCGGACGTGGTGGCGATCACCTTCACCGAAAAGGCCGCCCGCGAGATGCGCGACCGGGTGCGCAGGGCGATTGAGGAACGCATCGCTGCTGCCGCCGCTGGCGACGATCCCGCCGCGCTGGAACGCTGGATGAATCACCAGGTCGCGCTCAACATGGCGCGCATCGGCACCATTCACAGCCTGTGTGCGCACATCCTGCGGGCCAACCCGGCAGCGGCGGAGCTGGACCCGTCCTTCGCGGTGCTGGACGAAACCGAGGCGGGCATCCTGCACGAGGACGCCGTCGAGCAAACGCTGGCCGACCTGGGCCATGGGGAGCACCCGGCGGCGCAACTGCTGGCTGCCTACGATGTGCGGGATGTGCGCGCGGTGCTGGCCGCGTACAGCACGCCCAGCGACGCGGATCAAGTGCGCGCGGCGCTCGACAGCTCTCCCGACGCTCTGCTGGATCGCTGGCGGGCGGATTGGGCGGACGCGATGCAGCGTGTGATGGCCGAGGTGCGCGCCGACGAGACGCTCCGCGCGGCGTTGGCCTGGGAACCGGCGGGGGTTGGCTGGCCCGCCGATGACAAATTGATGGACAACTGGCGGCTGATCCGCCGGCAGACGCCCGCGCTGTTCGGCGACGACCCGGACGCCTTCGCGGACGCCGTCACGGCGCTGGCGGCGGGCATCAACCGGCGCGGCGGAAAGCAGGATAGTTGGGGCGGGGCGGACGGCGTGCGCGAATGTAAAGACGTGCTCGGCGTGTTCCAGGACTGGGCCAAAGGCTTTACCATGCTGCCCCGGCCTGACGACGATGCTGATGGCGCGGATCGTGCGGCAGCGGAATGGCTGCTGCTGTGGCGCGACGCGATCCTGCTGGCGGCGGAGACTTACACACGGCTCAAGGCCGACCGCGCCGTGCTGGACTTCGACGACCTCGAAACGCGGACGCGGGCGCTGCTCGCGGCGCATCCTGAGGTGACGGCACGCTGCCGCGCCGCGTTCCGGCAAGTGCTCGTCGACGAGTTCCAGGACACCAACCAGGCCCAGCGCGCGATCATCTACGCGCTGACTGGGGCGGGCGCGCCGGACCCGCCGGGCCGGGATGATGGGCAGGATGGGCGGCTGTTCGTGGTCGGCGATCCCAAGCAGAGCATCTACGCCTTTCGCGGGGCGGACGTGAGCGTCTTCGGGGCGGTGCGCGACGATCTGCGGGCGGCGGGCGGTGAAGAACTGCCGCTGTCCACCTCGTTTCGGGCGCATGAAAAACTGGTGACCGCGTTCAACGCCATTTTCGACCACATCCTGGCCGCGCGCGCCGACGATCCCTTCGCGGTGGCGCTGGAGTACCCGATGCGCGCCTTCCGGCCCGCGCAGCCGGCGCAGGTCGCGCTGCACGACGTGCCGATCAGCCTGCTGCTGCTCGACAGGCCGGATAAGGACCTGCATCCCGACTGGCAGCGCGCCGACGAACTGCGCCGTTGGGAAGCCTGGGAGCTGGCGCAGCACATCCACGATCTGGTGGCGGGCGAGCAGTTGGTGTGGGACGGGGACCTGCGGCACGACGATCCGCGCGTGCGGCACATCCCGGAGCACGCGCATCCGGCAGGGCAGGGGGCCTATCGCCCGGTGTGCTACGGCGACATGGCGATTCTGTTCCAGGCCATGACGCGCGCGCCGCTGTACGAGGAGGTGTTTAAGGCGGCGGAACTGCCGTATGTTACCGTCGCTGGCCAGGGCTATTTCGACCGGCAGGAAGTGTGGGACCTGCTGCACCTGCTGCGCGCGCTGCACAACCCGGCGGATGACCTGGCGCTGGCGGTGGTGCTGCGGTCGCCACTGTTCGGCCTCAGCGACGAGGCGCTGTACGCGCTGCGCCTGCTGCGCGACGACACAGGCGCGCGTATGCCGCTGTGGGCGGCGTTGTTCGCCGGGGAGGTGCCGCTGTTCCCGGCGGAGGACGCGGCGGCGCGTGATTTTGCACGCGTGGTGCTGGACGAACTGCGCGACATGGCTGGGCGCGCCACGATTGCCGAACTGCTGGCCCGCGCGCTGCACCTGACCGGCTACCTCGCCACGCTGACCGGGCTGCCGGACGGGGCGCGGCGGCGCGGCAACGTCGAGAAGCTGCTCGCGCTGGCGCGGGCGTCGGGGCGGGTGTCGCTGGGCGCGTTCAACGTGTACGCCCAGGACCTGACCGCGCGCGAGGTGCGCGAGGGCGAGGCGGTGGTCGCGATGGAGAACACCGTCACGCTGATGTCGGTCCACGCCAGCAAGGGGCTGGAGTTCCCGGTGGTGATCCTGGCCGATACTGCCTGGCGGCGCGGCCTCCGGCGCGGCGTGTTCACCGTCGACCGCGAGGCGGGCGCGGCCTGCAAGCTGCCGGTCGATGATCCGGACGGGGATGATCCACAGCCCTTCGCCTGGGAGTGGAGCGGGGAGTTGGCTGCACGCCGCGACCTGGCCGAACGCCGCCGCCTGCTGTACGTGGCGGCCACGCGCGCCCAGGATTATCTGGTGGTGAGCGGCTCGCGTGCCCATGCCAGCGACGGTACCTGGCTGCGGCAGTGGCTCACCGCGCTGGGGCTGGACGACGACGATCTGGCCCCTGGCCCGGACCCGGTGCGGTGGGAGTATCCGGGCGGCGCGTGCTGGTGCCTTGTGCCACCGGAGCCGCCCCAGGACCTCGCGCCGGGCACGGGTCGCGCGCGGACCGGCTGGGACGATCCGGCGGTGCAGGGCGCGCAGCTCGCCGCCGGTGTCGAGCCGGCGCTGCTGCCGCTGCTGGCCCCGGTGCCGGTCCCGATCGACGCCCCGGCGCGTGCCCTGACCGCCACGCAGATCGCCAAACTCGGGGAGGCGGCTGCCTACGAGCCGCCCGCACGCGGGCGCGCGGCGTTTCGCCATTCCGTGCTGCACGATGCGCCCGACGCGGTCCGCCCGCTGACCGACCAGCCGTCCGGCGGGGGGCGGCGTGTCGTCGGCGAAATGGTGCACCGGGCGCTGCAGGCGTGGCTGCTGGCGCGGTCCCCCTCGCTGGATGTGCTAAAAGCCCGGTTGGAGACCTACGCCTGGGAGCAGCACCTGACCGATCCGGCGCAGGTGCGGGACGCGATCCGGCAGGCGGAGGGACTGCTGGCGCGCTTCATGGCCAGCGATCTGTGCGACCGGCTGGCGCGAGCCGAGCATATTTACAGCGAACTGCCGTTCGTGTACCTGACGTCGACCGGGCGCGCCATTCACGGCGTGATCGATGTGCTGTTCTGGGAGGGCGAGCAGTGGCACGTGCTGGACTTCAAGACATCGCCGGTGGCGTCCGACCGGGTGCCGGGTCATGCCCGGCGCTATTATCTGCAGCTTGGGGTATATGCTTCGGCGGTGGATGCCTTCACCGGTGCAGTGCCGCAGGCGTACCTGTACTACATTCACGCGGGGCGGTTGGTGCCGGTGACGCCGGGCGACTGGCGGCCCGCGCTCGACCGGCTGGAAGCTGACCTGCGCGCGGCACTGGACGTGCGGCGATGAGCGTGGGGCAGGTTCTCGCGGCGACACTGCCCCCCTGGGCACGGCCCGGCCATCCGGTGCTGCGCTATATGCTGCGCGGCATCCGGCACCAGTCCGCGCTGTGGCGCTGGATGGCGCGCGGGTTGGCCGCCGGTGTGGCGACGATCTTGCTCGGCCTGAGCTACTCCACCTATCGCCAGGGCACGCCGATTCTCGTCTCGAACGATGTGACCTCCGGCCTGTACCAGGTGTTGTATTTTCCGCTGCTGGTAGTGCAGTTCATTGTGGTGGTGGCGGCACTGGTTGCCACCTCGCGCGCGCTGTTGGACGAGCAGCAGCGCGGCACGTGGGAGGCGATTCAGATCACCAGTTACGGGGCGGGGCTGGCGCTGCGCGCACGCTGGGCGGCGGCCTTCTACCGGATGCGCGGGGCGCTGCTGGTGCTGCTGGCGGCGCGGGTGGTGTTCGTGGGGCGCATGATCGCCGGGCTGGCCGATTATGACGGCTACCGGCTCGACCTGTACGTCGACGGCATCACGCCCGCCGTGTCGCTGGAGGTGGCCGGGCTGGCGCTGGCGGCGCTGATGACGGCGGCGCTGCTCCAGCCGTTCGCGCTGATCGGGCTGAACGCGGCGCTGGGCCTGTTCATCGCCACGCTGTCCCCGCGCCGGTATTACGTGGTGCTGATGCAGGGCATGATCTTGATGCTGGCCTTTGTGTTGTTCGGGCTGGCGCTGCTGGTGGATGTGTTCGGGCAGATCACGGCGCGGTATCCGCCGGCGGGGGTATCCTGGCGCGAGACGCTGTTCGTGGCGGTGGCCGGGGACCAGGGCCTGCACCTGCTCGACCTGGACACGCTGCTCGTGCTGTGGGGGGAGGCGAAATATGGCGTATGGGTCGGTGTGGCGCTGCTAGGCATGGTGCTCGTCCAGGTGCTGCTGGCGGAAGGCTTGCTGCGCTGGGCGGAATGGCGCGCCGCGCGCCCGGCCCGGAA